>DASRJA010000697.1:0-5452 GCA_035649695.1 Mycobacterium sp. | reverse complement strand
CCCTGCTCGCGCAGATCCGGTATCGGTTGTGACGTGATCCGGAGGAACTGAGCGACCACCTGCTCGCCGCTGCGACGCTCAAACGCTGCGTGACCGGTCAGTATGCAGAACAGCGTCGCGCCAAGTGAGTACACGTCCGATGCGGACGTCGGGGCTGCACCCGCGAGCACTTCGGGCGCGGTGAACGCCGGTGAACCGATGATTACTCCGGTCCCCGTCTGGAAACCCCCGGCGATCCTGGCGATACCGAAGTCGGTCAACTGGGGTTCGCCGTACTCGGTAAGCAGGACGTTGCCCGGCTTCACGTCCCGGTGCAGTATGCCTGCGCGATGGGCGGCTTCGAGCGCACCCGCCAGCTTCACCCCGATGCGCAGGGTCTCACACCAATCCATCGGACCGTGCTGGCGGATCAGCGCTTCCAGCGAGCCCTTGCGGTGGCAGGGCATGACGATGTACGGCCGCCCCCCGGCTGTGGTGCCGACCTGGAATATGGTCACGATGTGCGGATGCCCGGATAGCCGGCCCATCGCGCGCTGCTCGCGAAGGAATCGGTCGAGATTGTCGGGGTCCAAGTCGCCGGTCAGCACCTTGATGGCGACGTCGCGATCCAGCAACGGCTGAACGCAGCGATAGACCACCCCGAATCCGCCGTGCCCGATTTCCACGACATCATCGAATCCAGAGATGGACAGTTCCGCGGGGATGCCTGTGAGCACATCCCGCTGGGTTGCCTGCGGGTCGGCGTCGGCCATCGACGGTCACTATCCTCAGCCGGGGGGCATCGCCTCCGTTGCTGTAATGACACGATATCGCCGATCCGCCCACTGACGACGCGATCGACGCTCAAAGGTCTACCAATCACCACGAGCAGTCGCCGCACGTGCCCGAGGAGTCACGCCAGCAATGCCCGCGCCATGACGACGCGCTGAATCTGATTGGTGCCCTCGTAGATCTGCGTGATCTTTGCGTCGCGCATCATCCGTTCGATCGGGAAGTCGACGGTGTAGCCCGCACCGCCGAACAGCTGGACGGCGTTGGTGGTGACCTCCATCGCGACGTCGGAGGCAAAGCACTTCGCGGCCGACGAGATAAAGCTCAGCGCCGCCTCGCCACGCTCGGCGCGGGCGGCCGCGCTGTACACCATCAACCGCGCAGCCTCCACCTTCATCGCCATGTCGGCAAGCATGAACTGGACGCCCTGAAAGTCGCTCACCGGCCTGCGAAACTGCTTGCGTTCCTTGGTGTATGCGATCGCCGCGTGCAACGCTCCCTGCGCGATGCCGACGGCCTGCGCGCCGATCGTCGGTCGGGTGTGATCGAGGCTGGCCAGCGCGGTCTTGAACCCGGTGCCCGGCTCGCCGATGATGCGGTCGCCGGGAATGCGGCAGTTCTCGAAATACAGTTCGGTGGTCGGTGAGCCCTTGATGCCGAGCTTGCGCTCCTTGGGGCCGACCGTGAAGCCCTCGTCGTCCTCATGGACGACGAACGCCGAGATGCCGTTGGCGCCCTTCTCCGGATCGGTCACCGCCATCACCGTGTACCAGGTTGACTTGCCGCCGTTGGTGATCCAGCACTTGGAGCCGTTGAGCACCCAGTCGTCGCCGTCGGCGCGGGCGCGGGTGCGCATCGACGCGGGATCGCTGCCGGCTTCGCGTTCCGATAGCGCGTAGGACGCCATCGCGTCGCCCGATGCCAGGGTCGGCAGCACCTGCTTCTTCAATTCGTCTGAGCCACTGAGGATCAGCCCGATCGTGCCGAGTTTGTTGACGCCGGGGATCAGCGAGGAGGATGCGCACACCCGAGCGACCTCCTCGACAACAATGCAACCCGCTACCGCGTCGGCGCCCTGGCCGCCGTACTCCTCGGGAATGTGCACCGCCGAGAACCCGGTGTCATTCAGGACCTTGAGTGCTTCCTCGGGAAACCGCGAGCTCTCGTCGACGTCAGCGGCGTACGGGGCAATCTCCTTCTCGCACAGATCGCGGAGCACGGCGCGCAGTTCATTGTGCTCGTCGGACAGCTTGAAGAGGTCGAACGATGGATCACCGAAGCGTTGCATGTGGAGCAGATTAGATGTATTTCGGCCCGTCGCCATCGTGCCTGCAACACGAAAATGTCAGGAATGGTTGTGGCCCAGCGCCAATGGAATCCGTCATTGTCGCCACCGCACAACCTCGCGCGAAGAGTTGGTTGCCCGACGACGAAGCCGCACGTCCACCTGGCGGGCTAGCTTCTCCCAATCTGCTTGGCGGAGAGGAAGACCGATCACGATGTCGTACATCCCGCACATCCTTACGTTCCTGCTGGTGTTGTCCCCACTGTTCATCCCAGTCGGTGTCAGCGTTGTACACGCCATTCGCACCTGGCGGTCGCGCTCGCCTGTGCTGGCACCTGCCATCGCCCGGCAACCTCGGCGCCTTGAACTCGCTGTCGAATTAGATTGACAGGGTTCGGGATTAGGCCTTGCGCCGGAACTCTTCGATCACCCGTGCCTGCTCGGCCGCGTTGGTGATGAGTTCAACATGGCCACCGTCGTGAATATGTAGCGCAGAATTCGGCAAGAGCCGGTTCATGATCCTGGCGTTAACCAGCGGGATGATGGGATCGTCACTACCCGCGACGATCAAGGTGGGCTGCCGGACCAGCGGCAGCATGAAAACGCTGGTCCACCCTGCACCGGCAAGCAGCTGGTGCAAATACCCGACGCGCGAGCCAGCCATCAGCTGGCGGTCGAAGACGCGCTTGATCATCATCGGGTCGCTGCGAGCGGTCCCGCCATAGATCTCAGGCGCGATCGAAGCGGCATAGCGATGATCCAGGAATCGCCTCGCTGTCAACATCTTCGCCAGCACCGGCGGTTTGCCGGGAATCATCAGCGAACCGGTACCTGTGGATACGAGTATGAGCCTGCGGCACCGGCGCGGGTTCTGAAAGGCGAACTGCTGGGCGAGCCCTCCGCCCCACGACAGTCCCAAGACGTCAACCTGCGATATACCGGCTCGCCGATCGATGATCCCAATTTTCTTCAGAAGCGTTCCCAGCACTGCGGCCAAGTATGGGAACCGGTACGGAAACGGTGAATCCGGCGAGGCGCCGGAGCCCGGCACGTCGAACCGCACCACGGTGGTGTCCGGATCCAGTTGCGCGACAAACGGATCGAGAACTTCAAGGCTTGCCCCGATTCCGTTGCACAGCACCAACGGGACCCCGGTGCCCCACCGGATGTCGACGCGGATCTGCTGACCGAGTACCGCGACAAGGTTTTCATCGTTCATGCTTGTGCCCCGGGGAGAGCACGATGACATCGGCAATGCCCTCCGTGTCGGTCGGGGGCGGCGGACCGGCCGCCACCCGGAGCAGGTGCGATCTCGCGGCGGCGAAGACTTCGGCGCTCGCCGAGGCTGCGCAGCTGACGCAGGCGCAGCTTGACTCCAATGCCCCAAGGACTCGGATCGGCAACACCGCGAGGCGGTTAACGGACATGAACGTAGCTGCCCGGCGCCGGACCCAGCGCCGCCAAACCGTCACCGCCAAGCGCCGTGGGCGCCGGCTTCTGCTCGCCGCCGCGCTGCGCCAACCACGCGGAGAAGTCGGGCCACCAAGAATCGCTGTGCGTTTCCGCCGACGCCGCCCAACGTGTTGGGTCGCGTTCGTCGACGTTTCCCGCGCGGTAGGACGCCTTCGGGTTGCCAGGGGGATTGACGAGCGCGGCGATGTGTCCGCTCGATGAAAGGACGAACCGCAGATCTTTGCTTCCCAACATCCTCGCGCTGCGATAGCAGGCCTGCCAGGGCGAAATGTGGTCGGCGATCCCCGCAACGACGTAGGTATCCGCCGTCACCGTGCCGAGGTCCACCGGGGTGCCGAGCATGCGCACCGCGCCGGGTTCGGCCAACGCGTTGTGCTGTCCCATCAACAACATGTCGCGGTGCAAGGCGGCGGGCATGCGGGTGGTGTCGGAGTTCCAGAACAGCACGTCAAACGGAGCCGGTGACCGGCCCTGCAGATAGTTGTTGACCCAGTACCGCCAAACCAGATCGGTGGGACGCAACCAGGCGAACACCTCGGCCAGTGCGCGGCCGTCGAGGAAGCCTTTGCGCGCCGAGAACGCAATCGCGAGTTTGGCGGCCGTCTCGTCGACGGCAGCGGCCAAGCCCTCCCGTCCCTGATCCAGGACGGTCACCATCAAGGTCAGGCTGGCGATGCGCTCAGCCTCACCCGTCGCACTGAGATGTGCCGCCGTCATGGCCGCCAGGATGCCTCCCGAGCACGACGCCTGAACATGGGCGCTCTGCGACCCCGTCACTCTCTGGATAGCCTCCAACGCGTCGAGGATTGCGGCACCGTACGTATCGCAGCCCCAAGACCGTTGCGCCGCAGTCGGATTGCGCCACGAGATGGCGAAGACCTGGTGACCCTGGCGCAGGAGGTACTCCACCATGCTCCGACCGGGGGCGATGTCCAAGATGTAGAACTTGTTGATCACCGGCGGCACCATCAGCAGCGGCACCGCCCACACCTTCTCGGTTTGAGGTGTGTACTGGATGAGTTCGAACACCTCGTTGCGGTACACGACCGCTCCCGGTGTGACGGCGAGATCCTCTCCGACCGTGAATGCGTCGGGCTCCACCATCGACGGAATCCGCGGCGGCACAGCCATATCGCGCACGAAGCGCCGCATCCCTCGAACGACGTTGAGACCGCCTGTGTCGATGAGCGCCTTCCAGCCCAACGGGCTGATCAATGGGCTGTTGCTCGGTGCGAGCCCTTCCATGATGACGTCGAGCATGAATCGGATTCGTTCAGCGTCGCGCCAATCGAGTTCCGCGTCGGCGAACAGGCTGTCCACGAGCTCGGTGGCGGCCAAGTACGCCTGCATCGAACGCTTCGTCAACGGATTGCTCTGCCATGCTGGATCGCTGAATCGCTTGTCGGGCTTGGCCGGAGCGCGATCGGATGTGCCCGCCGCGATCGAGGCGAGCTCGCGCCCGAACAACTCCACCTGTTTGGTGACGACGCCCGGGCGGCGCGCCAGATTCAAGCCGAACCTGGCCCACGAGCTGTCTGGCATCATCCCGCTTGCGACGCCGAGCATCGACCGGGTCATCAGCAAATCATGTGGTGTAGCAATTTCAGCCGGGTGCTGAACGTCTGGGCTTGGCATCGACTATCGCCTTCGGTTGCTTTGGATTTCACTTCGTCGGCGTCGGTGCCGTGCGCAAGGCTGAGGTTAGGGGTGCTTGGCAGCATTGCCTTCGTCCCCGTGGGACCAATACCCGCGGGTAGGTTGTGGCGCGGCGATAACTAACCCGCTGGCGGTTGCTATCCGGGGCGCTGCAAAGTAACCGCACTGCCGTACCAGCGGCACAGCAGCAGGGCCAACTCCACGTCAAGCCGATCGGCGCCGATCGCGCGTCCCCGCCGGGCGACGGCCCGCCCGACCCGGTATTTG
>DASRJA010000696.1:0-18508 GCA_035649695.1 Mycobacterium sp. | reverse complement strand
CATGCGAGCGCTCACCGCACGATCCTGGCGCCAGGGCCTGCGGCAGCGGTCGGCGGCCAGAGTCGAAATCGGTTTGCCCGCAGTTGATCCCGGACCGTTGCGGCGTCTCATCGCCACCCTGCCGGCTCTGGAGGTGCCGCGCCCGGATTGGCCGCAAGAGGCAGTGATCGTGGGCCCGTTGCACTTCGAGCCGACGTCGTCCGTGCTGGAGATCCCAGGGGGGTCCGGTCCCGTTGTGGTGGTGGCGCCGTCGACGGCGATGACGGGCGCCCGGGGGATGGCCGCTCTGGCGCTAGAGACGCTGACGCCGGGGGAGACGCTGCCCGAAGGTGCGCGCGTGGTGGTGTCGCGACTCGACGGACCTGAGGTTACGGTGCCGCCGTGGGCAGTGGTCGGCCTCGGCCGGCAGGACGAACTGCTTGCTCACGCCGATCTGGTCATCTGTGGTGGTGGACACGGCTTGGTGGCCAAGGCGCTGCTGGCCGGGGTGCCGATGGTCGTGGTGCCCGGCGGCGGCGATCAGTGGGAGATCGCGAATCGGCTTGTGCGCCAAGGTAGTGCGCAACTGGTGCGGCCATTGACGTCGGAATCGCTGGTGGCGGCCGTCAGTGAGGTGTTGTCGACGCCGCGGTACAGGGACGCGGCGAAACGAGCCGGCGCCAGCGTCGCCGAGGTCGACGATCCGGTACGGGTGTGCCATGAAGCGCTGGCGGCGTCGGCGTAGGTTGGCGACGTGCGGTTGACGGAATTCAATGAACTGGTCGACGGACAGTTCGGACCGGTGCGCGGCGCTTCCCTGCTCGTCGACCATGTACTGACCAGATTCGGGCGCACCGCCGCGCAGGCGATCGAGGACGGCGTCGACCCGCGCGACGTGTGGCGGGCGTTGTGCACCGACTTCGATGTGCCGCGCGATCAGTGGTGATTCAGCGATTGTCGGTGGAGGGGCGGGTGGCTCCACCGGTCCTTGCTCCGGCCTCCTCGGCGCTGTCGTCGCCGACGTCAGCGGCCTCTTTGCGGCCTTCGTACGGCGGGGCGGCGGGCTTGGCATCGCCTGGCGGTTCGTTCGTCGTCCCCGTTTGGAAGTCCGGTTTGCCGCCCTCGTCGCCGTGATCTGGCACGGACTCGTCGCCCTCGTAAGTGCCCGATGGCCGATCCGTGGGCCCGCCCGACGGCTTGTCGGATCCGGTGTCCCGCGATCCAGGAATTCCCCGTTCTTCTTGTGGTTCTTCAGATGTGTGGTCGCCCGGGGTCGTCATGACATCTCCTCTCCGCCGCGCGTTGCGGCGACGCTAGTTGTTAGGCACGCTGACCCAGCAGCTGGGCCGTCTCTCGGTGTAGCCGGCCGAAGTTGTAGTAGGCCGCACAGGCACCTTCGGGGGACACCATGCATGTGCCGATCGGCGTCTCCGGGGTGCACGCCGTGCCGAACACCTTGCACTCCCACGGTTTGATCACGCCCTTGAGAACTTCGCCACACTGGCATGCCTTGGGGTCGGCGACGCGCACTCCCGGCATGTCGAACTTGATCTCGGCGTCGTACTCGGCGAAGTCGGGATGAACCTTCAGGGCACTCTGCGAGATGAAACCCAGTCCCCGCCACTCGAAATGGGGGCGCAGCTCGAACGTCTCGGCCATCAGCTTCAGCGCCTGTGTGTTGCCCTCCGGGCGTACCACGCGCGTGTACTGGTTTTCGACCTCGCAGCGCCCGTCGCGAATCTGCTGCAGCAGCATGTGCACTGACGCGAGGATGTCGAGCGGCTCAAACCCCGCCACCACCATGGGTTTTCCGTAGACCTGCGGCACGAACCGGTACGGCCGCAGGCCCACCACGGTGGATACGTGGCCAGGTCCGAGGAACCCGTTGAGCCGCAGATCGGGTGACTCGAGGATGGCCTTGATCGGCGGAACGATGGTGACGTGATTGCAGAACACGCTGAAGTTGCGGACACCGAGCGCGCGCGCCCGAACGAGGGTGACCGCGGTGGACGGCGCCGTCGTCTCGAATCCGACCGCGAAGAACACCACATGGCGGTCGGGGTTGTCGAGCGCCACCTTGAGCGCATCGAGCGGAGAGTACACGAAGCGCACGTCGGCGCCTCGGGCCTTCGCCTCGATGAGGTTGCCCTTCGATCCGGGCACCCGCATCATGTCGCCGAACGTGGTGAAGATGACGCCGGGCTGCTCGGCCAGCCACATCGCGTCGTCGACACGGCCCATTGGAATCACGCACACCGGACACCCCGGTCCATGCACCAGCTCAACGGATTCGGGTAGCAGGTGCTCGATGCCGTGCCGGTAGATGGTGTGCGTGTGACCGCCGCACACCTCCATGAACTTGAACTCGTCCGTGCCTGCCAATTCTGTGATGGACTTGACCAACGCACGTGCTGCCGCCGGGTCGCGGAATTCGTCTACGAACTTCATGTCAAGCCTCTCAGGCGATTTCGGACTCGTTGAACGCGTCGATTTCCTGCTGGTAGTTCTCGCCCATCTTCTGCACTTGGTCGAGCGTCATCGCGGCCTCGCGCTCGTCGATCTTCGCCATCGCAAAGCCGACGTGCACGAGCACCCAGTCACCGACCTGCAGGTTGTCGTCGGCCAGCAGGCGCACGCTGATGTTTCTTCGGACGCCGTTGACGTCGACCTTGGCCAGGGACTGTTCGGAGTCGACGATGTCGACCACTTGGCCCGGTATCCCAAGACACATGGTCAATCTCCTTTCAGCAGATGCGCGGTAGCGGGTCACCGACGAGCATGTCGACGATCCGGCTGCCGCCGAACGACGTTCGGAGCGCAACGATTCCGTGCGGTTCTGGCATGATCTCGCCAACCACCGCGGCATCGGCCCCTTGCGGATGGTCGTGCAATGCGGCAATCGCCGCGTCGGCCTCGTCGGCCGGAACGATGGCAACGAATTTGCCCTCGTTCGCCACGTACAGCGGGTCGATGCCGAGCATGTCGCAGGCTCCAAGCACCTGTGACGCCACCGGCAGCTTGTCCTCGTCCAGTATGAGCGCGAACGGGGAGTCCTTGACCAGTTCGTTGGCCACGGTGCCAACGCCACCACGCGTAGCGTCGCGCATCCATCGCGTCGATGGCGCTGCCGCAAGCAGTATTTCGACCAACTCGTGCACCGGCGCGGTGTCGGAGGCGATGTCGGCATCGATGGCAAGGTCGCCGCGGGCCAGCATGACGGCCATCCCGTGCTCGCCGATCGTCCCGGACAGCACTACCTTGTCGCCCGGTTGGACGAGGTCGCGCGACAGTTGCCTGCCTACCGGGATCACGCCGACGCCTGCGGTGGAGATGTAGACACCGTCGGCGGCGCCCTTGCCGACGACCTTGGTGTCGCCTGTGACGATCTGCACGCCCGCCTTCGCGGCGGCTTCGCTCATATCCGCGACGATTTCGCGGAGTTCGGCGATCGGGAAACCCTCTTCGATGACGAACGCCGCCGACAGCCATTGCGGACGCGCACCCGACACCGCGAGATCGTTGATCGTGCCATGCACGGCGACGTGGCCGATGGATCCGCCTGGAAACCGCCGCGGCGAAACGACATACGAGTCGGTCGAGAATGCGAGTTGTTCGCCCGATGCGGTTCGCAGGACGGCTGCGTCGCCGAGTTGTTCGAGTTCGTCGTTGCGGAACGCCTCGAGGAAAACCGCGTCGACCAGCGCCGCGGACGACTTGCCGCCCGCCCCGTGCGCGAGCGTCACCACGTCGTCCAGCAGCCGTGGCCGGCGCTGCCGGAACTTGTCGATCCGTTCCAGCACACGGTCCTCGCGCTGGGCGGAGGTCGTCGCTTCCGTGGTGCTCATGAATGCTCCGCCCTGTGAGGTTGACGTGCCATGTGGTTTTGGGTCACCGACCACAGCCGGAAGCCGAGCATGGCGTGGCTCTCCTGGATGCGGTGGATGCTTTGGCTGTGCACGGTGAAGCAGAAGTCGAGATCGTCGGCCGCGGCCATCTGGCCGCCGTCGTGGCCGGAAAAGCCAATCGTCAACAGGCCCCGCTGCTTGGCTTCGGTGATCGCCGTCATCAGGTCCTCGGAGTTGCCTGATGTCGACAAGGCGATCGCGACATCGCGCTCGCGCGCGTGAGCGATGATCTGTCGCTTGAAGATCAGCTCGAACCCGACGTCGTTACCTAGCGCGGTCACCACCGCGTTGTCGGCCGCCAGCGACCACGCCGCGACGGGCCGCCCCCGTGCGGGGCGGCTGAACAGCGACGCGAGCGTCGCGGCGTCGGTGGAGCTGCCGCCGTTGCCGAACGTGTAGAGCCTGCCGCCGCGCACGAACCGCTCGGCCATGCCGGTTCCCGCGGCGGTCAACCCCTCGTCGTACTCGTCGAGCGACTCACGTTGCAGGCGGGCGCTTTCCGTGGCCTTGCCGCGCGCCGAAGAGGCGAGGTCGTCCAGCAGGCTTGCCGCGTCGGTCTCCTCCGATTCGATGAATGGGTACAGGAAGCTGGTGCTCTCTGATTCGTGTGTGGTCATCGGCTCACCTCGCTCAGTCGTGTGATCGCCGCTCCCGCGTGCACCAGAAGGAGATCGTTGGGTGCGACGTCACCAAGGACGGTGACGTCGACCCATTCCTCACCGTTGGCGGTGCGGACGAGCGCTTGGCCGGTCGCGTCGGCGGGTGCCAGTACTACTTCGCCGAGCCGTCCCTCGTCACTACAGGTGACGCAGACGTCCTCAGTGGAGTCGTCACCGCGGGATTTCAGCAGCCCAGGGTGTTCGAAGCAGACGTGGGTCAGTTCCCAAAGCAGGTGGTACATCAACACGAACCGCCCGGTGGCCGGCACCATAGGGTCGTCCGAGTCGACCCAGAGGATGTGGTTCGCGGCGCCGGCCGGGGGCCGCGGCCCGGAGCCGATCCACAGCGTCAGGGCGCCCCACGCCGGCGCTCGTCGCATGGCGTCCACCACAGCGGGCTCATCGGCCGATGCCACCGCCAGAAGCAGATCGCCGGGTTGGCTGGCCACGCGTGCCTGCGCCACCGGATCCGGTTCGACCAGCGCAACGGACGGCAGCGCCCGCTTGCCCATGATGACCGGGTGAACGAACTCGACCGCGACGTGGTGTGCGTGCGGTTCCCACTGGGGTGAGATCACCCAGAGGGTGGCGCCGTCGTGGAATCGGCGGGCCAGGTCCAGCGCTGCGGCCGCCAGATCCGCGGATAGCTCTGTGTCGACAAAGGATTCACCCGGTTGTGCAATTGCGGTCATTTGTCTCGCCCCCTTTCGCGGGCAGAGTTCACGAGGTCCAGCGTGGTGCACGTGGCGTCGGCTAGCGCGTCACCTTCGGTGTCGGTGAGGGTGGAGCAGACCCAATCCCAGTGCGCGGACACGGTGTCGCCTGGCGTCGGCGCGGTGATCAGCGACGCGCCGCTCTTGCTCCACCGCACCCGCTCGGCGGTTGGGTGGCCGAGGCCGAGGGTGTCCTCCAGGAACGTGAGCGGGCGCGACACCATCACCAAGTGCTCATCGTCGACGGAGTCGACTGTACCCCAACGTATTCGGCAGTGCTGCAGTATCTGCAGTGCCGTGGTGGGGTCGCGGTCGAGGAACCGCACCCATGGGTAAACCACGAACACATGGAAGCTGTGGTGGGCCAGCACACCGACTGATCGATCGAGGTCGGCGAGAAGGCCGGTGACCTGACCCGCGAATGCGGTGCGAAGCCGATCCAGCAGCGCGGTGGGGTCGACGCGGTTCAGCAGGTCTCCGCCGACCCAGTAGCTCCTCACCACTTCGGCGTCGAGCGCATCGGCAATGCCCACCGCGTCGGCGATGGCCCGCAGATACGGCCACGCGCCGTCGAACGCTTTGGCGTGCGCGGCGACTTCTGCTGGATCGTCTCCGTGGAGCAGCACGTCCGCATCGGCGGGCCCGCAGTAGCCCAGCTCGTTGGGCGGGAACGCATAACGCGCGAACAACGCATGACCGGTGGGAAGGCCTTGTCGAGACGGTGCGGTCATCTGATCACCCCGCGTTTCCGACCATGAGTTGACCCAGCGCGATGCCGCCGTCGTTCGGCGGAACATGACGGTGAGTAATCACGTCAAAGCCCTTGGCCACAAGGCCGTTTCGTGCCAGTCGCAGCAGCAGCGCGTTCTGGAACACGCCACCGGTCAGTGCGATGGTCTGGGGGACTGGATCCTCCGCGCCTGCGAGATCGACGATCAGCTCGGCAACCGCGCGGTGGAAACGCGCGCCGATCACAGTTGCCCGTATGCCGGCACGCATGTCGCTGACGATCGCGGCCAGCACGGGAGCCGGGTTGATCACCGTTGGCGCCGCTGACGCATCGACATCGAACTCATAACGAGTCGTGCCTCCGTCGGCGTCGCGCGAAATTCCCTCCAATTCGATTGCGGCCTGGGCCTCATAGGCGACGACTTGCCGGACACCGACCAGCGCCGACACCGCATCGAAGAGCCTGCCCATGCTCGATGTCGGAACACTGCCCACCCCGGTGGTCAGCTGATGCGCCAGTGCCTTTCGCTCGCGCGGCGGGCATGCTCGCACAGGGGGCAGATCGTCGTCCCAGGGCAGCCCGGCTGCCCATAGGTGCGACAGCGCCATCCGGTAGGGGCGTAGCACGCTGACGTCGCCTCCGGCCAGCGGCACATATTTCAGCTGCGCCCGCCGCTGGTAGCCCTTGTAGTCCGCGAGCAGCACCTCACCGCCCCAGACCGCGCCGTCGGGTCCGTAGCCGGTGCCATCGAACGCGAAACCGAGTACCTGCTTGGCGCCGTCGAGGCCGTGCTCGGCCATCACCGCCGCGACGTGCGCGTGGTGGTGCTGTACCGTCCGCACCGGCCGGTCGCCCGCGTTTCGGTGCGCCCACGCGGTCGATCGATAGCCCGGATGGGAGTCGGCGACAACGACTTCCGGTGCGACGCCGGTCAACGCCTCCAGATGATGCTCCGCAGACCCGAACGCCGACAGGGTGGCCAGGTCGTCCATGTCGCCGATGTGCTGGCTGAGCCACGCGTACTTGCGTTCGGCGACGGCGAACGTGTTCTTGAGGTCTGCTCCCACCGCCAGGGTCGGCGGCAGCCCCACGGGCAGCGCGACGGGAAGAGGAGCGTAACCGCGCGAGCGCCGGATCGGAAGCTCGACACCGTCGACCACTCGCACGACGGAGTCGTCACACGGCACCAGGATGTCCCGGTTGTGCATCAGCCACCCATCGGCCAGGCGCGAAAGCCGGTCGAGCGCTTCGTCGTCGGTGAAACAGATGGGTTCCCCGCCAAGGTTGCCCGAGGTCATCACCAGCGCCGTCGGACCCGGCTCGTCACCGGCCACACCGAACAGAAGCGCGTGCAGCGGCGCGTATGCCGTCATGACGCCGAGGTCGGGGTTGTGCGGGGCCACCGCATCGGCGACCGTGGCGCCGGGGAGTCGGGGTACCAGAACGATCGGGCGCTGCGGGCCCGACAGCACGCGCGCAGACGCGTCGTCGACGACCGCGATGACGCGGGCCACTCCCAGATCGGGCACCATGACGGCGAATGGCTTGTCGCCGCGGCGCTTACGTCGCCGAAGTTCCGCCACGGCTTGTTCGTCCGCGGCGTCGCAGGCGAGGTGGTAGCCGCCGATGCCCTTGACCGCAAGTACGCCGCCGTTCCGCAGTAGCAGTCGGGCTGCCTGGAGTCCCGCACCGCCTTCGGTTTCGCGGCCGTCGCGGTCCCGGTAGCGCACGGTAGGTCCGCAGTTCGGGCAGCACACGGGCTGGGCGTGGAATCGTCGGTCGGCGGGATCGGCATACTCGCGGGCGCAGTCGACACACATTGCGAACCCCGCCATCGCGGTCGAGGACCGGTCGTAGGGCAGCGAGGCGATGATCGTGAACCGCGGTCCGCAGTTGGTGCAGTTGATGAACGCGTGCCGATAGCGCCGGTTGGCAGGGTCGCGTTGTTCTGCGGCGCATTCGGCGCACATCGCGACGTCGGGGGAGGCCAGTGTGCGGGCGCCGTCGGATCGTGAGGAATCCGAGATGGTGAATTCGGTACCGCCGGTAACCGGGATATACCGCGTTTCAATGGATTCGATGACAGCCAGGGGTGGCGGTCGGTCTGCGAGCCGGGTCAGGAAGTCGCCGATGTCGCGGTCGTCACCCTCGACCTCGATGACCGCACCCGACGTGTCGTTGCGCACGGATCCGGCCAACCCCAGGGTCACCGCCGTGGTGTAGACGAAGGGCCGGAAGCCGACGCCCTGAACGACGCCGGCCACGCGAGCCTCAAGGCGGCACCGGGTCATGGCGAGGCCTCATCCCCGCCGCGGCCCATGAGTTCGAGGCCGGCCATTGCGGCGTCGGCTCCGGCCTTGTCGGTCTTTTCGACGACGAAACCCATGTGGATGATCACCCAGTCGCCGGGTGCGAACGTCTCTTCGGGCAGCATGCCGACGTTGACCTTGCGGTGCTCGCCGGCGACGTCAATGAGGGCGAGCTGGCCGCCATAGCCCTCCAGCATTCTCACCACCTGCCCTGGGATGCCCAAACACATGGTTCAGCCCACGCGCTCGGTGGTGAGTAGTTGCGCCACTACATTTTCGATGGCGCGCACCGCGTCGGGGATGGCGGCGGCGGCGGCGTCGGACAGCCCGATTCTCTCTTCGACGCTATCGACCTCGCAGCCGATGACGACGGTGTATGGCGGGGTGCTGCCCAGGGCGCGCAGGCTTGCAAACACTGCGGCGGGATCCATCGCGTGAGCATCGAGTCCAATTGCGGACGACAGCGTTTCGTGGTCCGCTTCTAATACGTGGACGGTGCCCGGTGCTCCCCGGCTCGGCAGGGCGTCGACGAGTACCAGCGCGCGGCAGCCGTCGAGCAGGTCGTAGGCCAGGTGCATGCCTCGGATTCCGTAGTCCATCAGCCGGACTCGCGGGTCGGCGGGGCGCGACGGGACGTGGCGCATCACCTCGGGGCCGAACCCGTCGTCACCGAGGAAGATGTTGCCGATGCCGGCTACCAGAATGTCGGGCGTGGTTTGTACCTACCTTGGCTACATGCGGCGAATCTTCATGTACCGGCGGGCATCCGGTATGGAACGGAGTCCGAGGTAACCTCCGGCGATCACCACAACCGCGGCGATGCCAACGGCGACCCAACCCACTACTTCCATGACGCACTCCTTTCATTGAGTGGTTCCACTTCGTCCGGTGCGAAGTACAGATAGCGGCCGTACCAGTCGTGCAGGTCGGCGGCGGGGTCGTCCTCCAGTACGACGCCGACATGCTGGTCGCCGTCCACGTCCTCGTGTACGGAAGTGACCCTTGCGATCCTGTCCGCGAAGAACAGATCCTGGGCGTCGGCCCGCCGTGACGGCCGTAACCGCACACGGCTACCCCGCGTCACCCGGACGCCGTTGACCAGCACAGCGTCGATCTCGGGGCGGACCGCGGTGTCGGCCAAGGGATCCCACCACTGGACGCCCTCGGGGATTTCAGGTATCAATCCGGGGCCGTCGGTCTCCGCGTGCGGGTTGCGCAGCACCCCGTGCAGATTCAGCATCGCCTCCGGCGACATCGAGTCGCACCGGTCGATGATCTCTGCGGCGCGCGGATCGGTGGCCCGAGCCTGAGCTTTTTCTTCGTCGGTCATCGTCATGACCCGCAGGGTGAGGATCTCGTCGATCTCCGTCGAGTCGTACAGCGCGCCTTCGCTTTGTTCGGCGATCTCGGGATGGTCGTAGAGGATGATCGGCGACACCAGCATCAGATCGTGTTCGCCTGGCGGACCGGCGAGCACAGGGAAGCACCGGTGGTGATGGCAGTTGGCTACCGCGGCGGCGGCCGACGCGGGGGGTTCGAGCAGTGACACGAATTCCCCGTCGGTGACCTCGGCAACCAGGTGTGTGCCGATCAACGACAGGGCGATCGCGTCGTCCTTGTCCGCCGCGGGCGCAGCGCTGTTGCGTATCGAGAGGGTGAGGCGAACAAGCCCCCCGACATGTTCGGCGACGATGGTGAGCTCGGCGTGAATCGTGCGCCGGGTGCGAACCAGTCTACCGCCATCGACGATCTCGACATCGCTGCCGCCACCGACGGCGATCGGAATTGCGTACTGCTGCGGGAGTTTGGTGAGATCGGACGGCCCGAATGGGACTTCCCGTGCCACGGCCTCGTCCCAACTCAGCCACGAACGCGCACCCGCGACCAGTTCGTCGACCGGCTCGAATCGGCCGTCATCGAGGGCGCGTTCCGCGTGGCGATGCTGCAACTGCAGGAAACGCACAACGCCCGACACCGACGCGGCGCCGTCGGGCTGCACAAGCAGCTGCGCCGAAAGGCTGTCGTTCTCACCAATCCCGGCGGCCTCGGCTCCGCGCGGCCCGAGTACCCCGAACTGCCAGCGGGACTGGTTCTTTCGCGAGTTAGCCCGATAGGGGTACAGAAGGTAGCCCTCGTACAGCACAGCGTCGGCGACGGCGCGGGCCCCGTCCCAATTCGCGGTCATCGGACGTCTCCGGTCGTGGTCGCCGGGAGCAGCGAGGTGATCGCATCGTCGAACGACAACAGGGCCCCCCGCGAACGGTAGGCCGCCAGCGCATCGATGGTGTCACGATGAAGCCGTATCCATCCGGCGTTGGGGTAGTGCTGCTGAATCAAATCGCGCCATGCCGACACCGGCATGTCGTAGCGGTCCTCCCGGTCCCACGGCACCTGCTGGACCGAGAATCCGCGCGGGCCCTGCACGAAAATCGTTCCGCTGAAGAGGAACTGCAGCGGAACCATTCCGTCGCGCAGGGCGTGCAGGTACTTGGCCGAGGCCACCTCGAAGTCGTAGGTGCATTCGAGCGGGAGGTTGATCTGGGTGGCCCCGCTGAAGCCGGGCACCATGGCGGTCGCGTGCTGCCACAAGAACGTGTGCTGGGTGGAGCCCCAGCGTTCACGCGGTCCGAACAGATCGATCATTCCGTCGGCTTCGGCGTCGGAATACCCGCGACGCAGCGGGTCGATGCGAACCTGACAACGCAACGCGATCGCGTGTATCGGCTCGTCCCCGACGGCGGCAACGCCCACCCGGGCCATGAGTATCGGGGTGACCGCGTAGGGTTCGGGCGCCACGTCGAGGACTGCGAATGTCACCTCGGTCATCGGACGACCACCTTGCTGCGATCGCCGACAGCGCTGAAGAAGTCGTCCATGTAGGCGCGCACGTCCCCGCCGCCGTCGAAGCCGCGCCACAACATCCGCAACCGCCCGACGAATTCGTAGCAGGCGTCGATCGGCAGCAGGTGGCAATCCGGCGACTCGGTGTCGTCGTCAGGCACCCGGACCAGCAGCGCCTCGGTGTCGTCGGCCAACGTGTCCAGCCGAGGGTCGGCGGCGCGGATGTCGTTCCAGGCCTCCATGTCGAGTTCGGACTCCGTTGCACCGGCCGGCCCGGGATAGAACGCCACCATGCGGCCGAGTGCCGAGTTGCGGAAGAAGAACGCCAACCCCACCGGGATCTGCAGCGCCTCCCACCTGCGGCGGTCCAGCGCGAAGTCCGGAAAGGCAAGGTAGCGATCGGGCACTGCACGGTACCGCAACTGGGCATGAGTGTCGGTGAACAACAGGTAGCAGCCGCGGCACACGCACATCAGCTGTCTGCCTTCGACATTCACCACGTGCTGGTGCTCGTCGGCGATGGGCTCCGAACACATCTCGCACCGCTCCTCGGGCTCGGGTGCTTGCCGGTTTGCGCGGATGCGAGCCAGTACGTCGTATGCGCTGCCGGTCATGGCGCAACCGTTTCAGCGACCGCCATCGACAGCACACCGTCGCGCACCAACAGCGGTATGGGGTCCAAATGGACTGTGCCATCGACGCTCGCGCCGGCGTGCACCGCGTCGAAGCCGGTGCCGCACCGTGGACACCGCAACACCGCACCATCGAGTTGGGCCCCGGCCAAGGATTCCGTGCAGTTGGCGCACCGGTCCTGGTAGGCGAAGACGTTCTCACCGACCCGGCACGCCAGCACGACCGTTCCCGATACGCGGAAGCCGCCGACTTCTCCTGGGGCGAGCTGGCCGAGCTCCGGGGCCGGTTGCCACGCTGTCGACCGATGCCCGTTGCTGCGCAACCGGGTCAGCAGTGACTCTGCCGGAATCATCCCGGAGCTCGGGTCCTTTTCCGCGGCAACCACTTCGATCGAGAAGATCTCAGGCGCGGCGGCGCGCACCGCATCCTCGACCGCCAGTTCCAGCGTCACCGCGGACGACGGGCAGCTCTTGCAACTGCCCGAGAACCGCAGCCGCACGACATCGCCATCGACCTCGAGCAAGTGGACATCGCCGCCGTGTGATCCCAGGTACGGCCGCACGCTGTCGAGTGCGTCGGCGATGCGCCGTTCCACGGTGTGCGGGTGCAGCCCGTGCACGAGCAGCAGGCTGGCCACCAGGTCGTCACCGGTAAACGCCTCTGCGAGTTCGGGATTGGCGGCGACGGCGATCTGCATCATTCGCTCGAGGCCTGCGCCGTAGAGGTCGGTTACCTCACGGACAAGCTGCTCGGCACGTTCGTGCGCGGCTGCTCCACCAGCGGCGCTGGCGTCGAGCAATGTCTGTATCCGATCGCCCGCCGAGCGCCACTGCGCGTCATCCTGGGTTTCGTCCGGGCGATGGGCCATCCGCTAATCCCCGGTCGCGGATTGGGTGGGGGAGTGGAGCAGGTCCAGGGTCTTCCCCTTGCCCAGATACATGTGCACACCGCACGGCAGGCACGGGTCGAAACTGCGTACCGTGCGCATGATGTCGATGCCCTTGAAGTGCTCCCTGTCGTTCTCCTCGAAGATCGGTTGGCCCTGGACCGCGTCCTCGTATGGCCCCGGTGTGCCGTAGCTGTCGCGCGGGCTGGCGTTCCACGGCGTTGGGGGATAGGGGTGGTAGTTCGCGATCTTGCCGTCGCGGATCACCATGTGGTGGCTCAGCACCCCGCGCACCGCTTCTGTGAATCCGCAGCCGATGCCCTCGTCGGGCACCTCGAACTTCTCCCACGTCTTGGTTCGGCCGGCACGGATTTCGATCAGCGCTTTCTCCGCGAAATGCAGCGCGCAGGCTGCGGCATAGGCCTGGAAATACGTTCGGGCGCGGTTGCGCTCGATCGTGTTGCTGCCGTACTGCGGGATCTTCCACTCGAGCGAAACCGGCCCCTTGAGGGCGGTCTTCGGGAAGTTGATCTGCACGCTGTGACCCGTGGACTTCACGTAGCCGATGTCGACGAGGTTGGCCAGCGCCGTTGCCCACAGCCGCGCCAGCGGGCCACCGCCGGTGTCCAGTGCCAGGTGATCCTTGCCGTCGAACCACCGCGGTGACATCACCCAGCTGTACTTGTCCTCCATGTCCCGTTTCTGCGGGTGGGGGTTGGTGTGCTGGTTCCACGGGTGGCGCCGATCAACCGGATTGCCCAGCGGGTCGGTCTTGACGAACATCTCCTGATCGGACCAGTCGTCGTAATACGAGCTGCCCAAAAGGATTCGGAGGCCCAGGTTGATGTCCAGCAGCGACGTCGTGACGAGCTTGCCGTCGACGACGACGCCCGGCGTGACGAACATCTTGCGGCCCCAGTTCTCCATGTCCTTGTAGGCGAAGTTGCAGTGCTCGGGATCCTGGAACGAGCCCCAGCAGCCCAGCAGCGTGCGTCGCAGACCCACTTGGTCATAACCGGGCAGCGCCTCGTAGAAGAAGTCGAAGAGGTCGTCGTGCATCGGCACGACCTTCTTCATGAACTCGACGTAGCGCATCAGCCGGGTCATGTAGTCGGTCATCAGCTGAACCGTTGCGGTGGTGCCGATTCCGCCGGGATAAAGCGTCGAGGGATGTACGTGCCTGCCCTCCATGAGGCAGAACATCTCTCGTGTCCATCGGCTGACCTGCAGAGCCTCCCGATAGAAGTCGCCGGTAAACGGGTTGAGTGCCCGCATGATGTCGGCGATGGTCCGGTAGCCGTGCGCGTCCGCTTGCGGTGCCTGGGTGTTCTCCGCCTTGGCGAGGACACTCGGGTTGGTCTCGGAGACCATCTTTTCGCAGTAGTCCACCCCGACCAGGTTCTCCTGGAAGATGTTGTGGTCGAACATGTATTCCGCGGCTTCGCCGAGATTGATCAGCCACTCACCGAGGTGTGGTGGCCGCACACCGTATGCCATGTTCTGTGCGTAGACCGAGCACGTGCAGTGATTGTCACCGCAGATGCCGCAGATCCGGCTGGTGATGAAGTGTGCGTCGCGTGGATCCTTGCCCTTCATGAACAGCGAGTAGCCGCGGAAGATCGACGAGGTGCTGTGGCATTCGACCACCTCGCGGTTGTCGAAGTCGATCTTGGTGTAGATGCCGAGGCTGCCGACGATGCGGGTGATCGGATCCCACGCCATCTCCACGAGTTGCCCGGGATCGCGCTTCACGTGTGACGGCTCGGGAATGGTCGTTGTCATCGAACTTCTTCTCTCTGTTGATCAGCTGCACCACAGCGTGATTGGACGTCTGAGACGTGGACCGCCGTGCGCGCCGGAGTATCCGCACCTACCAGGTGCGAGTCGCTCCGGTTTCGAGTTTCGTGCCCGGATGCCGCCAGCGCGGCTCCTTGTCGACGGTCCGTCCGGTGACATGCCGCAGGCTACGGATCACCGATCCGTACAGTCCCGACATCGTCGAGGAGACGTGGGCGCCGGGTGGTTCATCCATGAACGGCATGAACTTGTCTGGGAAGCCGGGCATAGTGCAGCCGATGCAGATTCCGCCGACATTCGGGCAGCCGCCGATCCCGTTGATCCACCCGCGCTTCGGCACATTGCACTTTACGACGGGGCCCCAACAGCCAAGTTTCACAATGCATTTGGGCGAGCCGTATTCGTCCGCGAAATCGCCTTGCTCGTAGTAGCCGGCTCGGTCACACCCCTCGTGTACGGTTTGACCGAACAACCATTGCGGCCGCAGCGCCTCATCCAGCGGAATCATCGGTGCCTGCTCGGTCGCCATGTACAGCAGGTAGGTGAGCGTCTCGGCCATGTTGTCCGGATGGGCCGGGCAACCGGGAACGCACACGATCGGGATACCGGCCTTGCTCTTCCAGTCCCACCCCAGATAGTCGGGCACACCCATGGCCCCGGTCGGATTACCTGCCATCGCGTGGATTCCGCCGTAGGTGGCGCAGGTGCCGACCGCGACGACCGCTGTGGCCTTGGGCGCCAGCCGGTCCAACCATTCGCTGGTCGTCATCGGCTGTCCGGTGGCCGGGTTGTTGCCGAACCCGCACCAATACCCTTCTTCCTTGATCTGCTCGTTGGGGATAGACCCTTCGACGACCAACACAAACGGCTCGAGTTCACCGCGCTCGGCCTTGAAGAACCAGGCCAGGAAATCGTCGGCGCCCCCGTTCGGCCCGCACTCGAAGTCGATGAGGGGCCAATGCACGGCGATTTTGGGCAGACCGGGAAGCGCGCCGAGCGCGATCTCCTCGATGCTGGGTTGTGTGGCGGCAGTCAGCGCCACGGAATCGCCGTCACAACTCAAACCGGCATTGATCCAGAGAACGTGGATCAATGCCTCTTCTGCTTTGACTGCTGCCTCTGTTGGCATCTGTCACAGCTTTCCGGGAGCCGGGCTGGGGCTCCCTACGTCGCAACTCGGACGTAGCGCCCGCTTCTCCAGCGCTAATTTCTCGGTTTACTCCCGGGACTATGTCTTGTCAACGGATCGTTGTGACATACGGCTGTTTGCCTGAAGTTCGATCCAGTCATGCCAGGCCGCTGTACCCTCACCGGTCGTAGCGGACAGCGGCAAAATCGCCGCGGCCGGATTGATTGATCGAGCAAGCTTCTCGAAAGTTTCAAGATCAAAGTCTACGTAAGGCATTAAATCGATCTTGTTCAGCACGACCAATCCGGCCGCAGCAAACATATGGGGATACTTCAGCGGCTTGTCGGCGCCCTCGGTGACGGAGGTGACCACGAGTTTGCTGTGCTCGCCGAGATCGAACAGCGCCGGGCACACCAGATTCCCGACATTTTCGATGAACAGCAACGACTGCGGCTTCGGATCAAGGGTCTCGAGCGCACGCCGGACCATCTCGGCGTCGAGGTGGCAACCCGCGCCTGTGTTGACCTGTACCGCGCGGGCACCGGCGGCCCGGATGCGTTCGGCGTCGAGCAGGGTTTCTTGATCGCCTTCGATCACGCTGACGGGCCGGTGGCTTGCCAGCTCTCCGATCGTTCGCTCGAGCAGGGTCGTCTTGCCGGCGCCGGGCGAGCTGGTGATGTTCAACGCAAGGATGTCGCGCTCCGCCAGCCATGCGCGATTCTGCTCGGCGATGAGGTCGTTCTTCGCCAGAACCTTCTGCTCCAGGGAGATCGTTTCGGTATGGACGTGGGTGTGCTCGTGCGAGTGATCGTGCGGATGGTCGTGATGACGCTCGCCGGCGAGGGTGATCACCGCTGAATCGTCGCCGCAGCCGCACGTTGCACACATGGTCAGCTCACTTCCATCGAGAGAATCTTGAGATCTCGCCCGGCGAGCACCTCGACATCGGCACTGCCGCAGGGGCACAACAAGATCAAGTCGTGCAGCTCGAATTCTTTGGCACATGTGCGACAGCGGGCGGCACCTGGCTGCATGTCGAGGTCGAGACGCGCTCCGTCGGCCACGGTGCCCTCGGTAGCGAGCTCGAAGCAGAACTGCATCGAGTCGGGCACGACGGCGCACAGCGCGCCGATCTCCAACTTGACGCTGTGCACTCGGCGACCTGCGGCGTGCTCACACACCGCGTCGACAACACTTTGCGTTATCGCCATTTCGTGCATGGTGCCCCGTTTCGGGCCGGCTCAACCCCACGATAGGACGGTCGGCGCCGAACGGTCCAGCGTTGTTACGCGGTCACTCCGGCGACCACCCGCCGAAGGAAGTCGATCTGATCGGCCTTGACCTTCGGGTCGTTGTAGATGTCGAAATGACCGTAGGGATAGCGGCGGAGTTCACCGCGTGGCGCCCGTTCGGCCGCCTTGATCGTCGATGCGGGCGGTGTCGTGGTGTCGTTCTCACATATGCAGACCAGTAGCGGCATCGTCAGCTGCTGAGACTTGAGGCCAGGCCGGTAGAACGGGAACCGCAACATGAGTCGCGCGGCGAATTCATTCCGCCACAATGACTCCGGCGGAACAATTGCGTCGAATCCAGGCTTGGCGTCGGGTTCCGTCATCGCCGCCAACGTACCTGGCTCACCCACGGCAGGCGCGAGACGCAGGGCACGGCCGCGCCAGCCGCCCAACTGATCCCGTATCCCCGCAACCGTGAGACGGACGGCATTCTTCAGTGGCACATGCATGAGCGTGGGAATCGCGTCGGTGAAGGGTGCCTGGGAGATCACCGCTGCGATGCGAGGATCGGCCGCCGCAACGGCCAGGACGTGGCCGCCGCTGAACGATGAGCCCCACAAGACGATTCGATCCGGGTCGATTCCGTCGAGCTCGCGAGCCCACGTGATGACCGCGCGGTAGTCCTCGTGCTGACGGCCGATGTCGAGCAGCTGGCGTGGCTCGCCGGTTGACGCCCCGAAATGCCGGTAGTCAAATACGACGACGGCAAGTCCGGCGTCGCGGAAGGCCTCGGCGTAGCCGGGCAGCCCGTCGTCGCGGGTGGCGGAGAAACCGTGGGCCATGACGACGCAGGGCACGTCGCCTTGGGTCGACTCGGGGCGGTAGAGGTAGGCGGCGAGCTGTTCGCCATGGGACGGAATGCGGATGTCTTCTGGCGCGGTCATATGGCCGAAGGTACGCCGGTGACCTGCTGGTTTGTGGGGATCGCGCGATCATTTCCGGTCGGCTTGCATTCGTACGGCGTGTCTCCTTGAGTCGAACACGTGTTCGTCTACTGTGGGCAGTGTTCGACGGCTAGATGCTGGTCAGGCCGACTTGTCGGTGGCGGCCTCTAGCGTCACGGCCAACTGATCGAAAGCGATCACCGAACACCTGACGAGGACGGAGACCCACCCCCATGACGCAGGCACCTGACCGCGAGAAAGCCCTCGAGCTGGCCCTCGCGCAGATCGACAAGAACTTCGGCAAAGGCTCGGTGATGCGGCTCGGCGAAGAGGTGCGCCAGCCGATCTCGGTCATCCCCACCGGATCGATCGCCCTGGACGTGGCGCTCGGCATCGGCGGGCTGCCGCGCGGCCGCGTGGTCGAGATCTATGGCCTGGAATCCTCGGGTAAGACCACCGTCGCGCTGCATGCGGTGGCCAACGCACAGGCCGCCGGCGGCATCGCCGCGTTCATCGACGCCGAGCACGCGCTCGACCCCGACTACGCCAAGGCGCTCGGCGTCGACACCGACGCGTTGCTGGTCTCCCAGCCCGACACCGGCGAGCAGGCGTTGGAGATCGCCGACATGCTCATCCGGTCGGGCGCGCTCGACGTCATCGTGATCGACTCGGTGGCCGCGCTGGTGCCCCGCGCCGAGATCGAGGGCGAGATGGGCGACAGCCACGTGGGTCTCCAGGCGCGGCTGATGAG
>DASRJA010000695.1:0-2158 GCA_035649695.1 Mycobacterium sp. | reverse complement strand
CGTGCTGGTTTGCCTGGTCGGGGTGGCCGGATTTGAACCGACGACCTCTTCCTACCAACCGTGACCATCCCAGGCATGTCATTGGCTGTCGAAGGCGTGCATTGACCTGTGTAAACGCGTCAAGCCGATGATCGCTACTTGTCACCGATTGTCAGCCGTACGCAGGGGTTTTCGGGGGGTAAACGGGGGCCTGTCCTTAGGCGCCCGATGCGTAGTCTTGCCAGGGCGTCACGTGGGTTCTAGGTTTTGTGTCCGGCTGATGGGCGGCGTCGGGAACGGTCGGCCTCGTCGGCTGGGCCGCCAGCCAGATGATCGCCGGCGCGAAGGACGCGAGGATGTCACGGGGATCGTGGAATTTGAATGACGGCCCGTTCTGATCTTATGCGGCAGTGCCGACGGTTCCGGTGGTTCGTGGGGTGGCGGGGTGGGCGTGTCGGCGCAGCGCCGCGACGAGTTGCGGCATCTGCTTGTAGCCCTTGACGCGGCGGAACGAGCGTTGCGCGTTGATCATGCCGGCGGCGGTCCAGCGCAGCACCATCTGGCCGTCGCGCCAACGAGTGACGTTGCGGTTGGTGGTGCGGGCGATGGAGATCATCGACTCGATGGGGTTGGTGCTGGTCAACGTCGTCGCGAGCGTGCCGGTGATACCGAGCCGGGCCACGGTGAACAGCTCGGGCAGCCCTTCGCGCAGCGAGGCGGCGGCACCGGGGTGCTTCCGCTCCAACGCGGTGGCCAGGGCCTTGGCGTCGCGCAGCCCGGCCGCTGCGTCGGGGTTGTTCAGTGCGCGGACGAGCTTGACGTCGACCCAGTTGCGCTCGGACTCGGGCAGATGCTGGCCTACATTCCGTCTCTTGTGGACAGTACAGCGTTGGATGGCGGCCTTGGCGCCGAACACCTCGGTGACCGCCGCCGACAGCGCCTTGGCGCCGTCGATGACCACCAGCAGCCCGTCGTCGGTGTTCAGGCCGCGGGACACCAGGTCGGCCAGCAGGTGCTTGGCCACGGTCTTGTTCTCCGTCGAGCCTTCCCACAGACCGACTGGCACCTTCGTGCCGTCGGCGGTGATGGCCAACGCGACCACACAGCAGTGGTCGGCGATGTGCTCCCCGTCGACCATCAACACCTTGATGTCCAGCGGGCCCAGGTCGCGGGCCAGCAGCTCGGCCAGGGCGGTCTTGGTGGCCACGACGAACCGGCGCGAGATCGCCGACCGGCTCGTCGCGGTCGCCGTGCCCTCAACGGCTTCGCCGACCGGCTCGGCCGCCGCCGGGTGGCGGCGGGTGGCCAGGCCGGCCAGCATCCGCTCCAGCACCACCTTCGACAGCTGGTCCTCACCGGCGAACAGGGCGTATGTCGTCAGCGGCACCTCGTGGCCGCCCACGGTGCGGGCCCGGGGCCGGGTCACCGGAACCCGCCGGCCGCCCAGCACCACCGACCCGTTCTCCCGGCCGTGCCGCGACGCGGTCCGCTCGGCGTCGTGGCGGCTCTTCGGCCCGCACACCGCGGCGATCTCGGCGTCAAACAACGTCTGCATCACCGCCATCCCGGCGGCCACACTCATAGCCAGCAGCCCTTCCCGAGCCACCACGCCGATGTTGGCCAGCGTCACCTGCATCTCGGTCGGCAGTTCCACACCCATCTGCCGGGCCTGTTCGACGGTGTCGGTCGTCGACACCACGCGCAGAGTCGGTACGGTCTTCACAGCGGTCCCCTTCCTTCGCGTGATCCTTGGCGGGTTCACCGGAGACCTACCACTCGGAAGGCCTCAGGTGGGGGACCGCCACTCAACTTCTACGAAGATCGGGACACGCTCCTCATCGAGGAGTCTCTATGTTTGAGACACTGAAGCTAATCGTTGATGCGATTCGCGGCGCCTTACCCGCCTTAACCAAAGCCCGCAAAGAAAAGCGGCTCGCACAAGTGGGGGCCGCATTGTTTCTTCTCTACGTTAAGGGCAACGAGATCGTTGCCACCGGATATCGCATTGTGGATTTCCTTGAGAACTACGTCGACAGAGTCCAAAATGGCAACGCTTATACAAAAGCACATGCAGGGCGTTGGATCTCAAGCACACTCCAACCCTTGCTGCGTGGACAGTACCACGATCTTCGTGATCTTGACATTGCCATGGGCAAGCTTCAGATTGAGCTCCAAATCG
>DASRJA010000694.1:0-3298 GCA_035649695.1 Mycobacterium sp. | reverse complement strand
GCGGGGTGACTTTGGCGCGCAGCTGGGGATCGGCAATCGCGCGCTCGATGTGGCTTGGCTAGTTTCTGTACCGGCACAAGCATTTTGGGTGCATAGGTCAAGGCGAAACCGATGAGCTCCTTGCTCAAGTACATCGCGCATCGTACTAAGCGCTGATAGCCGGGAACGTGCGCGAAGGCTAGGCGGTCCGCGGCCGTGTAATCCCGGTCCAAACGGGGAAGGACCCATGGGGCGGTGCGCTGGTACACGTCCAGCTGCCGCACAGTTTTGGCCAGTTCGGGGACGACCTGGATGGCCGATGCTCCCGTGCCGATGACGGCGACGCGCTTGCCGGTCAGGTCGAAGTCGTGGTTCCACCGCGCGGTGTGGAAGATCTCGCCCTCGAACTCGTCGAGACCGTCGATGTCCGGCAGTGCCGGCTCGGTCAGCGGACCCACTGCCGAGACCACGAAATTCGCCGTGAAGACCCCCGCCGACGTGCTCACGTGCCACCGCGCCTCCTGGGCATTCCAGCGCACCTCGTCAACCTCGCAGCCGAACCGGTGTCTGTCCAGCACCCGATGCCGTCGAGCCACCTGCTGGATGTATGCCTCGATTTCGGGCTGTTTGGAGTACGAACGGGTCCACGTACGGTTCGGCGCGAACGAGTAGGAGTACAGGTGGGACGGCACATCACAGGCCGCGCCAGGGTAGGTGTTCACCCGCCAGGTCCCGCCGACGTCGTCTCCCCGCTCGAGCACCAGAAAGTCGGTGTAGCCGTCCTTTTGGAGGGTGATGGCGGCGCCAAGCCCGGAGAAGCCGGCCCCGATGATCAATATGCCCACATTGCGGGGGCCGGGTGGATTCGCGCTCATCTAACACCCGTTTCTGCGTTCTCCGAACCTCCTGTCGTGAAAACACCAGCAGCCGTGGATGTTTCGATGTACGGCCTGAGCCGTCCGTCGAGCATGCTTAGCAACTTGGCTTGTAATACCTTCTGCAGAAGCGCGCCGGTACCGGCGAGCTTGGGCCGAAATCGGATGACCCAATGCAATTCGGTGTGACCGTCGGATTGCTTCAGCGTGATCTCGCCTTGGTGACATGTCAGCGGTGAACTTTCAATGACTCGGTAGCGCAGGCTTTGCTGTGAGCTCGTGGCAATCACTTGCTCAACGATCCGGCCGACTCCGCGCGGGCCTTGCATCAGGCGTTCGGACCCGGCGCCGTGCCGTTGCGTCCAGCCTTCCTTGCGCACCGTGACCGGGTCGAAACCGATCCATTCGGCCATGCTGTCCTGATCGGTGATTGCCTCCCACACGACGTCGACCGGCGCGTTTATGTTGACACGGTGTTCGATTCTGCGGGTATCCGGGGCGGGTCGCTTGTGCATGGGTCGAGGCTCGAATCCGAAGATCCGGTCGGCCAGTCCTGACTTGGTTCGCAGGATCTCGACCGAGAGGCCATGCGGATCGTTGACGTAGACCACAGAGCCTGCCCCGGGTAGGTGAACGGGTCGGCAATTGGGCTTGGCCCCGAATGCTTCGGCCCGTCGATAGACGGCATTGAAGTCCGCCTTGCGGCGCGCCCCGAACGCGATGTTGAGGATGCCCTGGTCTGACAGGTGGTAGTCACTGGGTCGCGGCTTTCCAGCGGGATCGAGGTACTGCACCACCTCGATCAGCACCTCGCCGCCATCGAACAGCCTGCTGTCCGCCGTGGCGCCCGCGAGCCCCCACAGCGCCTCGTGTTCGGGCGTGTGAAGGGCCACGGTGCTGGGCTTGAGGCCGACGCCTGTCTCGAAAAACGCTGCAGCATCGGATAACTGGTGAACCGACACTGTCACCGACCGGATTGCTGACGGGCAATCGGCGCGCCCGCGTTGGTTGACGTGCGGCAGGGGGTCGTCTTCCATGATTTCGACGTAGACGCCGTCGGGATTGCGAACGCAGGCGCGCCGCTCGCCCCGCTCGCCCGACGGCTCAGTCAGCGGCTGACTGCCAAGTCCGGCAAGCCTTTTCAAGGTCGCGTCGAAATCGTCGACCCAGATACCGATGCGGGTGTAGCCGATGTCGCAGGGCCGGAAATCCGCCGGCTTCAGGTTGGCGATCGGGCGTTCGAATTGGAACAGCTCGAGCTGAAACCAGGAATTTCGGCCCAGTAACCACCAGCACGTCGAGGCCGCCCGGGGTAGGCCCTGCACGTTAGCCGCCACCGGGCCGCGCATCAACGCGCGGCTGCCGCCGGCCGGTAGCAGGCCGAAGCCTTCGCGGAACCAACGTTCGGTGAGTCGCAAATCGACCACTGAAAAGGCAATCTGGTTCAGCGGCGGCGCGAAGCCGCCGGTCCTTGAGGCCATCTCGGTCTCATTCCTTTGTGATGGAGAGGGACGGCGGATCGCTGGCGAGCCCGGCGAGGAAGTCGAGCAACGCCGTGTTGACTTCCTTTGGTCGCTCGATGGGAAGCCAGTGTCCGGCACCTTCGAGGACGACGTTGCCTCGCAGGTTTGGTGCGTTGTGTTCCAAGTTGGCAAGCGGATCCGCGAGTAGCAGGTTCATCGGGTCCCGGCTGCCGATCATGAAGTGTGACGGCTGCGTGATCTTGGTGCCCGCGAGGTGACGGGTGAGCTCGATGCCGCGGTCGATGCTGCGATACCAGTTGATCGGCCCGCGGAACCCGTCGCGGTAATCCTCGCAATACTGGTCGAGGTCCTCGTCGGTGAGCCAGCTCGGCAGCGGATCAGGGTCGACCAAGCCGTCGAGCATCTTTGAGCTGGCCGGTTTGGGACGCATGAACCCGAACGCCGGCGCGTCACCGCTAACCGAGTAATAGAGCATGCGAATCGACTTGCGCACGTCGGCGTCCAGCTCAGCCTCCGCGACACCGGGCTGCTGGAAATAGACGGTGTAGACGAAGTTGTCGCCGAAATTCTCTTGGCGCGTCAGGGCGCCGACGGGTGTCCCAATAGTCGGTGGCACGCTCAGCGCGAACACTGCATTGACCCGTTGCGGATACAGCAACGCGACGTGCCAGCCGACGATCGCGCCCCAGTCGTGGGTGACCAAGGTGAACGTCTCGTGTCCGAGTGCATCGGCGATACCGACTGCATCAGCGGACAGCTGCAGCAGATCGTAGGCTTCAACTTCGGCCGGTTTGTCGCTGCCGCCGTAGCCGCGTTGATCGGGCACGGCAACCTGATAGCCCGCGGCGACCAACTCGTCGATCTGGTGGCGCCACAGGTATCCGCTTTGCGGAAAGCCGTGCAGCAGAAGCAGTAACGGGCCACTGCCTTCCACGACCACCTTCAGTGTGATGCCGTTGG
>DASRJA010000693.1:0-26050 GCA_035649695.1 Mycobacterium sp. | reverse complement strand
CGAGATCGGTATGTGGCGCCAGGCCAACGTCGCCAAGGTCGGTCTGCACTTCGAGTCGATCCTGATCCGTGGCCTGATGGACTACTCGTTCTGGACGCCGAACGGCTCACCGGAGTACCGGTACTGCCTGCACGAGGCGGTCGAAGAGTGCAACCACACCATGATGTTTCAGGAGATGGTCAATCGCATCGGCGCCGACGTGCCCGGCATGCCGCGGATGCTGAAGTGGGTCCAGCCGTTGATCCCGTTGGTGGCCGGCCCGCTGCCGATCCCGTTTTGGTTCGGCATCCTCGCCGGCGAGGAGCCCATCGACCACACGCAGAAAAACGTGCTGC
This sequence comes from Mycobacterium sp., assembly GCA_035649695.1. GTDB lineage: Bacteria > Actinomycetota > Actinomycetes > Mycobacteriales > Mycobacteriaceae > Mycobacterium. The sequence continues at coordinate 25,715 of DASRJA010000693.1, read as the reverse complement.
GCGAAGGCAAGTCGCTGCATCCGATCATGGAACGGGTGATGGCCATCCACGTGGCCGAGGAGGCTCGCCACATCTCGTTCGCGCATGAGTACCTGCGCAAGCGGATTCCGCACCTGCCGCGGCGCAAGCGGTTCTGGCTGTCGATCTACGTGCCGCTGGTGATGCGGATCCTGTGCTCGGCGATCATCGTTCCGCCGAGGGCGTTCTGGAAGGAATTCGACATTCCGCGCTCGGTGCGCAAGGAAGTGTTCTTCCGCTCGCCGGAGTCCCGGCAGATGCTGCGCGACATGTTCGGCGACGTCCGGATGCTCTGCAAGGACACCGGCCTGATCAACCCGATCGCCAAACTGGTGTGGCGGATCTGCAAGATCGACGGCCGGCCCAGCCGCTACCGCAGCGAGCCGCAGCGGCAGCACGTGGTGGCCGCCGCCTAGGAGTCATATGCCGCACGTAATCACCCAGTCGTGCTGTAGCGACGGGTCCTGTGTCTACGCCTGCCCGGTGAACTGCATTCATCCGTCACCGGACGAGCCGGGCTTCGCCACCGCCGAGATGCTCTACATCGATCCGGCGGCGTGTGTGGACTGCGGCGCGTGCGTCAGCGCGTGCCCGGTCGGGGCCATCGCACCGGACACCAAGCTCAAGCCCAAGCAGCTGCCGTTCATCGAGCTGAACGCCGCGTTCTATCCGAAGCGCGAATCGAAGCTGCCGCCCACGTCCAAGCTGGCGCCGGTGATCGAGGCACCGTTCGTCGAGGCACGCGCGGGCGGCCCGCTGACGGTGGCCATCGTCGGCTCCGGGCCTGCCGCGATGTATGCCGCCGACGAACTGCTCACCCAGCAGGGCGTGCGGGTCAATGTCTTCGAACGGCTGCCAACGCCGTACGGGTTGGTGCGGGCCGGGGTTGCCCCCGACCACCAGAGCACCAAGCGGGTGACGAAGCTGTTCGACAGGATCGCCAGGCGGCGCGGGTTTCGGTTCTACCTCAATGTCGAGGTCGGATCGGACCTGACTCACCACGAGCTGCTCGAGCACCATCACGCGGTGCTCTACGCGGTGGGGGCGCCCAACGACCGTCGACTCGACATCGAAGGCATCGGGCTGCCGGGCACCGGCACCGCGACCGAAGTGGTGGCGTGGATCAACGGCCATCCCGAATTCACCGATCTGCCAGTCGATTTGAGCCACGAACGGGTGGTCATAATCGGCAACGGCAACGTCGCGTTGGACGTCGCGCGGATCCTGACGACCGACCCGGACGCGCTGGCCCGAACCGACATCTCCGACCATGCGCTGGCGGCGCTACGGACCTCGCGAGTCCAAGAGGTCGTGATAGCCGCCCGCCGCGGTCCCGCCGATTCGGCTTTCACGCTGCCGGAGCTGATCGGCCTGACGTCGACGTGCGAGGTGGTGCTGGACGCCGCCGATCACGACCTGGTGTTGCGTGATCTGGCCGAGGAGTCAGATCCGTTGACCCGCAACAAGTTGGAGATCCTGAGCAAGCTCGGTGACGCGTCGGCGCCGGTGACGCGGCCGCGTATCCGGCTGGCGTACCAGTTGACGCCGAAACGTGTGGTGGGGGACCGATGTGCCGACGGTGTGGAATTCACCGTGACCGGCACTGACGAGGTCCATCTGGTGTCGGCCGGTCTGGTGTTGACCTCAATTGGCTACCGCGGCAAGCCGATTCGCGGGCTGCCGTTCGACGAGTCCGCAGCGGTAGTGCCGAACGACGGCGGCCGTGTAATCGGAGCGCCGGGCAGCTATGTCGCGGGCTGGATCAAACGCGGCCCGACCGGTTTCATCGGAACCAACAAGTCGTGTGCGGCGCAGACCGTGCACAACCTGGTCGCCGACTACAACCACGGCCTGCTGGCCGACCCCATCGGGAAGCCTGCAGCGTTGGACAAACTGGCGCGCACCCGCCAGCCCGCGGTGGTGGACGCGGAGGGCTGGAAGGCCATCGATGCCGCGGAGATCGCCCGCGGCGGCGAGGACCGGCCGCGCGACAAGTTCACCACTTTCGCCGACATGCTGGCGGCCGCCGCGGCGGCGCCCACGCCACGAGTACACCAGCGACTGCTCGCCGGGTTGCTTCGCTAATTGGCGCACTTTCTCGAAATACGCCCTACCTCCGCGACAACGGGCGTATGCAGTGTCCATGCGCGCTGCTGCCTACGTCGGTCGGGTAGGGGGGTTAGCCGTAGCCCTGGGGGTCGGGGTTGCGGTGGTCACCGGGTACGGGTTGCCGGTGGCGTGGGCGGATACGCCGTCCTCGGAGCCGTCATCGACGGAGTCGTCGTCCACCGATACGTCGACATCCACCGAAGCATCCGCCCCGGCAGAATCAGCCGAGAAGCCAACGGCGACGGAACCGACGCAGCCATCGTCGACGGAGCCAACGTCGTCGACAGGGTCGACGACGACCCAAGCCCCGCCCGGTGTCGTAGTCAGCACCGGCGGCGCACAGAGCGCTTCGAAGTCCAAGGACGACGAGGAGACAACGGAGCCGACGAAGAAGCCGGACTCCGGCAAGGCAGCCGACGTGACGGCGGAATCGACCAAGACGTCTGCACCCGACAGCAAGGTCGAGGCTGTCGAAGTGAAGGTCGACACCGATCCGGAGCCGGAACTCAAGTCGGGGGCAGAGGCCCGGATCGCCGTTAGTTCCTTTGCGGTACAGACGATGTCGTCGACCGCGGACACAGAATCTGCTGCGGTGACGACGGCACTGACGCCGCCGACCGTTCCGTCCCTGAGGCCTTGGCCAACGGCCTTCGACCCGGGCACCTTGGTCACCTACGTGGGCGGCTTGGTCTCGAGCGTCGTCAGCGCGTTCCTGAGCCCGTTCGCGGCGGGCGCCCCGACTCCGCCCGCCGATCCGCCATCGCTGTGGACGCTGCTGGCATGGGTACGCCGCGAGTTGTTCAACGGATCGCCCACCATCAACCCGGTGATCAACCCGCAAACGAACGGGCTGATTACCGGCAACCTCGGTGCGGTCGACCCGGACGACGACCCGCTGACGTACACCGTCATCGGCCGGCCACACAACGGCGGAACGCTGGAGATCGACGACGACGGCAACTTCATCTACCGCCCCATGAATGCGATGGCTGCGGTCGGGGGGACCGACTCATTCACCGTGGTTGTCAGCGACGAGACAGCCGGGTTGCATGTGCACGGCCCGCTGGGACTGCTCAAGTTCGTGCCGATTCTGGGTAACTTCATCAATCCCGGCGGCGGCGACGCAGTGGCGCAGACGATCACCGTCAACGTCGACCCGGTTGCGGGCGTCAACCTGTCATTCCCGCCGACCTTCCACTGGGGCGTGGCACATGCCGGCTTCCAGGCCGAGGGTGGCCCCGGTTCACCCGTGGATCCGAATTCCGATTGGTACAAGTGGGTGCACGACCCGATCAACCAGCTGTTGGGAATCTCCAACGGAGTGCCGGAGAACGGGCCGGGCACCTACGTCAAGTACGACAGTGATGCGGCGCTCGCGGAAACTGAACTCGGCATGAACACGTTCCGGATGAGTATCGAGTGGAGCCGTATTTTCCCGAATTCCACGGCATCCGTTGATATCTCGGATGAAGGCGGGGTAATCACCGAGGACGATTTGGAGGCCCTGGACGAGCTGGCCAACCAGGCGGAGGTCCAGCATTACAGCGACGTGTTCGATTCCTTGATCGCGCACCACCTCGAACCGTTGATCACCGTCAACCACTTCACGTTGCCCGCCTGGATACACGACCCGATCACCACCCGGCCGCTGGCCCAGCTCGGGCTGCCCGCGCCTGACGCCGGATGGCTTTCGCCGGACACGCCGGTCGAATTCGAGAAGTACGCCGCGTATGTGGCGTGGAAGTACAAGGACCAGGTCGACAACTGGACGGTGCTCAACGAGCCCGTGCCGCCGGTACTCACCGAGTTTCTGGCGATACCGAGCCTGGTTCCGAACTGGCCGCCGGGCCTGATCCGGCCCGATCTCGCCTCGACGTTCCTCGTCAACGAGGCCAAGGGCTACGTCGCCGCGTACGACGCGATACATGCCTGGGACGACACCGCTTTCGTGGGCTTTGCCAACAACATGATCCCGGCCCGGCCGGCCAATCCGGTGAATCCCCTCGATGTACAGGCGGCCGATGCGTGGAACAACTTCTACAACCGCTGGTTCCCGAACGCTGTCGTAAATGGGTGGGTCGACGCCAATCTGGATGGCATACAAACGCCTGACGAGCTTCATCCCGAGATGGCGCAGAAGGTCGACTTCATCGGGGTGCAGTACTACGGGTCACAACCGATGCAGGGCTTCGGCCTCGCGCCGATCCCCGGTTTCCCCTGGCTAAAGGGCCTTCCGCTGCGATGCGCGGCCTCGGAGCCGACGTGCAGCGACTTCAACCAACCCACCGATCCCGGCGGTTTCCGCGAGGTCCTGGAGATTGCAGCCTCATACGGAAAGCCGTTGTGGGTCACCGAGAATGGCATTGCCGACGCGGGCGACTCCAAGCGACCGCCGTACATCGTCAGCCACATCGGGGTGGTCCAAGACTTGGTCACCCACGGCATGGACATCCGCGGCTACACCTATTGGTCGTTCGTGGACAATCTCGAGTGGGTCGAGGGCTACGACCTCGAGTTCGGGCTGTACGGGTCCGACCCGACGACGCCCGAACTCGAGCGCACGCCGAAGCAGGCCAGCATCGACGCGATCAGCGGGATCGCGGAGACCAACAGCCTGCCGCTGAGCGTGCTGGCGATGTACATCCCGGGCCTGACTGTGTAGGCCGGTCCCGCCTCTCGGAGCGTCAACAATTGATGACGCCCCGAGAAGGTGTGGTCCTCCGGGCAGTTAGTGCTGCTTCATCGCCTCTGCGATTTCCTCCGGGCTCACCTCGCGCACCGGCTGACCCAGTGACCAGTGATGACCGAAGGGATCACGCAACACGCCGTAGCGGTCGCCCCAGAACTGGTCCTCGAGTGCACTGACGACGGTCGCGCCGGCATCGACGGCCTGCTGGAACTTCGAGTCGACATCGGTGACCGTCAGGTGGATGGTCACGGGTGTACCGCCGAGCGCGGTCGGCGTCGACGACTTGCCGTCGTTGTACTCGGGGAAGTCGTCGTTGAGCAGCACCGTAGAGCCGTTGATCTGCAGTGCGGCGTGCATGAGTTTGCCGTCGGGACCGGGCACCCGGCCCAACTCGACAGCGCCAAAAGCCTTGACATAGAAGTCAATTGCAGCGGCGCCATCGCCAACGGTCAGGTGCGGGGAAACTGAGGGTTGTACTTCGATTGCCATGCCGTCCACCCAAGCACGCCCCACCGACAAGTGGGTGAACTCAGACAATCGAGAACGAAGGCGGCAAGCCATCGCGGCCGGTCAACGCCAGCAGCACCGCCTCACCGTGCCCTTCGGCGCCCGCGATGCGGGCAGCCAACACGGTCGCCTCCTCGAGCACGTCGGTCGGCAGCGCATACGAAATGCCAACGGCACGAGCAATATCCACCCCGTGCACCGCCAGCTCAAACACCCGCGTCGGCAAATACGTCTGCAGCCGGATGCCCGCGCCGCCGATGACGGTGATCAACGGGTCATCGACACCTGACAGCTCGCCGAGCACTTGCGACAGCAGCTCATCGACCCTCGCGGCCGGATCGTCTCCGAGATCTCGCCCCGCCTGTCTGCCGCGCTCGACGACCCCGGCCGGCGCGAGACCGAGCGTCGCGGGGTTCACCCTCACGTAGTACTCCTGCGGCGTAGTGATGTCCTCGCGGTCTGCGGGCTGCTGCAGATACGTGGAGACCGTGATGAGCGAACGTGACGCATGTCCGACCAGCGAGCGCAGATCCCATTCACCAAGACCTGGGCCGTCCCATGCCGAGGCGGGGATCTCATGCACCAGCGCGGCGAAACTGCGTGCCGCCGAAGCGAATGTCGCGACGGAGTCAGTCACGACTTGCTGACTTGGTCCCACCCCTCGACAGCTTCGGGGCTTCGTGGACCAGGGCCGACGTAGATCGCCGACGGGCGGACGAGCTTGCCGAGTCGCTTCTGCTCCAGGATGTGCGCGCACCAGCCGGCGGTGCGGCCACAGGTGAACATCGCGGGCATCATCTTCGTCGGCACCTGCGCGAAGTCCAGGATCACCGCTGCCCAGAACTCGACGTTGGTCTCGATGGCGCGATCCGGCCGGCGCTCCCGCAATTCGGCGAGCGCGGCCTGCTCGAGCGCGGCCGCTACCTCGTAGCGCGGCGCCTCCAGTCGCTTGGCGGTGGCGCGCAGCACCCGGGCCCGCGGATCTTCGGCGCGGTAGACGCGGTGCCCGAAGCCCATCAGCTTTTCGTGGCGGTCCAGGATGCCCGCGACCACTGCACGCGCGTCGCCGGTCTTCTCGGCCTCCTCGATCATCGGGATCACTCTGGCCGGGGCGCCGCCGTGCAGCGGGCCGCTCATCGCACCGATCGCGCCCGACAGCGCCGCAGCCACATCCGCACCCGTCGACGCGATCACCCGTGCGGTGAACGTCGAGGCGTTCATCCCGTGCTCGGCCGCGCTCACCCAGTAGGCGTCGATGGCCTCGACATGCTTGGGGTCGGGGTCGCCTTGCCAGCGCGTCATGAACCGCTCTGTGACGGTGGAGCATTCGTCAATCCGCCGCTGCGGGACGGCCGGCTGGTAGATGCCGCGCGCGGACTGTGCGACATAGGACAGCGCCATCACCGACGCGCGGGCCAGCTGCTCGCGCGCGGTCTCGTCCTCGATGTCGAGGAGCGGGGGGTAGCCCCAGATGGGCGCCAGCATGGCCAGCCCGGCCTGCACGTCGACGCGGACGTCGCCGCTGTGGATGGGCAGCGGGAACGGTTCGGCGGGCGGCAGGCTGTGGCCGAATTTGCCGTCGACCAGCAGCGCCCACACGTCGCCGAACGTCACCTGCTGGTTGACCAGATCTTCGATGTCGACGCCGCGGTACCGCAGCGCGCCCCCGTCTTTGTCGGGCTCGGCGATCTCGGTGGTGAAGGCCACGACGCCTTCGAGCCCCTCGACGAAGTCTTCCGGTACCGCAGTCATGGGCCGATTCTTGCACCCGGGTAGTCGGCCTTGTCTACCGGTCGGTAACAAGTCGGCGAACAGCGGAAGCGTAGCGTTGTCGCGTGGCAACCCGTGACGACGAACACCTAGTGAGAATGCGTGTCGAGTACGGATCCGTCGAGAAGGACGGCAGCCCGGATCTCGATGCGGACTGGCTTGCCGACGGTTGGGTCGCCCTGCTGCGCAAGTGGTTAGCCGACGCCGAGGGCGCCGGCATTGCCGAGCCGAACGCGATGGTGGTCGGGACGGTCGACGAGCGGGGAAGGCCTGTGACTCGTGCCGTGTTGTGCAAGAGCGTGGACGAAACCGGCATCTCCTTCTACACCAACTACGACTCCGCCAAGGGCGAGCAGCTTGCCGCGAACGCGTACGCGTCGGCAACGTTCCCGTGGTTTCTGCTTGGCCGTCAGGTCCACGTGCGCGGCCCCGTGACCAAGGTGTCCGCCGAGGCAACTGCCGCCTACTGGGCCAACCGGCCGCGCGGCTCGCAGCTCGGCGCATGGGCGTCGCACCAGTCAAAACCGATTGCCTCACGCGCGGCGCTGCTGGAACAGTTGGCCGACGTGACCGAACGATTCGCCGACCACGACGAGGTGCCGGTGCCGCCGAACTGGGGTGGCTATCTGATCGCGCCCGAGGTCGTCGAATTCTGGCAGGGCCGGGAAAACCGGGTACACAACAGGATTCGCTTATCAGAGGGCCGCATCGAGCGGCTCCAGCCGTAGTGCGGAAGTTCTTCGCCGACACCACACCGCTGCGCACACCGGACTTCCGGCGGTTGTGGCTGACCGGGATTGTCACGGTCATCGGCGGCAACCTGACGATCTTCGCGGTGCCGGTCCAGCTGTACGCGCTCACGCAGAACTCCGCGTACGTCGGGCTGTCCGGGTTATTCGCACTGGTTCCGCTGATCGTGTTCGGACTGCTGGGCGGCGCGTGGGCCGACGCGATGGACCGGCGAACGCTGCTCATCATCGCGTCGATCGGGCTCGCAGTGTCGTCGGTGATGCTGTGGCTGCAGGCCGCGCTGGCCCTGAACAACGTCTGGGTGGTGCTGTGCCTGCTGTCGGTGCAGCAGGCGTTCTATGCGATCAACAGCCCGACTCGGTCGGCGGCGATCCCTCGCATGATCCCCGGCGACCAACTCGCCGCCGCCAACTCACTGAATTTCACGGTCTTCCAGTTCGGCGCGATCGTCGGACCGCTGCTGGCCGGCGTGATGCTGCACTGGGTGGACCTGTCCACGCTGTATCTGATCGACGCGATCACGTGCATTGCGCCGATCTGGGCGACCTTCCGGCTCGCGCCGATGCCACCCACCAACGGCGGCAACGGCCCATCGGGCTACGGATTCACCGCGGTGCTCGACGGCTTTCGCTACCTGGCCGGCAACCGGGTGGTGCTGATGTCGTTCGTCGTCGACCTCATCGCGATGATCCTCGGCATGCCACGAGCTTTGTTCCCGCAAATGGCGCACGAAAGTTTCGGGGGCCCGGTCGAGGGCGGCACCACGATGGCGCTGCTTGCCGCCGCGATGTCGGCGGGCGCCGTCGCAGGCGGAGTGTTCTCCGGCTGGTTTCCCCGCATCCAGCGTCAGGGGCTTGCGGTGGTCGTTTCGATCGTCGTGTGGGGCGGGGCCATGATCGGCTTCGGCCTGGCAGGCGGGCTTGCGCATGGCCACACCGGGGCGTTGCTGTGGATTGCATTGGCGTTCTTGGCCATTGGCGGTGCGGCAGACATGGTGTCGGCCGCGTTCCGGTCGACGATCCTGCAACAGGCCGCATCCGATGACTTGCGCGGCCGGCTGCAGGGAGTGTTCACGGTCGTCGTGGCCGGCGGTCCCCGGTTGGCGGACGCGGTGCACGGCGCGGCCGCAGCAGTGGTGGGCACGACGGTAGCCGCCGCGGGTGGTGGTGTGCTGGTGGTGGTTGGTGTGGTGATCGCCGCTCTGACGGTGCCTGCGTTTATCCGCTACCGGGTGGCCGAAGGCGACAAAGTGTGAGCGACGCCAAGTGTCTGACTTTGCCACTTTCTAATCCAATTCATAGCGTGCGGAGTTAGCATCCCCTTCGTGGCTGAAGTAAGGGGGGAGCCGGCCCTCGGATTGCGTGAACGCAAGAAACAGCGCACCCGCGCCACCCTGATCGACGCCGCCGTCGAGCTGTGCGAGCGGCAGGGTTTCGAGCGCACGACCGTCGACCAGATTGCCGCCATCGCAGACGTTTCGCCCCGCACGTTCAGCCGGTACTTCCCGACCAAGGACGCCATCGCGCTGGCATTGATCGATGAGGCACTCGAGTTGACCGCGGCCGAACTTGCTCGTCAACCCCACGACATCAGCCACTTCGAAGCGCTGCGCCGCTCGTATGTCGCCATGTACAACGGCACGAAAACCACACCGCCAGGGGGGCTGTCGGTCGACCGGATGATGTGCACCGTGCGGATCGTCTTGTCCTCGGCCGCATTACGACAGGCCGCCGTCGAATTCCGCCCGCATCCGGTCACCATCGAGCTGGCCAAGCGAATGGGCGTCGAACTCTATGACCGCCGGCTACGGCTGGTCGCCGCCGTCTGGGCGTCGATCATCATGACCGCCCTGAGTGACCTTGGCGAAGGAACGGACTGGACGCAAGTCGGCATCGACGACATCATCACGCGATTGGAAGCGACGTTCGCCGAGTTCATGGGTGAAATCGAGAACGCTCGGCACCCCGTCTAGCTAACTGCCTGCCCCCGCGCGGGCACGACTGCTGGAATGGGACTACCTTTTGTAGGGCAGACCTCCGCATTGACGGCAGCGACGAAGGGATTCCCGTGGCCGATAACCCCTCCAGTGGTGAAGAGCACGCCACCCTCTCCTACCCAGGTGGCGAACTCGATTTGGACATTGTCGGCGCCACCGAGGGAGCCGACGGCATCGCGCTGGGCTCGCTGTTGTCCAAGAGCGGATACACCACCTTCGACGAAGGCTTCGTCAACACCGCCTCCACGAAGAGCGCCATCACCTACATCGACGGTGACGCCGGCATCCTGCGCTATCGCGGCTACCCGATTGAGCAGCTGGCCGAGAAGTCGAACTTCATCGAGGTCAGCTATCTGCTGATCTACGGCGAACTGCCGGATAAGGATCAGCTTGAGAAGTTCACCACCCAGATCCAGCGGCACACGCTGCTGCACGAGGACCTGAAGCGCTTCTTCGACGGCTTCCCGCGCAATGCGCACCCGATGCCGGTGCTGTCCAGCGCGGTCAACGCGCTCAGCGCGTACTACCAGGATTCGCTCGACCCGTTCGATGACGCGCAGGTGGAGCTGTCCACCATCCGGCTGCTGGCCAAGCTGCCGACGATCGCGGCGTATGCGTACAAGAAGTCGGTCGGCCAGCCGTTCCTCTACCCGGACAACTCGCTGACGCTGGTGGAGAACTTCCTGCGGATGACGTTCGGCTTCCCGGCCGAGCCCTACGAGGTCGATCCCGAACTCGTTCGGGCGCTGGACATGTTGTTCATCCTGCACGCCGATCATGAGCAGAACTGTTCGACGTCGACGGTGCGGCTGGTCGGCTCGTCGCAGGCCAACCTGTTCACGTCGATCTCGGGCGGCATCAACGCGCTTTGGGGCCCGCTGCACGGCGGCGCCAACCAGGCGGTGCTGGAGATGCTCGACAAGATCCGGCAGTCCGACGGCGACACCCACGACTTCGTGAAGAAGGTCAAGAACCGCGAAGACGGCGTCAAGCTGATGGGCTTCGGGCACCGGGTGTACAAGAACTACGACCCGCGCGCCCGCATCGTCAAGGAGCAGGCCGACAAGATTCTCGGCAAGCTCGGCGGCGACGACGAATTGCTCGATATCGCCAAGGCCCTCGAAGAGGTCGCACTGACCGACGACTACTTCGTCGAGCGCAAGCTGTATCCGAATGTCGACTTCTACACCGGCGTGATCTACCGCGCGATGGGCTTCCCGACGCGGATGTTCACCGTGCTGTTCGCGCTGGGCCGGCTGCCGGGCTGGATCGCGCACTGGCGCGAGATGCACGACGAGGGCAGCGGCAAGATCGGCCGGCCGCGCCAGGTCTACACCGGCTACACCGAGCGGGACTACAAGGCACTCGACGGGCGCTGACGTACTGCGACGCAGCTCACGGCGTCCGCGCTTGCCTCGGAGACAGTTGTAGTTTCACAATAGTTGTGTGAATGAAACTGTCGTCCGATCGTCCCCAGCTTCGCGGGGGCCCCAGAGCGCTCGGCGCAAGGGCATCATCCTGGTGTCCTGCTGCCTGAGCCTGCTGATCGTGTCGATGGACGCGACGATCGTCAACGTCGCGATTCCGAACATCCGGGCCGACCTGCATGCGACCGCGTCACAGCTGCAGTGGGTGATCGACATCTACACGCTGGTGCTGGCGTCGCTGCTGCTACTGTCCGGCGCCACCGCCGACCGGTTCGGGCGCAGGCGCACCTTCCAGATCGGGCTGACGGTCTTCGCGCTCGGCTCGCTGCTGTGCAGCCTGTCGCCGAATGTTCAGATCCTGATTCTCGCGCGCATGCTGCAGGCCATCGGGGGTTCGATGCTGAACCCGGTCGCCATGTCGATCATCACGCAGGTGTTCACCGGGCGGGTGGAACGCGCTCGTGCGATCGGCGTCTGGGGCGGGGTCGTCGGCATCTCGATGGCGCTCGGCCCAATCGTCGGTGGAGCGCTGATCGAACTCGTCAACTGGCGAGCCGTGTTCTGGATCAACCTGCCGATCTGCGCGGCCGCGATCGTGCTGACGGCCATCTTCGTTCCCGAATCTCGGTCGGTGACGATGCGCGACGTCGACCCCGTTGGCCAAGGCCTGGGCATGACATTCCTGTTCGGCACTGTCTACGTGCTGATCGAAGGCCCGGCGCGGGGTTGGACCGACGCCCGCAACATGGTCGTCGCCATCGTCGCACTACTCGCGTTCGTCGCGTTCTTGCGTTACGAGTCGCGCCGCCGCGATCCCTTCATCGATCTCCGGTTCTTCCGCAGCATTCCGTTCGCGTCCGCGACGATGATCGCGGTGTGTGCGTTCGCGGCTTGGGGCGCGTTCCTGTTCGTGATGTCGCTGTACCTGCAGAGCGAACGGGGCTTCTCGGCGATGCACACCGGACTGATCTACTTGCCCGTTGCCGTTGGCGCGCTGATCTTTTCGCCGCTATCGGGCCGAATGGTCGGCCGCTTCGGCGCCAGGCCGTCGCTCCTGATCGCCGGGACTCTGATCACTGCGGCGACGCTGTTGCTCACCCAGCTGACCGTGACGACCGCGGTGTGGCAGTTGTTGGCGATCTTCGCGGTGTTCGGCATCGGCTTCTCGATGGTGAACGCGCCGATCACCAACGCGGCGGTCAGTGGCATGCCGACCGATCGGGCCGGCGCCGCGTCGGCGGTCGCGTCGACGAGCCGGCAGGTGGGCGTGAGTGTTGGTGTGGCGCTATGCGGTTCGGTGGTGGGTTCGGCGTTGGCCACGACGGGCGTCGACTTTGCTGTTGCGGCCAGGCCACTGTGGTTGATCTGTGCAGGACTCGGCCTGGTGATCATTGTTCTTGCCGTGTACTCCACGTCGGCGCGGGCGGCGCGCTCGGCTGAGCGGCTGGCGCCGTTGATCGCTGGTCCTGATGTGCGCTACGAGGCTGCCGATGTCAAGTAATGGTCTGGCCGACGAGGTTTGGCGGGCGATGGCCTCGCTGGTTCACGACAACCGCGACGGGTGGAAGCGAGCGGTCGTCGAGGCTTCGGGACTGCCGTTCAGCAGAATTCGCATCCTCAAGCGGCTCAGTCGGCAACCGATGACCGTCAAGCAGGTGGCGCGCGCGGCGACCATCGATGCGCCTGCGGCCACGGTAGCGGTCAACGATCTCGAAGACCGCGGGCTCGTCGTGCGCGAAACCGATCCGACCAATCGACGGTGCAAGGTCGTTTCATTGACCGACGCCGGCCGCGAGATGGTCCGCAAGATCGATAAGGTCGACGATCCGGCACCCACGGCCCTGGCGGCGCTCGACGACACCCAGCTCAAGGAGCTGAAGGCGATCATCGACCTGCTCGGGAAATAGCGGTGGCCGCGGGAATGTGTCAGCAGCGGCACCCGAGAGACATTTGAGAGTGCCCGCCTAGCGAGCGACACCACCATTGTCGCTGCCTACGCGGGCAGTTCTCGGTATGTGGTTCAGCTGCGAAACGATGTGATGTCCTAGCTCTCCAGCACCGCCATCGCGGCGCTGTGACCACCGATGCCCGACACCGCCCCACCACGTCGAGATCCCGAGCCGCACAACATGATCCGGTCGTGGGCGGTGGCCACACCCCACCGCTGCGCGGGTGTCTCCAAAGGCTCGTCGTCGTCGGCGAACGGCCACGACAACGCGCCGTGGAAGATGTTGCCGCCCGTCATCCCCAGCGTCTGCTCCAAATCCAGAGTCGTCTTGGCCTCGATACACAACCGGCCCGCTGAGTCTTCCATCAGTACATCTTGAATCGGTTCGGCAAGAACGGAATTCAGCGAAGTCAGCACCGCAGACGTCAGCGAGTCCCGCGTGCGATCGGGATCCTTGCCAGCGACCAGGCTGTGCGGGGTGTGCAGGCCGAACACCGTCAACGTCTGCGCACCGGAGTCGCGCAACCGATCCGACAAGATGCTCGGGTCGGTCAGCGAATGGCAGTAGATCTCGCACGGCAGCGGATCCGGCACCACACCGTGATCGGCTCGGGTGTAGGCGGTGTCGAGCTGGCTGAACGTTTCGTTGATGTGGAACGTGCCGCCGAACGCCTGCTCGGGTGTGACGCTGCCGTCGCGCAGCCGAGGGAGCCGCCGCAGCATCAAGTTGACCTTGACCTGCGCGCCCGGGGCCATCGTCGGCTCCGGCTCACCCAACAACTTCGCGAGCACGACCGGTGTCACGTTGGCCAACACGACATCGGCGTGCACCCGATGGTCCTGGCCGTCGCGGCGGTACCGCACTTCTCCGTCCGGGTCGATGGCATAAACATCTGCGCCCGTGAGGATTTCAGCGCCGTACCCTGCCGCCGCCGCGGCCAGCGCACCGCTGACAGCGCCCATGCCACCGACCGGGACATCCCAGTCGCCGGTGCCGCCGCCCAGCAGGTGATACAGGAAGCAGACGTTTTGCATCAGCGTCGGGTCGTCGGCGCGGGCGAACGTGCCGATCAATGCGTCGGTCGCCATCACACCGCGAACCAGATCGTTGGAAACCGCTTCGGTGATCGCGCGTCCGATCGGCTCGTCGACCACGAACCGCCACGCGGCGTCGTCGCCGACATGCCGGCGCGCCTCGTCGCGGGTGCACAGCGGCTGCAGCAACGTCGGCCACAGCCGGGAGGTGACAACCCGGCAGCGTCGGTAGAACTCCGCGAATCCCGCCTCGTCATCCGCGGCGCCAACGGCGCCGAACGTTGACTGCGGTCCGATCAGCAGTCCCGTCCGGCCCGACGTCGCTGGATCGGGTGTATACGACGAGTAGCGGCGGCGCACCAGCCGCACCCGCGCGCCAAGGTCGTCGACGATGCGTCGCGGCAACAGGCTGACCAGATACGAGTAGCGCGACAGCCGCGCGTCGATGCCGTCGAAGGCGTGCGCGGACACTGCGGCGCCTCCGACGTGGTCCAGCCGTTCGAGCACCTGCACGCGGCGGCCAGCACGGGCCAGATACGCGGCAGCGACCAGGCCGTTGTGCCCGCCGCCGACGATGACGACGTCGGGCTCGGTCACCGGTCAGCCAAGGTAGCCCTCGACCTCACCGGGCGGGCGTACCCGCGCCTCTCGTGGATCGCCACCGGTCTCCCGCAGCGCCCGCCGTTGCCGCAGCAGATCCCAGCACTGGTCGAGTTCGACTTCCACGGCGCGTAGCCGCTGATGCTCCTCGGATTCGTCGATTTCGTGGTGCTGCAGCTTGGATCGCAGCTCCTGCTCCTCGGCGACCAGCTTGTTGACCTGCGCGAGAATGTCTTGGTCCTTGGGCACGAATCCAGACTACGGTGAGTGCGATGAGTACCAAGCCAGAGATCGAGTTTCCCGACGGACCCGCCCCGGCCGAACTTCTCATCAACGACTTGGTGGTGGGCGACGGAGCCGAGGCGGTACCCGGCGGCACCGTCGAGGTGCATTACGTCGGCGTCGAGTACGACACCGGCGAGGAATTCGATAGCTCGTGGAACCGCGGCGAGTCCATCGAGTTCCCGCTGCGCGGCCTGATCCAGGGCTGGCAGGACGGCATCCCCGGGATGAAGGTCGGCGGCCGTCGTCAGCTGACCATCCCGCCGGAACAGGCATACGGCCCGGCCGGCGGCGGGCACCGGCTCTCCGGCAAAACTTTGATTTTTGTCATCGACCTGCTGGCCACCCGATGACGCGATCCTCGCGATCGAACCTGCTCGGCACTCGCTAACCGGGCACTTTGGCGAGGATTTGCCGCATCTCGCCGGCGTCGAACGCACGCATGGTCGATGTGCGCACGTTTCCCTGCGACGAGAGGGCAAGCGCGAACGCCGTTGCGCTTTCGTCGTCGGGCGCCTCAAGGACGCCGACGACGTCGTATTCGCCCATCGTCCAGAAGATCTGGCTTAGGGAACCACCCAGCTTGCCCGCCAATTCGGCAGCGGCTTCTGCTCGGTCGAGCGTGTTCCCGTATGCCTTGACGCCCTGCTCTGTCCAGCTGATTAGCGCGATGTAGTTGGCCATGTGACCGCCCCCGTTTCGTGGTCCAACACCGCAATTCAACGCCCGCCGCCGCTGCGCTGGCAAGCCGCTACTTGTGTAGGACAGCAGTCTTGGCGACTGCGCGGCGGATTAGCGCGGTCCGGGCAGCCGCAGCAGAAGGCGCGCTCCGCCGAGCGGGCTGTCCTCCAAAGACGCTGTGCCGCCATGCAATTCGGCCTGCTGAGCGACAAGTGCCAAGCCCAGCCCAGAGCCGGAGTGCGACGCCGTCGATCCGCGGGAGAACCGGTCGAACACCACGTTGCGCTCTTCTTCGGGGATGCCGACGCCGTCGTCGTCGATTGCGATCTCAACGCCGGCGCGCGAGCTGACCGCCGACAACTGCACCCGCCTCGCGCCGCCGTGTTTGACCGCGTTGGCGATCGCATTGTCGACGGCCAATCGAAGCCCTGCAGGCAGCCCGACGATGATCACCGTCGGCGCCGGCACCAGCGACACGTCCAGATCGGGATACACCCGCATCGCGTCATGCGCGGCGCGGTCGAGCAGTTCGGTGATGTCGACCGGCACATGGTCGTCGGAGGTCGACAGTTCGCCCTGCGCAAGCCGTTCCAGCGCACCGAGCGTCGCCTCGATGCGCGACTGGGTGCGGATGACGTCGTTGACCACCTCTTTGCGTTGCTCCTCCGGCAGGTCGAGCGTGGAGAGCACTTCGAGGTTGGTGCGCATCGCGGTCAGCGGTGTGCGCAGTTCATGCGCCGACACCGCGGAGAAGTCGCGCGCCGACGCGAGCGCGGCCTTGGTACGGTCCTGCGCTTCCCAGATGCGCTGGAGCATGCCCTTGACGGCGTCGGCGATCTCGACGGCCTCGGTAGCGCCGCGCACTTCGATGTTCGGCGGTTCGTCACCCGCGTCGATCTGCCGCGTTTGTTGCGCCAGCTGTTTGAACGGTTGGACCGCGAATGCGGCCAGCACCCAGGCGAACACCGCGGCCGCGCCGACAGCAAAGAAGCAGATGATGATCACCCGGCGGTGCAGATTGTTGGTGTCGGCGATGGTCGCGTCGTAGGTATCGCCGACGGCGACGGCCATCGGCCCCTGAGGACCGCGAATTTCGACGGTGCGTACGCGGTATCGGACGCCGTTGACATAGGTGTCTTCGTAACCGGGCGACAACGCGGGCAGTACGACGTCCGAATTGGAGGTGACCTGGCCGTCGGGCCGGCGAATCGTGATGACCGCGTCCTTGTCGTTGGGCGACTTGGGGATTTCGTCGAGCCCGCGGGGCAGGAACGGGATCGCGAAACCCGCGGCCTCATCCAGCCTGCGGTCCAAGCGTTCCTGGCGGTCGTTGGTGATGCCGACCCAGACCACCGCTCCCACGATGAGCACCGGAATCGCCGCGCCGATCGCGGTGGCGACCACCACCCGGGCCCGCAGCGAGGGTGTGCGGCGGATGAACCGCGACAGCACGTTCATCGGACTATTGCGTCCTTAACACAAACCCCACGCCACGAACGGTGTGAAGCAGCCGCGGCGCACCGCCGGCCTCCAACTTGCGTCGCAGGTAGCCGATGAACACATCGACGACGTTCGTATCGGCCGCGAAGTCGTAGCCCCAGACCAACTCGAGCAGCTGGGCCCGCGACAACACCGCGGTCTTGTGCTCGGCCAGCACCGCGAGCAGGTCGAACTCCCGCTTGGTCAGGTCGACGTCGGCGCCGTTGACGCGCGCACGCCTGCCGGGGATGTCGACCTCCAACGGGCCGACGGTGATGGTTTCCGACGAAAACGTCGCCGTCGCGCCCCGCCTGCGCAGCAGTGCCTTGACCCGCGCGACCAATTCGGCCAGCACAAATGGCTTGACCAGGTAGTCATCGGCGCCCGCCTCCAGGCCGGCCACCCTGTCGTCGACCGAGCTCCGCGCGGAAAGCACACAGACCGGCACGTCGTTGTCCATCGCCCGCAGCGCGGTCACCACGCTGACGCCGTCGAGCACCGGCATGTTGATGTCCAGCACGATCGCGTCCGGCCGCGTCTCGGTGGCGCTGCGCAGCGCCTCGGCGCCGTCGACGGCCGTTGCGACGTCGAAACCGGACAGCCGCAGGCCACGCTCGAGCGACGCGAGCACGTCGGGGTCGTCGTCGACTACGAGCACGCGGGGCGAAGCCGCTCCACTGTCCATGCACGCAATCTTGCCTGAAGTCGTGTCGCGGATGTGGCAGGTACCCGACTGACCTCGGTATCACCGTGGCGGCGGTCTTATCACCGCCGTGTCACGGGCAGCTGAACGTTCACGCGATAGCAAAGCGACGCTATTGTCCCGGTGCTAGCATCCCGAAATCATGCTCCCGCTCTCTCCGCGTCTGATAGTCGAGCCTGACGACGGCTTGGACCCGGTACGCGAATTCATCAATTCGGCCCAGAATTCGCTATTGATCAAGCAATTCACGTTCACCGAACCGAGTTTGATCGCGGCGGTCATCGAGCGGAAGAACGCCGGCGTCGACGTGCGGGTGATGCTCAATGCGGCACGATCCGGCGGTGATCGCGCCAATGACGAAACCTACCAGCAATTCCAGGACGCCGGGATCTCGGTGAAGTGGTCGAGTTCGAAGTTCTACGTGACGCACGAAAAGTCGATCGTGGTCGACGAAAAAGTCGCACTCGTCGCCACGTTCAATCTCATGGAGAAATACTTCACGCTGACCCGCGATTACGGCGTCATCACCGAGAATCCCTACCACGTCGCGCAGATCGTCGAAGTGTTCAACGCCGACTGGGACGAGCGCGATTGGGATTGCTCAGCTTATGAAGGCCTGCTGTGGAGCAATTCCAATTCGCGCTACCACATGGCGCAATTCATCGACACCGCCACGGAACGGCTCGATATCCAGCATCCGAAATACGTGGACGCAGTCATTCTTGAACGCCTCGCGGCCGCCGCCGACCGCGGTGTCAAAGTCCACGTTCTCTGCGGCGGCAAGCACGGCATCAGCGAATGGGACATTCTCGATACCTTCGCATCACTGCGGACGTTGAAACGGTTCGGCGTCAAGGTGCACAAACAGAAGAACCTGCGGGTGCACGCGAAGTTGATCATCGTCGACAATGCGCACGCATTGGTCGGCTCGATGAACATCGACAGAAGCGCATTCGACTTGCGCCGCGAACTCGGCATCATGACTAGCGACCCGGCAGTCGTGGGGCGGCTGAAAGCGGTCTTCGACAGCGACTGGGAGCTTTCGCACCATTACGAAGCGCCCGATCCGCTGGATCCGTCCCAGCACCACGAAGACGACTTCCCGCACGACCACGACCTCATGCATGAGTGAGGTCGAGGCCGGGCCCGGTCGGGTCTCCCTGTTCGAACTCGCGTGGACGTTCAACCACATCGCGCTTGCCTCGTTCGGCGGCGGGCTGTCCGCCTGGTCGCGCGAGGTGCTGGTCGTCGAGAAGCAGTGGATGGGTGAGGAAGAGTTCCTGTCGGCGATGACGATGTGCCGGATCCTGCCGGGCGCCAATCAGGTCAACATGGCGGTCTTCGCCGGGTCGAAGATGCGTGGCCTGCCCGGGGCGGCGGCGGCGCTCTTCGGGCTGTGCCTGATGCCGGTCGCCTTGATCATGGTGGCGGGATTCTTCTACTTCCGGTTCAAAGAGATACCCGCCGTGAAGGGCGTGCTGCACGGCGCCTCGGCCGCCGCTGTTGCGCTGACGTTGGCAATGGTCATCCAGACCGGGAAGAAATGCCTCACGGGCGTAGTGCCGGCGTTGTTGTTCGCGGCGGCGTTCTTCCTGAATGGCCTTCTGCGGTGGCCACTTCCGGTGGTGTTGGCCATTCTCGCGCCGCTGAGTCTGATCTGGGCGTGGCCGAGAAACCGGGCCGCATGATCCACACCTATCTTCAACTCGCCGGCCTGTTCGCATCGCTGTCGCTGCTGTCGATCGGCGGCGGAAACGCGGTACTGCCCGAGATGCATCTGCAGGCCGTCAAGGGTCATCACTGGATGACCGACAGCCAGTTCGCCGACATCTTCTCGATATCCCAAACCGCACCCGGTCCGAGCATCCTGATCGTGACGCTGGTCGGCTACGGCGCGGGGCTCGCAGTCGGCGGCGTCCCAGGAGCCATCGTCGGAGGACTGATCGCCACCGCCGCGATGCTGCTTCCGGCGGCGTCGTTGATGTACGCGGTCACGCTGTTCTGGCAGAAGGCGCAGAAGTCGAAGTGGCGAATCGCCGTCGAGAAGGGCTTCGCGCCGCTGACGGTCGGCCTGATCATGGCCACCTCGTTGGTGATGAGCCGGGCCGCCGACCACGACTGGCGGGCCTACGCGCTGACCGCGATCTGCACGTTGATCTTCATCCGCACCAAGACGAACCCGCTGATCGTGGTTTTCGCCGCGGGCGTACTGGGGTATTTCGGCGTGGTCTGAGGCCGCGGGAAGTCGTTGACCTCATCCATTGTTGAGGTTCTACGGTGATTTCATGAGTATCGAAACGGTTGCCCGGCAAACCCTGTACCGGCAGGCGCATGCGCGCGGTGGCGATATTCGCTCGCTCATCGACCGCGGATTACTGCGCCGCATCTGGCGCTTCGCCGATCGGCATCACCGCAGGCTGGGCGGCTTCGTCGCGGTCAGTGTTGTGAGCGCACTGCTGGCCGTCGCGACCCCGATACTGGCGGGTAAGGTCGTCGACGCCATCGTTCGAGGGGGACCGGCGGCGACGATCGTGCTTTTGGCGGCCGTCATTGCCGCGGTCGCGTTCGCGGAGACCGTCGTCTCGCTCGTCACGCGGTGGCTGTCGTCCAACATCGGCGAGGGCCTGATCTTGGACCTGCGCACCGCGGTGTTCGACCACGTGCAGCGCATGCTGGTCGCGTTCTTCACGCGCACCCGCACCGGCGCGTTGGTCAGCCGGCTCGGCAGCGACGTGATCGGCGCACAGCGCGCGTTCTCCGACACGTTGTCCGGTGTCGTGTCCAACATCGTCACGCTGACGTTGACGCTGGCGGTCATGCTCTCCATCTCGTGGCAGATCACGCTGTTGTCGCTGTTCCTAGTGCCGCTGTTCGTCGTGCCTGCGCGACGCATCGGGCGCACGATGGCGCGGCTGTCGCGGGAGGCGGCGATCAACAACGCGACCATGAACACCCAGATGACCGAACGGTTTTCGGCGCCCGGCGCCACATTGGTCAAGCTGTTCGGCAGCCCGTCGCACGAGTCGCGTGAATTCGAGGCGCGCGCCGACCGAGTCCGCGATATCGGCGTCCGCACGGCCATGCTGCAGTCCACGTTCATGAACTCGCTGACGTTGATGTCGGCGTTGGCGCTGGCGTTGGTGTACGGCCTCGGCGGCGTTCTCGCCATCGGCGGCCACCTTCAGGCAGGCGCGATCGTGTCGCTGGCGCTGCTGCTGACCCGGCTGTACGCGCCGTTGACCGCACTGGCCAACGCTCATGTCGAGATCGCCAGCGCGCTGGTCAGCTTCGAGCGGGTCTTCGAGGTGCTCGACCTGGTGCCGCTGATCCGGGAGCGGCCCGATGCGGTGGCCGTTCCTGACGGGCCTGTTTCGGTCGAGTTCGACGACGTCCGGTTCTCCTATCCGTCGGCTGACAAGGTGTCGCTGGCCTCGCTCGAAGAGGTCGCGGTGCTCGACGATCGTGGCGGAGACGAAGTGCTGCACGGCATTTCATTTACCGCGCGGCACGGCCAGATGGTGGCACTCGTCGGCTCCTCCGGAGCGGGCAAGTCGACGACCGCCTCGCTGCTGGCCCGGCTCTATGACGTCGACTCGGGCGCGGTGCGCCTCAATGGCGTCGATGTCCGCGACCTGACGTTCGCGTCGCTGAAGGACACCGTCGGCATGGTCACTCAGGACGGGCATCTGTTCCATGAATCGATCCGGTCCAACCTGCAGCTGGCCGCGCCCGGCGCCACCGACGACGCGCTCTGGTGTGCGCTGGAACGTGCGCGGCTGGCCGATGTAGTCGGCGAGATGCCCGACGGGCTGGACACGGTTGTCGGTGAGCGCGGATACCGTTTGTCCGGCGGGCAGCGGCAGCGGCTGACGATTGCCCGCCTCCTGCTGGGCCAGTCGCGGGTGGTGGTGCTTGATGAGGCGACGGCGTCGCTGGACTCCGCATCCGAGGCTGCCGTGCAGCACGCGCTGGACGAAGCGCTGGCCGACCGGACCGCTCTCGTGATCGCCCACCGGCTGTCCACGGTGCGCGCTGCAGACATGATCCTGGTCGTCGAGGGCGGCCGCATCGTCGAACGCGGTACGCACGATCAGCTTCTGGCGCACGGCGGGCGCTACGCCGAGCTGTACGACACCCAGTTCGGCGCGCAAGCGGACCCTGTTGCAGCGTGAACTGCGCGCGCGTTAACCGTTTGCGAGCCATGGGACAATTGAGGTCTCGTGTCTGACACCCCAACCACGCTTCGCTTAGCGCCGGCGATCGCGCGACCGCCGGCCCGCGAACGTACCGGTTCGGATCTCTGGCGGCTGATGCCCTACCTGCTGCCGTACCGGGCGCGGTGGATCGCGATGGTTCTCATCGCGGTCGCCAGCCTCGTTGCCACCGTGGCCATTCCGCTGATGACCAAGGCCGTAATCGACGGGCCGGTGCGACATCAGGATCAGCACGGCCTGTGGGTGCTCGGCGCAGCCGCGATGGGCGTCGGCGTCTCCGAGGCGGTGCTGTGGTTCATCCGCCGCTGGCTGGTCGCCCGCGCCACCATGGGCGTCGAGGCCGACATCCGCAAGGACCTCTACGCGCGGCTGCAGATCCTGCCGATGTCGTTCCACGGCCGCTGGCAGTCCGGCCAGCTGCTGTCGCGAATCATGAACGACCTGAGCACCATTCGCCGCTTCATGTCATTCGGCATGCTGTTTCTGCTGCTCAACACCATCCAGATCGCCGTCGTGACCGCGATCCTGCTTGCGATGTACTGGCCGCTCGGTGTGGTCGTGTTGGCCTCGATCGTGCCAATCACGTTGACGGTGCTGCACTTCCAGCAGGAGTACACCAAGTTGTCGCGGCTGGCGCAGGACCAGTCCGGCCACGTCGCAACGCATGTCGAGGAATCTGCTCTCGGTGTGCGAGTGGTGAAGTCGTTCGGCCGCGAGGATCACGTCTACGACCGGTTCGACAAGCAGCTGACCAACCTCTACGACACGCAGGTCAGCAGGGTGTCGGTGTCGGCGAAGTTCTGGACCCTGCTGGAGGTCATTCCCAACCTCACGCTGATCGTGGTGCTCGGCTTCGGCGCGTACGCCGCAGGCCATGGCTACGTCACGATGGGCACGCTCGTCGCGTTCATCACGATGATGCTGTCACTGGTGTGGCCGATCGCATCGCTGGGCTTTCTGCTGTCGATGACGCAGGAGTCGTTCACCGCCGCCAACCGGATCGCCGAGATCTTCGACGCCCCACGGGAAATCGCCGACGGGCCGTCGCATGAGGCGCCGCGCGGCGGGCGGCTCGAGCTGGTCGACGTCGGCTTCCGTTTCCCCGATGCCGCAGTAGACGACTGGGCGCTGCGGCACGTCAACGCCACCGTCGAGCCGGGGGAGACGCTGGCGTTGGTCGGCTCGACGGGTTCGGGCAAGTCGGTGCTGGCCGCGTTGCTGTCGCGGCTGTACGACGTCACCGAGGGCGAGATCCTCATCGACGGCCAAGACATCCGCGAGCTCAGCCTGCCTGCGCTGCGGCAGGCGGTGGCCACCGCGTTCGAGGACCCGACGCTGTTCTCGATGTCGGTCGCTGAGAACCTGCGACTGGGGCGTCCGGACGCTACCGACGAGCAGATGGCGCAGGCCATCGAGGTCGCCGCCGCGCAGTTCGTCTACGACCTGCCGTTCGGGTTGGACACCCGCATCGGCGAGCAGGGCATGAGTCTGTCCGGCGGGCAGCGGCAGCGGTTGTCGCTGGCGCGGGCCATTCTCTCCGCGCCCAAGATCCTCGTGCTCGACGACACGCTGTCCGCGCTCGACGTGCACACCGAAGCCGTCGTCGAGGAGGCCTTGCGCCGGGTGCTGCACCACGTCACCGGCATCGTCGTTGCGCATCGGGCGTCGACGGTCCTGCTGGCCGACAAGGTGGCGCTGCTGCAAGACGGCACTATCACGCACATCGGCACGCACGCCCAACTGTTGGCCACCGTGCCGCAGTACCGCTACCTGCTGGCCGCCGACGATGAACTCGACGATCGCGCCGAACGCAAGTGCGCATGGGAGGACGACGAGAGCCGCGAACGGCTGGGCAAGGCGTACGAGGAGCAGGAGGCCTTGAAAAAGGAGGCGGCCGCTTCCGATGAAAACCGTTTCGTGACATCGGAGGCCGAGGGCCGATGACCGCGACAGACACCCAACCAGTCGACGTCCCCGAGGACGACTGGCGCGGCCGGGTCAAGGACAGCCAGAACGACGACCTGCCCATCGACGAAAGCCTGCCGCGGCGCCGTGAGGCTCGGGCGCTGCTGTTCTCGCTGCTGCGGCCGTACCGTGTGACGGTCGCGCTGCTCGCGATCGTCGTCGTGGTGGAAAACGTTGCGCGCCTGTCAGTTCCGCTACTCGTACAGCGCGGCATCGACCACGGCATCCCGCCGATCCTGTCCGGCGGTACAGCGCACACGCTGATGGTGGTCGTCGGCGTGCTATGCGGAGTGGTTCTGATTCAGGCCACCAGCCGGATGTTCTTCCTGCAGCGCTCCGGCCGGATCGGGCAGAAGGTGCTGCTCGAACTGCGGCGGCGGGTGTACCGCCACTTCCAGCGCCTCGACATCGCATTCCACGAGCGGTACACGTCGGGCCGAGTTGTGAGCCGGTCCACCAACGACGTCGAGGCCATCCAAGACATGCTGGAGACCGGTTTCGACAGCCTGATCACCGCCGTGCTCACGCTGATCGGCACCGCCATTCTCCTTGTGACACTTGACGTTCGGCTGGGCCTGATGTGCCTGGCGGCGTTCCCGGTTCTGGTGGCGCTGGTGTGGTGGTTCCGCGACGAGTCGGCCAAGACCTACCGCAGGGTGCGGGAGAGCGCCGCGCTGGTGATCGTGCAGTTCGTCGAAACGATGACCGGCATCAAGGCGGTGCAGGCCTACCGTCGCGAGCCGCGCAATCAGGAGATCTTCGAAGACATCGCCGATCGCTACAAGGCGGACAACGAGAAGACGTTCCGGCTGCTGGCTGTGTTCATGCCCGGTGTGAAGCTGGTCGGCAACATCACCACCGGCGTCGTGCTGCTCTACGGTGGCTACCGGGTGCTGCATGGCCAGATGACCATCGGCACGCTGGCGGCGTTCCTGCTGTATCTGCGGATGTTCTTCGAACCGATGCAGGAGATTTCGCAGTTCTTCAACACGTTCCAGTCCGCGTCGTCGGCGCTGGAGAAGCTGGCAGGCGTGCTCGCAGAGCGGCCGGGCATCAAGGAGCCGACGCACCCCGTCGCCCTCGATAAGGTGCGCGGCGACGTTGCGTTCCACGACGTGCAGTTCTCCTACGTGAAGGACCGACCGGTGCTGCCCGACCTGAGCTTCTCGGTTCCGGCGGGTCAGACCGTCGCACTGGTGGGCACCACCGGTGCGGGCAAGACCACGATCGCCAAACTGATCGCCCGGTTCTACGACCCGACGTCGGGTGCCGTGACGCTGGATGGCATTGACCTGAGGGACATTTCGCAGAGCGAGCTGCGACGCCACGTCGTGATGGTCACGCAGGAGAACTTCATGTTCGACGGCACAGTCGCCGACAACATCCGGTTCGGCAGGCCCGACGCGACTGATGAGCAGGTGCGCTCAGCGGCGGCCGCCGTCGGCGCGGACCGATTCATCGATGCACTGCCCGAGGGTTACGACACCGACGTCGCCAAGCGCGGCGGCCGGCTTTCGGCGGGGCAGCGGCAGCTGGTGGCGT
>DASRJA010000692.1:0-16296 GCA_035649695.1 Mycobacterium sp. | reverse complement strand
GAGCGGTTGGGCCGCGATGCCGAGGAGATCGGCGAAAGCCCGGCAGCGGCGTTCCGGCGATTGCGGCTGGAGATGCTGGCGGCCGAGCGCGCGGCGTTCATCGCCGAACGCGACAGCGGTCAGATCGACGACGAAGTGCTGCGCGAAGTCCTGCGCGGGCTCGACCTCGAAGAGGCGACACTGAACCGTGGCTGAATCGCGAATGATCGACACCGTGCTGGGATCGGTGCGGGTGCAGGTCCGGGGCACCGGCGAGCCGATGATGTTCTGGCCCAGCTTGCTGATGACGGGCGACATGTGGGCCGCGCAGGCCGATCATTTCGGTAACGAGCACCAGGTGATCCTCGTCGATCCTCCGGGCTTCGGCGCAAGCGAAAAGCTCACGGCGCCTTTTACTTTCGATCAGTGTGCGCGCTGCATCGTCGACATCCTCGACGGCCTCGACCTGCAGCGTACGCACTTCGTCGGGAACTCTTGGGGCGGCATGATCGGCGGGACTTTCGCGGCCACCTATCCCGATCGCATCGGCAGCGCGGTGTTGATGAACTGCACCGCGTCGCCGGCCGGCACACGGCAGAAGATCGAGTACGGCCTCCTGTTGCGGATGGCCGGCCTGCTCGGCGGGATCCGGCCGCCGCTGACCCGATCGGTGCTCAAGGCGTTCCTCGGCCCGACGACGTTCACGACACGGCCCGATGTCGTGGCGTTCGTCCGCGACACGGTGCAGCGCGTCGACCTGCGCTCTGGCGGCTGGGCGGTGCGCAGCGTGGTGCCGCGCCGTCCCGACCAGCGCGCGCTGCTGTCGAAGGTGACGACGCCGGTGTTGGTGGTCGCCGGTGTCGAGGATGCGACGTTCCCGTTGCCCGAGACGATCGCGATGGCCGAGGCGATCCCCAATGCGGCCATCGCCGTGCTCGAAGGGGTAGCGCATCTGGCTGCGCTGGAGAACCCTTCGCTTGTCAACAAGCTGATCGGGGAGTTTGTGTTTCGCGGGTAGCGTCGATTCATGACCCAAGCACCCGAGCTGCCGCCGCTGCATATGCGGCGGGTCGCGTTCGATCCGACCCCAGCGCTCAGCGAGATCCGCGAGACCGACGGTGTGCGCACCATGGTCAATTCGTTCGGCATGACGGTGTACCTGGTCACCCGGCACGAGGACATCAAGGACGTGCTGTCTGACCACGAACGGTTCTCCAACGGCCGCCCGCCTGGTTTCGTTCTGCCCGGCGCGACGGAGATCCCCGAGGAGGAAGTGACCAGCGCACGGTCAGGCAATCTATTGAGCCTCGACCCGCCGGAGCATCAGCGGTTGCGGCGCATGCTGACCGCCGAATTCACCATCCGGAGGATGAAGCTGCTCGAGCCGCGCATCGCCGAGATCGTCGACGCGCAATTGGAATCGATGGAAAAGGCCGGACCCCCAGTCGATTTGGTTACGAACTTTGCGTTGCCGATCCCGTCACTGGTGATCTGCGAGCTGCTCGGTGTGCCGTACGACGACCGCGACGACTTCCAGCAGCGCAGCGCCAGCCAGCTCGACCTGTCCATTCCCATTCCCGAGCGGCTGGAATTGCAGCGCCAGAGCCGTGCCTACATGCGCTCACTGGTCGAGCGGTCACGCCAACAGCCCGGCGAGGACATCCTCGGCATGCTGGTGCGCGAACACGGCGAAGAGCTGACCGACGACGAACTCATCGGCATCGCAAGCCTATTGCTGCTCGCCGGCCACGAGACGACGTCGAACATGCTGGGCCTGGGCACGCTGGCACTGCTGCGCCATCCCGACCAGCTGGCCGCGGTGCGCGACAACCCGGATGCGATCGGACCCGCCGTCGAGGAGCTGCTGCGCTGGCTGTCGATCGTGCACACCGCGATTCCGCGGATCACCACCACCGACGTCGAGATCGCCGGCGTGCCGATTCGGGCCGGAGAGCTGGTGTTCGTGTCGCTGCCGTCGGGCAATCGCGACCCGGACTTCATCGATTCGCCCGAGCTGCTCGACATTCGTCGGGGCGCGCCAGGGCATCTGGCGTTCGGCCACGGTGTGCACCACTGCCTGGGCGCCCCGCTGGCACGCATGGAGATGCGGATCGCGTTCCCGGCGTTGCTGCGCCGTTTCCCCGCGCTGGCGCTGGCCGAAGACTTCGCCGACGTGCCCTTCCGGTCATTTCACTTCATCTACGGGTTGAAATCGCTGGAGGTGACATGGTGAAAGTCGTGGCTGACCGAGACGTGTGCATCAGCGCGGGAAACTGCGTGATGGCCGCCAGCGCCGTCTTCGATCAGGACGACGACGGGATCGTCGTGCTGCTGGTCGACGAGGTGCCCGAGGGGGAAGAGGACCACGTTCGTGAGGCCGTAAGGCTTTGTCCGTCACAGGCTTTGCGGATGGCAGACTAATCGTCACGGTCGATGTCGATGACGCCAGCCCGCGCCAACAGCAGCAGGCTGACCACCAACACCCACACCGGAAACGCCAGTACGAGCCACATCGTGATGTCGCTAGCGACCAGAAGTCCGACCGCGGCAAGGTAACTCACCGCGACCAGCCACCGCGGCATCAGTCCCGTCTTCAGCCAGATGGTCGCCAGCGAGATCATGAACACCGCCGCCATCCGCAGCGCATAGGTCTTCGAGACAGTCAACAACACCATCTGCCCAAACGTCGCCACGTCGGGATCACCTACCGCACGGCTGCGCTCCAGACCCGCACCCACCCCGGCCGCAACGAACATCATCGCGAGGAACAACAGCCCGCTGCCCACGAATACCGTCGAGAAGAACTTGTCCTCGTAGCGCCCGAGCCCGTCGCGCACCACCCCCATGAACCACAGGAACGCGATGCCCGCGAACGGCATGATCGTCGCTGCGATTTTGAGATTCGTGCTGCCGGTCTGCAGCCACTGCGCGCCCGGCTCTTCGCCCTTCGGTAGCGCCAGCCGGATGAGGACCAGCGCGGTGGCGAACAACAGCGCGAACAGCACACCGGCCACCGCCGCCGCTCGCGGCGTCGACAACCGGCTGGGTTGACGTTCAGTCACGCCGTCATCGTGGCACGGCTACGGCTGGCCGGGGAGCAATCTGATCATCAACCCGTTCGCCTCCGCGAGCACGTTGTCCTCCGGATCATGCAGCGATGCGTTGACGAACGCCTTGCGGCCCTCGGCCTCCCGCACCCAGCCACGCGCGGTCAGCGGCGTGTCGATCGGCGTCACCTTCCGGTAGTCGACGTGCAGGAAGGCGGTGCGGCTGATCGGCCGCCCTGCCGCATGGATGACCATGCCGAACACCGAGTCGAACAGCAGCGGCAGCACGCCGCCGTGCACCGCGTAGTTTCCGCCGACCGAGAACCGGCTGAACTGCACGCTCAATTCGACTCCATCGGGTTCGAACCTGGTCACCCGATACGGCGGCATCAGCAGGCTGCCCGCGCCGGGCAGCGAGGGGACGCGGTTGGCGGGCCCGACGCCTTCGGCCGCCTCGAACGGACCGAGCAGCTTCACGAGTTCCTCGGCGCGATCGGCAGCCAGATCCCACGTGTCGCTGTCAGGGTCCGCCGACACCGCAAGATCCTGCGCCAGTCGCATCGCGGTCAGAAACCGTGCGAATCCCGGGCCGGGCTCGGCTGCTTCGAAGTTCGGGAACCCACCATGCTTGTCGTAATCGGGGTCGACGAGAAGTGGATCGTCCGTCACCGTGCCGCCAGGATGTCGCGGCGCACGATGGTCTGATCCCGGCCGGGCCCGACGCCGATGCACGAAACATGTGCTCCGGCAAGCTCTTCCAGCCGCAACACGTAGTCGCGTGCCTTGGCAGGCAGATCGTCGAACTCGCGGGCGTTGGAGATGTCCTCCCACCAGCCGGGCAGCTCTTCGTAAATCGGTTCCGCGCGGCCGATATCGCTCTGGGTCATCGGCATCTCGTCGGTGCGCTTGCCGTCCACGGTGTAGCCGACGCAGATCGGTACCGTCTCGAGGCTGGACAGCACGTCAAGCTTGGTCAGGAAGTAGTCGGTGATCCCGTTGACGCGAGTGGCATAGCGGGCGATGACCGCGTCGAACCATCCGCAGCGGCGACGCCGTCCCGTCGTCACCCCGAACTCGCCGCCGGTCTTCGACAGGTACTCGCCGTTCGCGTCGAACAACTCGGTCGGGAACGGGCCCGAGCCCACTCGGGTGGTGTACGCCTTGAGGATTCCCAGCACCGTGGTGATGCGCGTCGGGCCGATGCCCGAACCGACGGCGGCGCCACCCGCGGTCGGATTCGACGACGTGACAAAGGGATACGTGCCGTGGTCGACGTCGAGCAGTGTGCCCTGCGAACCTTCCAGCAGCACCGTCTCACCCTTTTCGAGTGCGGTGTTGAGCAGGTAGCGGCTGTCGGCGATGCGGTGCTTGAATCCCTCGGCTTCGGCCAGCAGGTTCTCGACCACCTCGGCGGCGTCAAGCGCCTTGCGGTTGTAGATCTTGACAAGCACCTGGTTCTTGAGTTCCAGTGCGGCCTCGATCTTTTGGGCCAGCAGCGCCTCGTCGAGAACGTCGGCGACACGGATCCCGATGCGTGCGATCTTGTCCTGGTAGCACGGGCCGATACCGCGGCCGGTGGTGCCGATCTTCTTGCTGCCCGCGTAGCGTTCCACGACCTTGTCGATGGCCACGTGATACGGCATCAACAGGTGCGCGTCGGCGGAGATCAGCAGCCGCTCGGTGTCGACGCCGCGATCCTCGAGGCCCTTCAACTCGGTGAGCAACACCCCGGGATCGACGACGACGCCGTTGCCGATCACGTTCGTGACGCCCGGAGTGAGGATTCCCGACGGAATCAGGTGAAGGGCGAAGTTCTCGCCACTCGGCAACACCACGGTGTGGCCGGCGTTGTTGCCGCCTTGGTAACGAACCACCCATTGGACGCGGCCACCGAGCAGGTCGGTCGCCTTTCCTTTGCCCTCGTCCCCCCATTGGGCACCGATGAGCACGATTGCCGGCATGACATAGTCTCCCGCTCTATCTGCCTTAAAACTGTGGCAGCCGGTGACCCACCCTATCCCAGCCGACCTGAGGAGTTCGCGTTGACCACCCGCGATGTCCTCCTGGTTTTCGGCGGCCGTCGAGTGCCCCGGCCGCTAAGCGACCTGCCGATGGTCGGCCTCGACGACATCGCCGACTGCCGCAGGATCGTGGTGGTGGGCTCGGACGCCGACCTCGCGGCGGTGCTGACCCACTTGTTACGAGCGGACCGGCTCGACGTGGAGGTCGCCCACGTTCGCCGACCCTGGCATGCGCGCCGCGCGCGAACCGGTCAGGCGCAACGGATTCCGCTCATCCGCGACGAGACGGGGACCGTCATCGTCGGCGCCGCGTACTGGCTGCCGGCCGACGAAGATGCCCGCACGATCCACGGCGAAGCGGTCACCGATGACAACCTGCTGTTCGACGGCGACGTGACCGGGGTGCGGATCGAGCCGACGCCGACGATGCCCGGTCTGCGGGCAAGCGTGCTGTCGAGCAGGATGCGGCCCAACCGCTGGCTGACCGGCCGCGCCGCACAGCTCGGCACTGACGCCGCCCTGGTGGTGCGCGACGGCGTGCCCGCCCCGAGGCCGGTGCGGCGATCGACGTTCTACCGGCACACCGAGGGCTGGCTGCGGGTGCGCTGACCAGGCGATTTCAGCGCTTCGCAAGCTCTGCTGAAAGTTGGGGGGTCACGCTTGCCGCATGAGTGATATTCGAGTGGGCATCTTCGCCCCTGTCGGGCAGTTCGCGGCTCCCGCCGAGCAGCGCGACGCGATGCTGCACCGCATCGCCGATTCCGGTGTCGACCATGTAGCCGTCAACGACCACGTCAGCTTTTTCGTCGGCGCTGGCGCAGATGCACTGATCGATGCCGCGACCGTGCTCACCCGCTACCCCGGGGTCCCCTGTTATGTCGCGCTTTACCTGCTCCCGCTGCGCCACCCGGTGCTGGTGGCACGCCAGCTTGCCAGCATCGCCGAGCACGCACCGGGCAGGCTGGTGTTCGGCGTCGGGATTGGCGGCGAAGATAGGCACGAGTTCGAGATCTGCGGTGTGGACCCCAGCACCCGCGGGCGCCGAATGGACGAGTCGCTGGAGCTGTTGCGCGCGCTGTCCGACGGCAAGCCGGTCAGCTTCGACGGCGAATTCTTCAAGGTGCGCGACGCCCAGATCCTTCCGGCCCCGTCGTCGCCGATCCCGATCACCGTCGGCGGCCGTTCCGACGCCGCGGTGCGGCGCGCAGGCCGGTTCGGCGATGGCTGGCTGGGCATCTGGGTTTCCCCGCAGCGTTACGGCACCGTGGTGGAGCAGGTCGCGGAGCACGCTAAGACCGCGGGCAGGAACCCGAGTCGCTTCCAGCACGCTCTCAACGTCTGGTGTGGTTTCGGCGCCACCCGCGAGGCCGCACGCGCGCCACTCGCCACAGGTATGCAGACCTTCTACCAGACGCCGTTCGAACCCTTCGAGCGTTATTCCCCGTACGGGACACCCGAGGACGTCGCCGAGTTCCTCTATCCCTATGCGAAGGCCGGCTGCTCGGTGTTCAACGTGATTCCGTGCGCCAGTGATCATGAAACTGCGGTAGCCGGAGTTGCGGAGCTGCGACGACTGCTGCGCGCGGTAGCTTCGTGAAGTGACCATCCGTCCGCTGCACCAATCGGTGCGGCCCAGCCCGATCTTCCTTGCGATCGTCGCGCTCACCGTCGTCGGCGCAGTGCTTGCCTGGCTGGCCGAAAGCGCTGCTGAGCCGCTGGCGTACGTCGGCGTGTTCACGTTCGTCATCGCCGGCTTCCTGGTGTCGCTTTGCGTACACGAGTTCGCCCACGCCTACACCGCGTGGCGCTACGGCGACCGCGACGTCGAGGCGCGCGGCTATCTGACCCTGAACCCGCTGAAGTACTCGCACCCGCTGTTGTCGCTCGGGCTGCCGGCACTGTTCATCGCGCTGGGCGGTATCGGCCTGCCGGGCGGTGCGGTGTACGTGCGCACGTCGTGGATGACGAAGCGGCAGAAGACCCTCGTCAGCCTGGCCGGTCCGGCCACCAACCTGGTGTTCGCGATCGTGTTGCTCGTGGTGACTCGTCTGCTCTGGCAACAGGAGCACATAGTGTTCTGGGGCGGTATGGCGTTCCTGGGCTTCCTGCAGGTGACCGCGTTTGTGCTCAACATCCTGCCCGTCCCCGGACTTGACGGATACAGCGCGCTGGAGCCGCACCTGAGCCCGCAGACGCAGCGTGCGCTGGCCCCCGCAAAAGGGTGGGCGTTCTTCGTCCTGTTGCTCCTGCTGTTCACCCCGCAGGTCAACCGGTGGTTCTTCGGGGTCATCTTCTGGCTATTCGACGCCTCCGGTGTGCCCCGTGGGCTCATCGGGTGGGGCATGAACCTGACCCGCTTCTGGTCCGCCTGGTTCTGACGGCGGCCACTTTTCTCTCGCGAGAAGACGCAAAGATCCCCGAAAAGGCCCAAAATTGGACACTTTTGCGTCTTCTCGCGCGGCGTGGGGCCACTTGCGACATATGCGTGTTTACGCATAGATTGCAGACATGGGTGCCGGACACGATCACAGCCATGCCGATACCCGTGTTTCCCGGATGGTCATCGCTGCGGGAATCCTGACCGCGTTCTTCGCCCTCGAGCTCACCACGGCGCTGCTGATCAATTCGCTTGCCCTGCTCTCCGACGCCGGCCACATGCTCACCGACCTGGTCGCGATGTTCATGGGCCTGACGGCGGTGCTGTTGGCCCGTCATGGCAGCACGTCGCCGAAGCGGACCTATGGCTGGCACCGCGCCGAGGTGTTCACCGCCGTCGCGAACGCGGTGCTGCTGCTCGGTGTCGCCGCGTTCATCCTCTTCGAGGCGGTCGAACGACTCGGCAACGCACCCGAGATCCCCGGTGTGCCGATGATCGTGGTCGCACTGGCAGGGCTGGTGGCCAACGCCGTCGTCGTGTTACTGCTGCGGTCGCACTCAAAGGAGAGCCTGGCCGTCAAGGGCGCCTACATGGAGGTCGTCGCCGACACCGTCGGCAGCATCGGTGTGCTGATCGCGGGCATCGTCACCGTGACGACGGGGTGGCCTTACGCCGACGTGGTCGTCGCGGTGTTCGTCGCGGTATGGGTGCTGCCCCGCGCGATCGCACTGGCCCGTGCCGCGCTGCGAATTCTGTCCGAATCGTCGCCGAGCCATATCGACGTCGAGGAGCTGCGCTCGGCGCTCTGTGCGGTCGAGGGCGTGACCGAGGTGCACGACCTGCACGTGTGGACGCTGGTGCCGGGCAAGGACATGGTGACCGCGCACCTGACGAGCACCCGGAATTCGGCGTCGGTGCTCGACGACGCCCGCGCAGTGTTGACGGCGCGAGGGCTGGATCACGCGACGGTTCAGGTGGAGCCGCCGGACGACGCCGCGGACTGCAAGTGCGAAGCGGAGTACTGACCTACAGCCCGAATTCGGACCGCGCCGCGGGATCGCAGTCGTCGAGCAGATCCAGGCAGCGCTGATACTCATCCGTCTCGCCGATCGAGTCGGCGGCCTTCGCCAACGCTGCCACACACCGCAGGAATCCGCGGTTGGGCTCGTGGCTGTAGGGCACCGGGCCGAAGCCCTTCCATCCGTTGCGGCGCAACTGATCCAGGCCGCGGTGATAGCCGGTGCGGGCGTACGCGTAGGCGGTGACGGCCCTATCGTCGGCGAGCGCGTCCTCCGCGAGTGCGGCCCACGCCACCGACGCCGACGGATGCGCGGCGGCGACGATGGACGGGTTCTCGGAGGCGGCGAGTTCGGCCTCCGCTGCGCTGTCGCCCGGTAGCAGTACCGGATCCGGTCCGAGGAGATCTCCCATGCGCGTCATGGCCTCATTGTGCCGTTAGGCTGCACCGGTAGCTCGTAGAGGGAGGAAGCGCAGCAGGGATGTCGAACCCATCAGGGCCGGACGATCCGGACGAAGCCACCGAGCCAGCGGCGGAAGCCGTCGTCGAGACGGATGAGACGCAGCCCGCTGAAGCCGTGACCGACCCGGAGCACGAGCCCGCCACCGAGATCCTGTTGTCGCCCGAGGCTCAGGCCCAACTGCCGGCCGAGGAGACGGACAAGCCTGCTGAGCGACGGTTCACCGCGCCCTCAGGATTCGACGGCTCGACACAGAAGATCGACACGCCGGCCGAGCCTGCCACCGAGGTGATGCCGCCGGTGCCAACCGAGGCCATGCCACAAGCGAAACCGGTTGCGCCGCAAGTTATTCCGCCACGCACCGACCCTCCAAAGCCGCCGCGCAACCGTCGTAGCTGGGGCTGGGTGGTGGCGCTGCTGTTGGTCATCGCCGCCTTGGTGGCCGTCGCGATTCTCGGCACGGTGCTGTTGACCCGCGGCTCGACGCCGAAGGTGTCCGAAGAGGACAAAGTCCGCACGACGATCCAGAACTTCGACGTCGCGGTCCAGAACGGCGACCTGGCCACGTTACGAAGCATCACCTGCGGCACCACGCGCGACAACTACGTCAACTACGACGACCGGGCATGGACCGACACCCACGCCCGGGTCGCTGCAGCGAAGCAGTATCCGGTGGTCGCGAGCATCGACCAGGTGGTCGTCAACGGCGACCACGCGGAGGCCAATGTCACGACGTTCATGGCCTATGCGCCGCAGACGCGTTCGACGCGCAGCTTCGATCTGCAGTTCCGCGACGATCAGTGGAAGATCTGCCAGGCCCCCGACAGCTAGCCGTTCTGCGACATCGCGTAGCAGGTGCCGAAGTGCTCGTCCGTGCACGGGATGCCGTTGACCGTCGGGAACTGGCCCGGCATGGTGACAATGTCGGCGCCCTGCGGCGGAACGGTGAGGCCGGGTGGCGGCGTCCCGCCGGACTGTCCCTGCGTGCACACCCCGTCGAATCGGGGCACGGTGCCCCAGGGGCAGGTGTTGGCGCCGGCCGGTGCGGCGACAGCGAGCGTTCCCATGGGAATCGCGACCGTGCAGCAGGCGATCAGAATTCCACGCTTCACAGTGCTCACCCTAGCCTCCCGAAACTGAACGACCCGCGCTTTGCAGGTCTTTGCACGCCTCGACGACGCGCTCCGACATGCTCGCCTCGGCCTTCTTCAGGTAACTTCGCGGGTCGTAGGCCTTTTTGTTACCGACCTCGCCGTCGACCTTCAGCACGCCGTCGTAGTTGGTGAACATATGCGCAGCGAGCGGGCGGGTGAACGCGTACTGGGTGTCGGTGTCGACATTCATCTTCACCACGCCGTAGCGCAGCGAGTCCTCGATCTCCGACTTCAGCGAGCCGGACCCGCCGTGGAACACGAAGTCGAAAGGCTTGGCGCCCTCGGGCAATCCGAGCTTGGCCGCGGCCACCTTCTGGCCCTGCTCGAGGATATCGGGGCGCAGCTTGACGTTGCCCGGCTTGTACACACCGTGCACGTTGCCGAACGTCGCGGCCAGCAGGTACCTTCCGTGCTCGCCTGCGCCGAGCGCGTCGATGGTCTTCTCGAAGTCCTCAGGCGTGGTGTAGAGCTTGTCGTTGATCTCGTGGGCGACGCCGTCTTCCTCGCCGCCGACCACGCCGATCTCGATCTCGAGGATGATCTTGGCGGCCGAGGCCTCCTTGAGCAGCTCGCGAGCGATGTCGAGGTTCTCGTCGATGGGCACCGCCGACCCGTCCCACATGTGCGACTGGAACAGCGGGTTGCGGCCCTCGGCGACCCGCTTCTGCGAAATGGCCAGCAGCGGCGTGACGTAGCTGTCCAGCTTGTCCTTCGGGCAGTGGTCTGTGTGCAGCGCGACGGTGATCGGATACTTGTCCGCGACGATGTGGGCGAACTCGGCCAGCGCGACGGCGCCCGTCACCATGTCCTTGACGCCGAGACCCGAACCGAATTCGGCTCCGCCGGTGGAGAACTGGATGATGCCGTCGCTGCCCGCGTCGGCGAAACCCTTGAGCGCGGCGTTGATGCTCTCCGATCCGACGCAGTTGATCGCCGGGAACGCGAAGGAGTTCTCCTTGGCTCGACCCAGCATCTCCGCATAGACCTCGGGCGTTGCGATGGGCATTTCAGTTCCTCCCGGCTGCTACAGGTTTGTTGAAGTATCTCAAGAACGAGGCGGGCTCACATCGTCAGGACCATGCGGTAGCGCGCACGGCCCTCGTCCATCGCCGCGTACGCCTCGGCTGCCTCGGCCAGCGGCCGCTCTTCGATCCACGCGCGCACGCCGGACAGGACGGCGAAATGCATGGTCTCCTCGATATCCCGCGACGTGCCGGACGGGTGACCGCTCACGGACAACCCAGGGCTGATCAGCTGGAGGGGCGCGATCGGCAGGGGGTCGGCCGTGACGCCGACGATGACCAGTTCGCCCTCGGGCGCCAGGCCGCCGACGGTCTGCGCCATCGCGGCCGAATTGGCGGCCGTCGCGAGCACGACAGACGCGCCGCCGAGGGCCTGCAATGCGGCGGGGACATCCTCGGCCCTCGAATCGATGTAGTGGTGGGCACCCAGTTCCCGGGCGTTGGCTTCCTTGTCCGCACCGCGGGCGATCGCGATCGTCTCGAAGCCCATCGCCCTGGCCCACTGCACGCCGAGGTGGCCCAGCCCGCCGATGCCCAGCACCGCGACCCGGTCCCCGGCGACCGCCTTGGTCTTGCGCAGCGCGTGGTACGTCGTCACCCCGGCGCAGCCCATCGGTGCCGCTTCGACGAACGACAGTGCGTCGGGAATTCGGGCGAGCGCGGTGGCCGGCGCCGTGACCGACTCGGCGTAGCCGCCGGGATAGTGCCAGCTGGGCACCTCTCCGTTCTCGCATTGCATGAACTTGCCCTGGCGGCACGGGATGCACCGGTTGCAGTTGCCGCCGAACCAGCCGACCGCCACCCGGTCGCCGACAGCGAATCCCTCGACACCGTCGCCCAGTTCCGCGATCGTTCCCGCGAGCTCGTGTCCCAGCGTCAACGGCCACGTCATATTCGGAAAACCACCAGCGACGAAACCGTGATCGGTACCGCATACCCCGCAGGCGGCGACGGTGATGCGGACATGGCCGGGGCCGGGCGGCGTGGTCTCGACGTCGACGAGGGTCAGGGGCGCATTGGCGGACGCAACGTGCACAGCTCGATGAGTGGTGGCCATAGCCGACCATAAACCCGGCACAGCGTCCCTTCAGGGCGTCGCCGGTATCTTGGGGGGCCATGGACACCACCACCGCCGTCTCGGCGGCTGCGACCCAGCTGGCGCTCATGCCGGATTTCCTGGATCCGATCAAGCTCATCGGCTACTTCGGTACCTGGGCGCTGGTGGGGCTGCTGGTGGTGATTTTCGTCGAGTCGGGCGTGCTGTTCCCCGTGCTACCAGGCGACACGCTGCTGTTCGTGGCGGGCATGCTTGCCGCGGGGACGGCCGCCGCAGGTCAAGCCAACTTCAAGCTGTGGCAGCTACTGGTCTTCATCCCGATCGCCGCCATCCTCGGCGGACAGGTCGGATACTTCATCGGCCGCTATCTGGGTACCGCGATGTTCAAGCCGAACGCGCGATTCCTCAAGCAGCGCTACCTCGACGAGGCCCACATCTTCTTCGAGCAGCGTGGCCCGTTCGCCATCGTGCTCGCCCGCTTCGTGCCGATCGTGCGGACCCTGGCGCCGATCACGGCAGGCGCCGCCCGGATGGGCTACGGCGCATTCACGCTTTTCAATGTCATCGGTGCGGTGGTCTGGGGCGTCGGCCTGACACTCCTCGGGTACGGGCTGGGCCAGTTCGAGATCATCCAGAAGCTGCTCGAGCCGATCTTCATCCTCATCGCGCTGGTGTCCGTGATGCCGATGTTCATCGAGTGGTACAAGCGGCGCCGGGCCGCCAAGAGAACCGCCGGGGAGCCCGCAGCCGAGGCCTAGCTGCCCGCCTACTGGTCGGCAAGCACAGCGAACAGCTCGCGAAGACCCGTCACCGAGTGCGCGGGCATGAACACGTCGCAGTACGGCAACGCCGCCGCCATGGACGCGGCCAGCGGCCGGAAGTCGGGCTGAGCGGAGCGTGGGTTGAGCCAAATCAGCTTCTGCGCCCGGCGACGCACCCGGATCAGCGCCCGTTCGAGCACGTCGGGCGGATCGCTGTCCCACCCGTCGGACGCGATGATCACCACCGCGCCACGCAATGCGTTGCCGTGGGATGCCGAAACGAGTTCCCCGACGCAGCGGCCCAGATGCGTTCCGCCGTAGCGGTCGGTGACCTTCGCATTGGCCTTGGCCAACGCCACCTCCGGTGAGCGATGCGACAACGCAGCGGTCAGCCGCGTCAGCGACGTCGAGAACGCGAACACCTCGGGGCGAATTCCATTCTGCCGCAGGGCCGCTGCTCGCATGAGATGCAGATAGATGGTGGCGTACGGTTGCATCGATCGACTGACGTCGCACACGAGGACCACCCGGCGGGGGTACTCGCGGTTGCGGGTGCGCGCCACCCGCAGCGTCTCCCAGCCGGTCGCGCGCGACGCCTTCATCGTCTCCCGGAGATCGACCCGTTTGCCGTGCCGGTGCAACTCTCGGCGCTGGCTGCGTCGCCGCGGCCAGTGGGCCGCCGCCTGCTCCAGCCATTCGCCAAGCAGACGGAGGTCGTCGGGATCGAACCGCTCAAACGGTTCGTCCGCGCGTGCGACGATCCGGCTCGGCAGGGCGTCGGGGATCCCGATGTCGGCGGTACGGGCGTCGACGGCAGTGACCGACGCCGGGCGCGTGGTCCACGGCAGGCCACCGTCGGCCAGGGTGCTCGCGCGGCCGGGCACACCAGGGTGGACGGCGGCGGCCGTTCCCATGCTCTGCTTCAGGCCCGGTGGATCCACACCCAGCACGGCGTCCGCGAACACCGACTCGAACACCGCATCGAAAGCGGCCAGGTCCTCCACCCGGTTCACCAGCGTCAGCCGCGCCACCCAGTAGAGCTGCGAGCGCGTTCTTGGCCAGTTACGACGCAGCGCGTCGACGAATCCCGTTGGGCCGCTGGCGGACACCACCACACCTCCGGAGTGCAGCCGGTTGACCAAGGCAACGGCGAAGGCGGCCAGGTCGACGCCACGAAGAAGGAACGGCGCGGTCATCGCTTCCCGCGCAGCGCCTTTCGCGCAATTCGCAGCCGACCCAGCGTGAAGACGACAGCCGCCAACAGGAAAGCGCCGAAAACCGCCGGGCCGTAATTCTTGATCGCACTGCCGCCCGCCAGCTCGATCAGGTCGATCGGCGCCGGCTCCGGCGCCGGCCTTGCGACCTGCCCATTGGTCGGTGCCGTGCGCGCCGCGTCTTCTTCGGCATCGCCGGCGGCAAGCTTGGCTTCCAACGAGTCGACGAACTCGCCCAGCAGCTTCTCCGATACCTGCTGCAACATGCCGCCGCCGAACTGGGCGAGCTTGCCGACGATCTTGAGGTCGGTGTCGACCGTGACCCTGCTGCGGTCCCCGGCCTCGTGCACACCGAAAGTGATGGTGGCGGCGGCATTTCCGGTCCCGCGCGCCTCCTTGCCGCGGGCGTCCACCACGCCGCGGTGCGTCTTGCCGTCTCGCTCCACGAAGTGTGCCTTGCCGCTGAACTCGCTGGTCACCGGTCCGACCTTCACCTTGACCTTGCCGAGGTAGTCATCACCTTCCTGGCCGACCAGCTGTGCACCCGGCATCAGCGGAACCACCTGCTGTAGATCGGTCAGCACCTCCCAAGCCTTTTCTGCCGGGGCACTCACAGTGAACTCGTTGGTGATCTTCATCGGCAGATTCCTTCCATGTAGTCAGCGAATGCCTCGGCGACGACGCCACGGTCATCGGGCGTCTTGGCCAGCGCGCCAAGGCTGACGACCGCCGAAGTGCGCGCGTCACCGGCAACCAGGTCGGCAACGCCGAGCGCAACCAAGGCCGCCACCCAGTCGATGGTCTCTGCGATCCCGGGCGGT
The DNA here is from genome assembly GCA_035649695.1 of Mycobacterium sp. GTDB lineage: Bacteria > Actinomycetota > Actinomycetes > Mycobacteriales > Mycobacteriaceae > Mycobacterium. Next base: position 1,365 of record DASRJA010000692.1, on the reverse strand, counting down.
TTGTCCATGTCGAGAACCCGTGTCTCGCCGACGAACTGGGCGGCGTGCTGAATCAGTGCTGCCGTCGCCCCCGGCACCGTCCTGCGCACGATCGCTGCCGCTCGCACCGGATCGGGATAGTCGATCCAGTGGTAGAGGCATCGCCGCCGCAGTGCGTCATGCAGATCACGGCTTCGGTTTGAGGTGAGCACGACGATCGGCGGGCGCTGGGCCACAAAGGTGCCCAGCTCGGGAACCGTCACTGCCGCCTCGCCGAGAAACTCAAGCAGCAGCGCCTCGAATTCGTCGTCCGCACGGTCGATCTCGTCGATCAGCAGGACCGGCGCGCCGGGCCCGCGGTAGCGCACGCATTGCAGAATCGGCCGGTCCACCAGGTATGTCTCGGTGTAGAGGTCGGACTCGCCGATGGCTTCGCCGCGCGCCTCGGCCAGCCGGATGCTGAGCAGCTGGCGCTGGTAATTCCAGTCGTACAGTGCCTCGGCAGCGGTCAACCCCTCATAGCACTGCAATCGAAGCAACGGCGCATCAAGAACTGCTGCAAGGGTTTTCGCCGCAGTGGTCTTGCCGACACCGGGTTCTCCTTCCAGCAGCAGCGGACGGCCGAGCACTGCGGCGAGGTAGATTGCCGACGCCGTGCCGGCGTCGAGGAGGTAGTCGTGTGCATCGAACCGGCTGATCACTTCGTCGACATCGGAGAACAGACCGGCGACGGGCTCGGTCATCGTGCCACCGACCCAAGCAACCGCTGGTAGTCGTCCCAGGTGTCAACGTCCAGCGGAACTGTGCCGTCGGTCGGGACCTGCCGCACGTCGAACCGGCCTGACTCGATCAGTCGCCACACGCCCTTGTCGCCGTGCAGTTCGGCGACTTCGCCGAACACCGGGCGGCCCAGCCAGAACGGATGGCCGATCCCGTCGGAGTATCGACACACAGCGATCGGGGCACCGCGGCCTGAATCGATGAGTTTGGCCACCGCTTCGCGCGATACGCCGGGCTGATCGCCCAACATCACCACGATCCCCTCGGCACGCAGATCCACCCGCGACAGAGCGGCCCGCAGGGACGAAGAACAGCCCGATTCGTGGTCATCGGCGATCACGGTGTCGATGCCCTCGAGATTCACCGCCTCACGCACTGCGGTGGCGGCACCGCCGAGCGTCACGATCAACTGGTCGAACGGGCAGCCCCGGGCGACCTCTATGGTCGCGCCCAGCACCGTTGTTTCGTCAAATGGCAGCAGCTGTTTCGGCGTGCCCAGTCGGCGCGAGTTGCCGGCGGCCAGCACGACACCGGTCACCCGTGACCGTGGCATGCTTTGTCTCTCGGCATGTGTGCCGTGGCCGCGTTGCGCGCGGGTGCGGCAAG
>DASRJA010000691.1:0-6026 GCA_035649695.1 Mycobacterium sp. | reverse complement strand
GTGGCGGAACTTCGGTGCGCGGAACATCACGTTGTCGCGCAGGTCGTCGGACTCCGCGAACTGGGCGTAGTACTCGGCGCCGATCGGTTCCCCCGGCAGGTATGTCGACACGTCGACCAAGCTGACTGTCACAACATTCTCATCTCATCCAGGCCGGGGTGACCGGCAGGCCGTTGTGGTGGCGGTATTCGGCGATCGCCTTGAGGTTCTTCAGCTCAAGCAGATGGCCGGGGCCGAACATGTCCCAGAAATCGCCGACCCACACCGGCCGCTCGGGCGGCGCGGTTTCCGGGTAACCGTTGTGGTCGTAGAACGGGTGATGGCAGTTGGTCCACAGCACGACCGAGCCCGGCTTGTCGAACACCATCTGCGCGTCGACGATCCGCATCAGGTAGATCATCCACAGGTGCTTGCCCTGGTCCCATGCGCAGTGGTAGTCGACTGTCATGGCGTCCCTGTTGGCCACCGTACGGGTGAAGATCTTTGTCTCCGAACCTAATCGGTCAAAGGCTAGCCACAGACCGGGTTCCTCGGTCGGCGTGAACCCGCGCAGGCTGTACGTCCACTCTTCGAGGCAGCGGGTGTCGGCCATGTAGTCGAACAACTCGTCGGGCGGACAGTCGATATAGCTATTAACCGTGCAGAATTCACCGAACACCTCGTCATGCGGGTACACCGACCGCATCATCTCCATGATGATGGGCGTGGCCTTCTCCCGAGGCGACGTTTCGATGCGCACCAGATCGTCGATCGGTTCGATCGTGCCCCGGTGTGCGGTGATGTCATCAAGCGCGGGTAGTGACATTGGAGCGGCTCTCCTTAGATATCGAGGGTTTCGCGGCGGCGCCGAGAAAGTTTGCGAACGGCGGGATTTCGTCGGCCGAGCACTCGACACTCACGACCGACGGGCCGTCGACGTCCAGCGCGGTGCGCACAGCGTCGGACAACTGGCCGATCTCGTCGACATCAACCGACTGCAAGCCGGGGAACATCGTGGCCAGCCCGGCGCCGAAACGGCTTGGCCCGAACCGGTTGTAGCTGTACAGGTCGTCGTAGAACAGCTGCTCGCGTGTCACGCACATCGCGTGTGCATGGTTGTCGAAGAGCAGGAACGTCACCGGCAGGCGGTATTGCAGTGCCGTGTGAATCTCCATGCCGTGCATCAAGAAGGAGCCGTCGCCGGCGATGACGACCGTTCGCCGCCTGACTCGGTCGCCGTTGGCGCGAGCGCTCGCTCGCCCGAACGCCACGCCGACGCCGGCTCCAAAGCTGTATCCCATGCCGCCCATGCCGAGCGCGACGATGAAGCGGCCGTCGCGTCGCACCGGCAGGTAGTGAATCGCCGATGCGCCGATGTTTCCCGCGTCGACGACGATGTCGGTGCCGTCCGGCAGCGCCGCGTCGAGCACGGTCATCGCATCCCGGTAGCGGACCCCGGGACCACTGAGCCGCGGCGGCCGCAATTCGGTGTGCGGCACCGCGTCGGGCACCCGCACCCCGAGCGGCCTGCCGTGACCCGACAATGCCGCGATCAACATCGACAAGGAGCCGCGCAGATCGGCTGTGTGCACGTGGGTGCATGCCACGTAGGGCGCCGCCGATCCGATCGACACCACGGGAACCGCCGCCAGCGCCTCGTCCAGCCCGGCGCGTGACGTCACGCTCAGGCGGGTGCCCACCAGGAGGCACAAGGCGCTGTCCGCGAGGGCGGCCGCCACGCCTGGGTGGCCCATTACGCCGGCGACACCCAGAGACGACGACGATCCCATGCCTGGTGTGCCCGCGACGTCCTTCGCGTCGGGCACCGTGGCGATCCGGGCGCGCAGCATCGCCCGCAGCTGCTCGAGTTCGACGCGCGCGCCATCACGAGCGATCTGCTCACCGGCGATGATCGTGATGGGCCCGTCGACGCCGCGCAGGGCATACGCGATCACCCCGGGGTCGCCCTGCTGTGTCGCGGCCGGTTCAAACCCAACGCCGTTGGGCCCGGTCTCGGCTTGCTGAATGTCCTTGGGCAGCAACAACACTGCGGGTCCGCCGGTGCGCGCGGCAGCGATAGCCTCGGGCAGCGCCGTGACGATGTCCCCGGGCCGCACCACGCGACGGCAATACACCGACACCGCGGAGAACAACGCCTCGGCGTTGAGCGCGCCGTTGCGACCACTGGTGTCCTGGAAGCTGCCCTTGCCGTCGAGTGTGGTCGGTGGCTGACCGATCAACGCCAGCACCGGCACCCGGCTCGCGTACGCTTCGCCCAGCCCGGGCACAGTATTCAGGCAGCCGCCGCCGGAAGTCGCGGCGACCACGCCGAGCCCGGCACCGCTGCGGCTGAAGCCGTCGGCCATGGTGGCCGCGGAGAACTCATGCTTGGCCAGGACGGCGGTGATGTCATCACGGAAGAATGCGGCGTCGTAAAGATCCTCGATATTGGCACCGTCGACACCGAAGAAGTAGTCGACGCCGCTCGCCGCAAGGTAGGCGACGATGTGATCGACAACTCGATGCCTTCTGGCCATTTCTCACCCGCTTCTCCCCGCCCCACCAGTGACACGACTCGCAACGAAGTTGGGTTCACTGGGTGGCGCGGATCACAGGTTCTTCTCGAGCAAGACCTTTCCGTTTTCTGACGAAACCAGTTGCACCGCAGCGATTTCGTCCTTCTGCATCGGAGTGGTGGCACTCGGCAGCGCAGTCGCACCTGACAATCCGAGCCACGTTGCGATCTGGGTGTGGCTGCCGTCGCGGCCCACCACGACCATTCCCAGGTTCTGCGGAGGAATGGTGCCGGCCTGACCCCAGCTTCCGTAGGAGCAGGCCATGTCGATCCGGGTGCCCCAGCCAAAACCGGTCAGTGAGATCGACGCGTTGATCGGAGTATCCGAAACTTTGGCCATCTCCATCGCCTGGGTGGTCTGCTCCGGGGTGTAATTCTCCAGCCCCACGATCTCGGGACGAATGGCGATCACCGCCCCGACTGCCAGCAACGCGGCGGCTACCCCAACCGCGGCCGAGGTCAGCCAGCGAGACCGACGGCGCCGCCACCGAACCTTGTCCAGGACCGAATCGAGCACCTCGGGCCGAAGCGGCGGGGTTTCGGACGTCTCCTCATCCAGCGCGCGCACGTCCTCGAGGTCGAGCATCGCCAGCAGCGCCGGGATGCCGCTGATCTCCGCGACCGCCGATCGGCACCGCTTACAGGTTTCCAGGTGAGCCTGGTACTCGTGGCGTTCATTGCTTGTCAGTGAGCCGAGGACATAGGCCGCGTCCCACGTCACGTAGCGATCGCCGTCCAACAGATCACCGCCTAGGGGAAAACCGAATTGTGTCATCGTGTCACCCCCATTTCCTGCAGATTGAGTCGCAACGCCCGAACCGCGTAGTGAAGCCGGGATTTCACCGTGCCCTCCGCGATCTGTAGGTCATTGGCAATCTGTGCGGTCGTCCAGCCCTGGTAGTAGGACCGGCGAATCACCGCACGATGCTCCTCCGATAGCTGGCTCAACGCCGTGCTCAGCAGCAATCGGTCCAATGCGGAGTCCACCTCGTCGGGTGCGGCACGGTCGGCGACCTGTTCGAGGTCGGATGTGCCGGATTCGTTGCGGTATCGCGCGCTGCGACGCTCGTCGATGATCAGGTTACGCGCCACGGTGAACAGCCACGCCCTGGCCGACCGCTCGACGTCGTCGGTCACCTCGGGATGGCGCCATGCCCGAAGCAGCGTCTCCTGCACTACGTCCTCCGCACGCGCTTGATCCCCAGTTAGCCGCAGGGCATAACGCCACAGTGCAGCGGCGTGCTCGTCATAGAGCACCCGCATCATGGCGGCCTCGGGATCGTCCACTACCAACCTCCGTCTTAGATACGACGTTGGTGGTGTTCGGGTTCATTACTACGCCGCCCGTGGCCTGGGCAGAGCCCGAATGGTGAAGATTGCGCCCATGGCTGTGATTTCAGCGCAGTGCACGACCGTACAAGCAATCTTCATGACGGCGAGCACCGAATGTGGGCTTAAGACACGCCTTGGAGGCCTGCGACGTGCCGGTAACCCACGTTCGGCGGAGAGTTACGCGTACTACAGCGTGAGAATTCGCGGCCCGTCGTCCGTCACGGCGACGGTGTGCTCCCAGTGCGCGGCGCGGGATCCGTCGGCGGTGACGACGGTCCATTCGTCCTCCAGCACAACGGTCTTCGTGGTGCCGAGGGTGAGCATGGGTTCGATGGCAAGCACCGAGCCAGGCGCGAGGTATGGCCCGCGTCCGGGGGGACCCTCGTTGGGCAGGAAAGGGTCCATATGCATCTGCCTGCCGATGCCGTGGCCGCCGTAGCCGGCAACGATGCCGAACTTGCGGTCGTAACGGTCCTCGGCCGCGTGCGTTTCGGCCTCGATGGCGTGCGAGACGTCGGTGAGCCGGTTGCCGGGCAGCATCGCGGCGATTCCGGCTTCCATTGCCTCCCGGGTGGCCGCGGACAGCGCTTCGTCGACGGGGATCAGCGTTCCAATGCCGAACGTGATCGCCGAGTCGCCGTGCCAGCCGTCGAGGATCGCCCCGCAGTCGATGGATACCAGATCTCCCGGCGCGAGGGTTTCGGTTGCAGACGGAATCCCATGCACCACACGGTCATTCACCGATGAGCAGATGCTCGCCGGGAAGCCGTGGTAGCCGAGGAACGACGGCACACCGCCACCGTCGCGGACGACGGATTCGGCGATCTCATCGAGTGCCAGCGTCGATACCCCAGGCGCCGCCGCCTGCCGGACGGCCAGAAGCGCCCTCGCGACCAGCGACCCGGCCGCTTCCATCGCATCGAGTTCACCCGCGCTACGCTGCGCGACGACCTTGCGGTTGCGCAGCCCCGGAAGGCCGATCATCGACTATTTGCTCCCGTTGAACGGTCGGTTCACCGACCGAGCGCCCTGAGGGCACGGGCGAACACCTCGTCCAACGCGCCAACGGCTTCGACCGTCTGCAGGTTGTTGTGGCTGTAGTACTCCAGCAGCGGCTCGGTCTCGTCGCGGTACACCTGCATCCGGTTGTGGATGACCTCTTCGGTGTCGTCGGCGCGGCCACGGGCCTTGAGCCGCTCGAGCAGCTCCTGCTCGGAGACGGCGAACTCCAGCACGACGTCCAGCTTGGTGTCGTGGTTCTTCAGCATCTCGTCGAGCGCCTTGGCCTGTTCCACCGAGCGGGGGTAACCGTCGAGGATGAAGCCGTCGGTGGCATCGGGCTGCTCGATCCGGTCTTCGACCAGCTTGTTCGTCAGCTCCGACGGCACCAGATCGCCTGCATCGAGGTACCGCTTGGCCTCGACACCCAGCGGGGTGCCCTCGCTGATGTTCTTGCGGAACAGGTCCCCCGTCGAGATCTGCGGAATGCCGAGCTTCTCGGACAGCTTCTGAGCCTGAGTGCCTTTGCCCGCGCCAGGCGGTCCGAGTAGAACGACTCTCACTTCAGGAACCCTTCGTAGTTGCGTTGCATCAGCTGGCTCTCGATCTGTTTGACCGTATCCAATCCGACGCCAATCATGATCAGAACCGCAGTACCGCCGAACGGCAAGTTCTGCACGGCGCCCGTGTTGCCGATTTCGAGGAACAGGTTCGGCAGCACGGCGATCACGCCCAGATAGATCGAGCCTGGAAGGGTGATCCGGCTAAGCACATAGCGCAAGTAGTCGGCGGTGGGTTTGCCGGGGCGGATGCCGGGGATGAAGCCGCCGAACTTCTTCATCTCGTCGGCGCGTTCCTCGGGATTGAACGTGATCGACACGTAGAAGTACGTGAAGAAGATGATCAGCCCGAAGTAGATGGCGATGTATACCGGGTCGGCGGGGTTGGTCAGGTAGTTGCCGACGAACCGGTCCCACCAGCTGTTGCCTTGACCGCCGCTGCCGCTCCGAATCAGCTGCGTGATCAGGTGCGGAATGTAGATCAGCGACGACGCGAAGATGACCGGGATGACGCCGACCTGGTTGACCTTGAGCGGCAGATACGTCGACGTGCCGCCGTACATGCGTCGACCCACCATGCG
>DASRJA010000690.1:0-5220 GCA_035649695.1 Mycobacterium sp. | reverse complement strand
ATGGCAGCGCGAAGGCGATAACCAACGACGCGGCGTAGGCCAGTTGTTCACGCTTGGCTTGCACGGCGCCGGCCGCCGCAATCGCCGCGCTGACACCGCAAATCGATACTGCCGATGCCAGCAGGGCGCGCAGCTTGTCCTCGAGTCCGAGCCGCCCGCCGAGCCACCACGTGAAGCCGAACACGATGGAGATCAGCAGCAGCGCCTGGATGATCGCCGGTCCCGCCGCGGTGACGAGCACCTTGAGGTTGATCGACGCACCCAACAGCACCAGGCCGGTCTTGATGAAGAATTCGGTGCGGAATCCTTTCGACAAGGCGTCGCGCAGCGCCAGCTTGCTCAACGCGGCGTTGCCGATCAAGCCCAAAGCGATTGCGTAGACCGGGAATTCGATCGACTTCGCGACCTTGGCGAACGGCGTGCCCGTCGTCCACTGCGGCACCTGTGTCTCCAGGAACCGGGTTGCTGCGCCGAGCGCGAGGACCACGAGCACACCGGCGACCGCATGGCCGATGCCCGACGACGAGGCGTCCGGCTTCGTCTCGGTGGTCGGTTCCGTCTCGGGATCACGCTGCCAGGGATCGCGCCGAGGAGTACGAGGGCCAGTAGCGCAAGGCCGACGATGACGGCCAGCCAGTCTTCGCCGATCGTTACTCTTCGCCCACGGGGCTCATCGGTCATGCGCGCAACGTATTCACAGCCGATTTCAAGGTCATCCGTTGCGATCAGCGCGAACCGAACTCAGACCGCCCACCGCACATCGCACTTTGTGGTGGGATAGAGCATGGCCACATCGGATCTGGCGCCCAGCTTCCGACCGGGCAATCCCGTCGGAGACGGCGAGCCGTTGAACGTCGGCGCCTTCCGCTTCTGGTTCGTGGGCCAGCGGTGGGAATGGTCCGATGAAGTGGCTCGCATGCACGGCTATGAGCCAGGCGCGATCGTGCCGACGACCGAGCTGCTTCTTTCCCATAAGCATCCCGACGACCGGCAGCACGTCCAAGAACTTCTCGATCATGCGCTCCATCACGGCGGGTCCTTCTCCAGCCGGCATCGGTTCATCGACACCTCGGGTCGTGAGCACGCGGTCATCGTCCTCGCCGACCGGATGCTGAACGACCGCGGCGCCGTCGTCGGAACCGAGGGGTATTACATCGACCTGACCGACACGGTTCATCAGGCGGGTAAGAAGGCGCTCGACGACGCCCTGCCCGAACTCTTGGAGGCGCGCGCGGCGATCGAACAGGCGAAGGGCGCCTTGATGGTCGTTTATCGTATCGACGCCGACCAGGCGTTCGCGATGCTGCAGTGGCGCTCGCAGGAGACGAACACCAAGCTTCGGTCACTTGCCGCACAAATAGTCGCCGAACTCGACACGGTGCAATATCAACCAGACACCCTGCGTCGGCAGTTCGATCACCTGCTTCTCACCGTTCATAAGCGCATACCAACGCGCTAAGCCGGATAGGGTTGGCGACGTTGGAAACCAGGCAGGATGTCGGCGACTCCGCGGTTGTGGTTGCAGTCGCGGGTGATATCGACACGGCCACCGTCGACACGTTGGTCAAGAACCTCGGCACCGCACTCAATGCGGCTTTGGACCATCCGCGGAGGCTGCTGATCGTCGACTTGAGCGACGTGACTTATTTCGGCAGCGCGGGCCTCAACGCTGTCCTCGGATGTTATGAGACCGGGCTCGCCGAGGGCGTCGCGGTGCGGTTGGTGGCCACCGCCGCCGAAGTGATACGCCCCCTTCAAGTGACCCAACTCGACGCGGTCATTCGGCCTTATCCCACCGTGCCGGACGCCATAGCAGGTCCGGACGACGACCGGAGCTGATTGCGCGCTCGAAGCCGGCTGCGCGTGGCCGCGATATCTAGCCCGAATCGGGGAGTGACAGCCCGCCGGGGTGGGTATATCGGCTCTTGCAATCACCGTTGCACGGCTGTTGAAACACGAGGATCACCGCTGCCCCACTCCCTTCGGGGCGAGCCAGTGACGTGGGGAGTTCCGATGGGCAGGGACGACGAACCCGACTCGCTGGCCGCCATCTTCAGCGCGGATAGAGAGATCGGTCGCGATCTCGCCGCTGTCGATTGGGCACGCACGCCGCTCGGACGACCGGCGGGTTGGCCGCAAAGCCTGCAAACGGCGGTCAGTATCCTGCTGTCGTCGCGGTTTTCGATGTGGATGGCATGGGGACCGGACCTGACGTTCTTCTGTAACGCCGCCTACCGCCGCGACACTCTGGGCCGCAAATATCCGTGGGCGTTGGGACGACCGGCCAGTGAGGTGTGGGCCGAAATCTGGGACGACATCGGCCCACGCATCGATTGGGTGCTCGCCACCGGCGAGGCCACCTGGGATGCGGCGCTGCTGCTGTTCCTGGAACGGTCGGGCTATTCGGAGGAGTCCTACCACACGTTCTCCTATAGTCCGCTGCGCGACGAACTCGGCCAGGTGGTCGGCATGCTGTGCGTCGTCAGCGAGGACACGGCACGAGTGATCGCGCAACGCCGGATGGCGACACTGCGCGATCTCGGCTCGGATCCGAGTGTGGTGCGCACCGAGGACGAGACGCTGGCGTACGCCGCCCGCCAGCTTGGCCGTAATCGGCGGGACCTGCCGTTCACGCTGACCTATCTCGTCGATGACGGTGGCCAGGCGCGGCTCGCGGGATGGAGCGGGATTGCGTCCGGGCATCCCGCCGCCCCCGCGGTGCTGCCTGCGGACGGGTCGGCGGTGTGGCCGCTGGCCGAGCCTGCGCGCGGTGATGACGTGCTCGTCGAGCTGGATGGCGACCGCTACCCGAACCTACCGACTGGTGATTGGCATGAGCCGCCGACGCAGGCGCTGGTGATGCCGCTGCTGCGGCAGGGCGCTTCACCGGCAGGGTTTCTGGTGGCCGCGATCAATCGCTACCGCTCGTTCGACGAGGATTACCGCGACTTCCTAACGCTGGTCGCGGGACACATCGCGGCGGGCATTGGCAGTGCGCGTAGTTATCAGGCCCAGCAGCGGCGCGCCGAGGAACTCGCCGAGCTCGACCGCGCCAAGACAACGTTCTTCTCGAACATCAGTCACGAATTCCGTACCCCGCTGACGCTGATCATGGCCCCAGTAGCCGAGCTGCGCGGCAACACATCTCGGGTCGACGAGACGGGCCGCCAAGAACTCGAGGTCGTCTACCGCAACTCGCTGCGGCTGGCCAAACTGGTCAACACACTGCTGGACTTCTCCCGCATCGAGGCAGGCCGGGCCCAGGCTCGTTACGAGCCGGTGGACCTGTCGGCGGTCACCGCCGAGCTGGCCAGCGTTTTCCGGTCAGCCATCGACGGGGCGGGACTGGCATTCACCGTGGACTGTCCCCCGTTGGGTGAACCGGTGTACGTGGATCTGGACATGTGGGAGAAGGTGGTGCTCAACCTGCTCTCCAACGCGTTGAAATTCACCTTCGACGGCAGTGTCTCGATCGCAGTGCGCCGGGAGGACACCCACGCGGTCGTCACGGTCAGCGACACCGGAATCGGTGTGTCCGCCTCGGAGATGCCGCGGTTGTTCGAACGCTTTCACCGAATCGAGGCGGCCCGCGCCCGCTCCAATGAGGGCAGTGGCATCGGCTTGGCCCTCGTCAAAGAACTGGTCGCGCTGCACAGTGGAAGCATCGACGCTGACAGCCTCGAAGGGGAGGGCACCACATTCACCGTCCGCCTGCCGTTCGGTATCGCGCATCTGCCCGCCGACGAGATCGCCTCAGTAGGGCGCGAATTCGCGCCATCCGGCATCGCCGAACCGTATGTGGCCGAAGCGTTGCGATGGCTCCCCAGCGAGGCCAACACCACACCGCCGCCGCATGAGGTATTGACCGCGGATACCGCGGTGGGCAACTCCTTCGCCGTGTCCGGTCCGCAAGTGCGGGTTTTGATCGCAGACGACAACGCCGATATGCGCCAATACTTGTCGCGGCTGCTGCGCAGCGCCGGCTATGTCGTCGACGCGGTGACCGACGGCCGGCAAGCCCTTGACGCGGTCCGCGCGACCCTGCCCGACCTCGTCGTCAGCGATGTGATGATGCCCCGACTCGACGGCCTCGCCCTTGTCGCGGCGCTCCGGGCGGACACCCGCACCGCCGCGGTACCAGTTCTGCTGCTATCGGCGCGCGCGGGAGAAGAAGCCTCCATCGAAGGATTACAGGCGGGTGCCGACGACTACCTCGTCAAGCCGTTCGCTGCCGCGGAGTTGGTCGCTCGCGTCCGTGCCAATGTGGAGTTGGCACGGCTGCGCAGCCACCATTCGCGCTGGCGCACAGCGCTTGTCGATTCATTGCAGGAAGCGTTCTTCGTCTGCGACGAGCACGGCGTGGTCATCGAGATCAATGCTGCGTTCACCGACATCTTGGGGTACGGCCCAGAGTTATTGCCGTTCGAACCGACCTACCCGTGGTGGCCCGACGCCGACACTGAACCCGACGCCAACCGGCAAGTCAGCGAGGCTTTCGCCACGCTGCTGGAGCACGGCCACGGCAGCGGCACCCTGCCCGTCAACCATCGGGACGGACATCGAGTGTGGATCACGTTCAGTTTCAACCACACCGATGATCCCGAGACCGGGCGTCGCGTCGTGGTCGGCACATTCCGCGACGTCACCGCAGAGCATTATCTCGCCCAGCGTGAGACCGCGCTGGGCGAGCTGAATCAGCAACTTGCTCAAGCCGATACCCTCGATGACGCGCTGAGCGCCGCGGCCGAGGAGCTGCGCCGCGTCTGGCAGGCCCGCCGCGTGCTGGCAGCCACCTTCGCCGTCGGTGCAGCAGACTCCGACGTGGCCCCAGACGGCGCACCGCAGATCGACTTCGCCGGTGAGCCAACGCGGTGGTCAGAGTTGCCCGTACACGTCCGTCAGCGGCTGGTTTCGCTGCGCGACGGCGACCTGCTGACCACCGACACGACAGAACCGGGGACGGCGGCGATCGCGCTGCAGCACCCGCATGGAGTCCTGGTGCTGTACCTCGAGCTGGACGCGCAACGCCCGTTCACTGCCGAGGACAGCACCCTGTTGACGGTGCTCGCAGGGCGCGTCGGCCAGGGTCTGCAGCGCGTGTATCAGTTCGATCAACAGCGCGAAACCGCGTTGGCCCTGCAGAACGCGATACTCGGACCGGCGTTGTTGCCCAACGGATTTGCGGTGCGATATCAACCGGCCGCGCGGCCGCTGCAGGTG
>DASRJA010000689.1:0-2699 GCA_035649695.1 Mycobacterium sp. | reverse complement strand
TTGGTTGGGGGAATCCCCAATTCGCGCAGCATCCGCACGTGGTTGCGGCCAAGGGCGACGACTAGGTCGGCCGCAAGGTGCTCGTCAGCGATCTGGGCGGCGCAGTGGGTGGTGGGATAGCCGTGTTCGCGAAGCACATGCGAGGCCCGCCGGTCGGCGGGATCGCCCGCATGCCAGCCCCCGGTCCCGGCGCTGCTGACTCGCACCGCGTCGGCCAGGCCACGATCCTTGATCTGGTGGGCGAACATCTTCTCGGCCATCGGCGACCGGCAGATGTTGCCAGAGCAAATGAAGGTGATGTGCAGAGGCTCAGACACCGAGCACCTCGCGAAGGTCCTCGATGGTGAAGACGTGCGCCGACGCGCTCACCCCGTGCGGGTCGGCGAAGTCTTGACGTCCGTAGCCCCAGCCGACCACGACGGTGTCGATGCCGTGTTCGGCGGCGCCTTCGACGTCGTGCGACCGGTCGCCGACCATCAGCACACGGTCGGGCAGCGGGCGCAGTTGGGCGAGCGCATGCGCGACGACGTCGGATTTGGTGGCGCGTGAGCCGTCGAGACTGGCGCCGGCGATGACCTCGAAGTGCCCGTCGAGTCCGAAATGCGCGAGGATCCGCCGCGCAGTCGGTTCGGCCTTCGACGTAGCCACCGCCAACCGCACCCCGGTGGCTCGCAGGTCGGCGAGCAGCGTGTCGATGCCGTCGAAGAGCCTGTTCATCGCCCAGCCGCGGGTGGTGTAGTCCGCACGATAGGCGGCGATGGCAGCGTCGGCGTCCGCTCCGAGACCCATCTCGCGCAGCGTGTGATGCATCGGGGGCCCGACAATACGGCTGGCCAGGTCACCGTCGGGCACCTCCGCGCCGATTGCGGCCAGTGCGTGCCGGAAGCTGGACACAATGCCCTGCGCCGAGTCGGTGAGGGTGCCGTCGAGGTCGAAAATCACCAGCTGCGGGCGCGCCGCGACGGCACTGCGCACGGTTTCTGTCACGACTCCATTGTCGCCGACGTCTACTGTCGTGGAGTGGCCAGTCAATCCCGTGCCGCCGCCCGCTACCACGGCGACCAGGCCGCAGCGCCCGGAATGCTGGACTTCGCCGTCAATGTGCGCGCCGCGGAGCCGCCGTCGTGGCTGGTTGACCGGTTGGCGGCCCGGCTGGCCGACGTCGGACGGTATCCGAGCGCCGCCGATGAGTGCCGCGCGGTGCATGCTGTCGCTGCCAGGCACGGGCGAAGCGTGGACGATGTCGTGCTGCTCGCCGGCGTGGCCGAGGGCTTCGCGCTGTTGGCGAACCTGCGTCCCCGGCTGGCGGCGCTGATCGCCCCGTCATTCACCGAACCCAAAGCGGCCCTCGCTGCGGCCGGTGTCCCGTTTCGGCATGTGGTGCTGTCGCCGCCGTTCGGACTGGCCGGTGCCTGCGTGCCGGAGGAGGCCGACCTGGTCGTGGTCGGCAACCCGACCAATCCGACCTCGGTGCTGCACCCTCGCGACGAGATCCTGGCGTTGCGCAGGCCGGGCCGCATCCTGGTGGTCGACGAGGCGTTCGCCGACGCGGTCCCCGGTGAACCGGAGTCATTGGCCGGCGAGGCGTTTCCCGATGTCGTGGTGCTGCGCAGCCTGACCAAGACGTGGGCGCTGGCCGGGCTGCGCGTCGGCTACGCGGTGGGCCCCGCCGAGGTGCTGGACCGGATGGCTGCGCGGCGCCCGCAGTGGCCGTTGGGCACGCTGCAGCTCGAGGCGATCGCCGCCTGTTGCTCACCGGAGGCCGTCGCCGAGGCCGAGGGCGGGGCGCGGCGGCTGACGACACTGCGCACCGCGATGGTGGCCGGATTGACTAGCATCGGCCTGGATGTCATCGACGGCTGCGCACCCTTTGTTCTGTTCACCGTGCCGGACGCCCAACTGATGCGAAAGCACTTGGACGGCAAGGGCATCGCCGTGCGGCGCTGTGACACGTTCGTCGGGTTCGACGGCGAGTTCCTGCGCGCCGCAATACGTCCGCACTGGCCGGTGCTGGCCGACGCGATTGTCGAGGCGCTGCGATGAGCGTGCAGTTAGCCGACATCATCGACGTACTCGATGCGGCCTATCCGCCCCGGCTGGCACAGGACTGGGACTCGGTGGGCCTGGTCTGCGGCGACCCCGGCGAAACCGTCGAGACCGTCACCGTGGCCGTTGACGCCACCGCTGCCGTCGTCGCCGAAGTGCCCGATCGCGGGCTGCTGCTCGCGCACCACCCCCTGCTGCTGCGCGGGGTCGACACCGTCGCCGCCAGCACGGCCAAGGGCGCCCTCGTGCACCAGATGATTCGCACCGGCCGGGCATTGTTCACGGCCCATACGAATGCCGATTCGGCGTCGCCCGGAGTCTCGGATGCGCTCGCCGACGTGTTGGGGCTGACTGTCGAAGAGGTGTTGGAGCCGATCTCGGTGGGCGCCGGTTTGGACAAGTGGATTGTCTTCGTGCCCGCCGACAGCGCCGACGCGGTGCGGGACGCGATGTCCGCGGCAGGCGCGGGCAGCGTCGGCACCGTCGAGCGGGTGCCTGAGGACCGGGTCGAGGTGACTGCGCCGACACGGCTGCGGGCGCATGTGCTGGCAGCGATGCGCGCCGCACATCCCAATGAGGAGCCCGCGTTCGACATCTATGCGTTGGCCACTGTCCCCGCCGGTGTCGGGCTGGGCCGAGTCGGTTTGTTGCCG
>DASRJA010000688.1:0-8393 GCA_035649695.1 Mycobacterium sp. | reverse complement strand
CGCCGCGGCGGACGCGTCGCCGCAATGCCAGCGCTCCGTAGGCGGCGCACGCGCCGGCCATGTACTCCCCCAACTCGCCGCCGATCGAGATCGGCGGGCCGGAAGGGTCTCCCCGGAAACCGGTCAAACCTGACCAGGCCTGCAGTGTGAACTCGGTCGCGGCTCGGTCTGACCATGGGCCGGTCAGTCCGAAATCAGTGATGGTCACCACGACGCACCCCGGCGACCGGTCGAGGAGCGGCTGCGGATCGAACTCCCGCTGCGTGGTGATCACGATGTCGGCGCGGTCGAGCAAGTCGTCGGAAGCGGCTGTTACGCTGCGCTTCCCGGAGTTGAGATAGCTGAACAGCGGTGCATCTGTGCCCTTCGGCACGCCGGCACCGGTTGCAGTGAAGCGGCGCAATGGATCTCCGCCGGCCGACTCCACCTTCACGACGTCGGCGCCGGCGTCGACGCAAAGCTTGCCGCAGTACGCGCCGGCGATGCAGTCGCTGATCTCGACGACGCGCAGATCGTCCAGCGGGGTAGGCGAGGCGCCGCTCAACCGCACATCCTCCCTGGTTTCTTTATCATCTTAGTAACTTTTGTCGGATAGCGATGCCGTAGCCCCCTGGTAGAAGGCCTATCACTGTTAACATTGCTAAGACATGACAACACTGGGAATCGGCCCTGAGGCCCGCCACCGACTGTCGGCCCGCCGCACGGCCGAGATCGTGGCCGACGAGCTTCGGCGGCAAATCATCGACGGCGAGCTGTCCGACGGCGACCTTCTGCCCCGCCAGGAGGTGCTCGTCGAGCAGTTCAACGTCAGCCTGGTGTCGTTGCGGGAAGCCTTGCGAATCCTGGAGACCGAGGGACTGGTGTCCGTGCGCCGGGGCAACCGCGGCGGCGCGGTCGTCCATGCGCCCGCAAAGGCTAGCGCGGCCTACATGCTCGGCCTGCTGCTGCAAAGCGATTACGTGCCGCTGGCCGATCTCGGTACCGCGCTGCAGGAGCTCGATCCGATGTGTGCGGCCCTTGCCGCCAAGCGTCCGGACCGTGGCGAGACGCTGGTTCCCAAACTCAAGGAACTCAACGACGCCATGGCCGAACACATCGAGGACGGAGCCCACTTCACGGAGATCGGCGGCCAGTTCCACGATGAGATCGTGCGCGGCTGCGGCAACCACACGATGATCGCGGTGGTCGGCAGCCTGGAGACGCTGTGGAGCAGCCACCTGCAGTGGTGGGCCGATGAGACCGCGGCCAGAGGCGAGTACCCGGCTCTGAGCAAGCGTCGCATCGCGCTGGGCATTCACACAAAGATCGCGGATGCGATCGAGGCAGGCGACGCCGAGCGCGCTCGCAAACTCTCGGCGCGCCATCTCGCGGACACCCAAGCCTATTTCATGGCCGAGGATCCCGAGCGCCGCATCGTAGCGCTCTCGCCGCAGGCGTTGGCGCGACGCCAGCGCTGAAAGGTGTTGCGTGCGAACGGCCTTGATCACTGGCGGTAGCGGCGGCATCGGAAAGGCCTGCGCCCGCAAGCTGGTCGAGCTCGGCTACGACGTCATCCTCACCGCGCGACGCGAGGAACCGCTGCGCGCGGCCGCCGAGGAGTTGGGCGCTCGGTATGTCGTGGCCGACGCGACCGATCCGGTGAAGTTCGAGGTCGCGGTACAAGCGGCCGGCGACATCGACCTCGTCGTCCACGCGGCGGGCGTACTCGGCGGAACCTACGCGCGCAAGCAGACTTTCGAGCAGTGGCGCGCGACGATGTCCGCGAACCTGGATTCGTGTTTCGTCGTCACGTCGGCCGCCCTGCCCAGAATGAAGGCGGGCTCGCGGTTCGTGTTCATCTCGTCATCGGCGGCGCACGAGCCGATGATGGCAAGGACGGCCTACTCCGCCTCAAAGGCGGGTATGAACGCGTTCGCCCTGGCCTTGGCGCAAGAGGTCGACCGCGACGGCATCAACGTCCACATCGTGACGCCGGGGCCGGTCGAGACCGACATGCTCCAGGACGTCCCATTCGAGATGTATGCGATTCGCGCCGCCGACGTAGCCGAGGCTGTCGCGTGGCTGGACACGGTCGACCCGTCGGTCGACGTGCCCGAGATCCGGCTGCATGCGATCACGCGCGGGCCGTCGGCGCGTCAACCGGTGGTGCCGCTCGAGGCGGAACGCCGGGTGCCGAAGCGGACTCACTAGTCGCGGCGGGGCCGAAACTGCGGCAGTGCGAACTCTTCTCGCTGTTCGAAAACGACTTCCATCGGTAGCCCGCAGCGCAATTCCGCGGGGTCGGCCTCGACGATGTTCGTCAAGATCTTCACGCCCGGCGCATCGTCAAGTTCGGTGAGTCCGATGATCATCGGCACGGCGTCGACAAAACCGGGGTGAAAGGGCTGGTGCAGGATCGTGAACGCGAACAGGGTGCCGCGCCCGCTGACCTCGACGGCGATCGGATCACCAACGTCATCGCCAGGGCCGCCAGGTACTTCCGGCACCGGGCTCGGTGGATGCTGCAGAATGTCGGTGCCCTCGAACCCCTGAACCGCCAGCTTGCCGTCTTTGGCGCTGTCCCAATAGAACTGGCTCACCGGGTCGGGAATCGGGACAGGTCGGATGTTGAGTTCCATCACTCCCCTTCGCTGTCGGTCAGGTACACCTGCGACTCCATCTGGTGGAAGATCCGAAGTCGCTCACCGCGACGAACCAGCAGCCACGTGATCCAGCTGGTGCCGTTTCGTTGGACATCGGACTCCCTGCCGGTCAGGCTCCAGCGGCTGAGCAACAAGGCCCGCACGACGGTGTCGTCGACGACGTCGTACTCATGCAGCGTCGACGACACCGACGCCGCCTTCAGTCGGCCTGCGACGCGAGCCCAGTGTCGGTCCAGCTCGTCGTTGCCGATCAGCGGTGCGGCGTACTCGTCACCGACGTAGATCGGCTGAGGATCGTCACGCTCCCACAGATCGGCCAGCGCGACGAAATCCAGGCTCGACCAACACTTGTCGTAGTCCCGGACCAAGTCCGACACGTCAGGCGGTGGCTGGGAATTCACCCGGGAGAGCCTTGACCGTCGCGGGCAGGCCGTACAGGGCTGTCGCGTTGCCCCGCATGATCCGCTCCCGCTGATCGGCGGGGAACCGCCTGATCGCCCAGTCGGGGGCGTCGTAACTCCAGTGCGGGTAGTCCGTGGAGAACATCAGGCAGTCGCCGAGGTCCATCATTTCCAGGTATTCCCGGTACATTCCGACGTTGACATCCTCGAGCGGCTGCGTGGTGAACCGCACATGTTCACGGACGTACTCCGATGGCTTGCGTCGCACATGCGGCAGATCGCCCTTGCGCTGCTCCCAGATCCGGTCCATCCGCGACATCACCGGCATGGCCCAGGTGAAGCCGCCCTCCACGAACACCACGCGCAGGTCGGGATGCCGGTCGAAGGCACCGTCGAACACCAGGCTCATCAGATGCGACACATACAGCAACGGCCACGATGCGAAGAAGTCGTGCCAATGCGCCGGATTGCCCACCGGGTAGATCGGAATCAATTCGAACGGTGTCTGGCCCATCAGGTGCGTGGCGACCGGAAGACCGTTGCGCGCCGCCGCTTCGTAGAGCGGATCGAAATGCGGGCTGCCAAACGGGATTCCGCGTGTCTGCGGCGTCATCAACACTTCGGCCATGTACGGGTGTCCGGCCCAGCGCTCGATCTCCCGGGCGGCAGCGTGCGGATCCTGCGCGGTGACGCTGACCGCGCCCCGCCAGCGCCCGTGCCAATTGTTGTCACCGAGCCACACATCGGCCAGCCAGTCGTTGTGGGTGGCCTTGAGAACGTGTTCGGCATGCGGCAGCTGCGCATCGCACATCGGCTCGAGTATCGCGATGCTCACCCCGGCGTCGATCAGCAGTTGCTTGGCCGCGAAATCGGGATCGCTACCCGCGACGCCTCCGCCGGGTGGAGCCGCGTCGACTCGAAGCGACATCGTCTTGTACGAGTCCGGCGTGTCATAGAAGTGCGGCACCGGCGAGACCGCGTTACCGGTCGGCCACAGCTTGTCCTTCCACTCCGCGGGCGCATAGGACTTGAGCACCTCTGCCGACACCGGCAACGGATGCACGTCGGTGTCGACGATCGTGACGGCGATGTCCTGCGCCACGAAGTCGTTCGTGCGTTCCTCCACAGTCGTCATGCGAGACTTCCTTCGGTTGCCGTGACCCCGTAGAGGTCACTTGCGTTGCGCCACAACACCTTTTCCCGCTGCGTGGCGTTGAGCCCGGCGGTCACATCGTCGGGCCGCGACGTCGACCAGTGCGGATAACTCGACCCGTACATCAGCAGGTCGGCCTTGTCGGTGAAATCCAGCCATCGCTCGGCCTGGCTCGCATCCGTCGGCCCATCGAGCGCCGATGAGCAGAACCATACGTGGTCGCGCAGGTATTCGCTGGGATAGCGGTCCACCCATGGGGTTTGGTCGCGCATCGACATCCAGAACGTGTCGAGTCGCCAAATCAGTGGCGTCAGGATGTCGTAGCCACCGTCGGCGAACACGAACCGCAAACCCGGGATTCGCCCGAAGGTTCCCTCGATGATCAGTGTGGCCAGGTGTACGAACGAATTCAGCGGCATGAACGCCGCGTAGCCGGGATAGGTGTAGGCGTGGCCTGCGAACGTCGGTGCGTGATCGACGCCGTTGCCGCCGTTGATGTGCACGGCGACCGGCAGGTTGTGGGCGGCCGCGGCCTCCCAGATCGGCTCGAACATCGGCTTGCCGTAGGGCTCCCGCGACTGGAGTGGGATGCCGACCTGCACCATCTTCGGGTGGTCGGCCAGCCGCTCGATCTCGGCGACCGCGCCCTTCACATCCTCGGGATTGACCCGGATCGTGCCAAGGAACTTGCCCGTCGAATCCGGCTCGAGCCAGCGATCGAGCAGCCAGTCGTTCACCGCCGCACAGATGCGGCTGTTGAGCAGGTAGTCGGCGATGTTGCCGCGCGTCAACGGGTTGAGGATGGCGTAATCGACTCCACCCTCAGTGAACAGATGCCTCGCGACGGTGTCGGGGTCGGAACCCGGATAGCCGTCGCCATAGAGGTCCTGCCGGTAATCCCCGCCGGGCGCCTGGTACCACTGCTGCTCGACGTCCGGGATCGACCGCAACTTGTGCGGGGGCGCCAGGTACTTCCGGATCTCCGCGTTGTAGCGGAAATGCGGTTGGACGTTCGTGTCGATGACAGTCATGCGGTCAGAAACACCTGCCCGTCGGAAACGTCGACCTCATACGTGCGGACCCGCTTCTGCGGATCGGCGAGGTTCACCCCCGTCGTGATGTCGAACTCCCAGTTGTGCCAGGGGCAGCGCGCAATCCGGCCTTCGCGGACGCGGCGCAGCTGTCCCGGAACGTCAGGCGCGAATTCGTTGGTGCCGACGACGTACCCCGCGCACAACGGAGCACCCTCGTGCGAACAGTAATTCGCGATCGCAAACACCGAGCCGTCGATGTTGTAGACGCCCACACCGAACTTGCCCGCCTGCACCAGCTTCATGCTCCCCGGCGGCAGATCCTCGATGGCACACACCGGCCGACGCTGCATCATGTCCCTTCGGTTTCCTTGACCTAGAATACCTAAAATAGTAAAGATAGGGGGCACAGCCGCTAGATGCGGCTGCTCCGGGAGGCACAGGTGACGGTCAGCACCGATTCGCACGATCAGCCGATCAGCCTCGACGCCGATCCGTACGCATTCTTCGCGCACAAGCGCAAGACCGAGCCGGTGTGGCGCGGCACGATCATGGACACCGCGATGGCCCCGCCGGAGATGTTGCCCGCCGAGGAATGGACGCTATTCGACTTCAACAGCGTTTTCGCGGCCTTTCGCGACGACGAGCTGTTCGGATCGGAGCAATACAACAACACGATCGGACTCGTCTTCGGCCCGACGATTCTGGGCATGCACGGCAAGCAGCACCACGACCACCGAAGCCTGATCTCCAAGGCCTTCCGGCAGAGCGCGCTCGAACGGTGGGAGCCCGCGGTGATCGATCCGATCTGTGACCACCTGGTCGACGAGATCAAAGACAACGGCGCCGCCGACCTGATCACCGCCATCACCCTCGAGTTCCCAACACGCGTCACCGCCGCGCTGCTGGGACTGCCGGAGCAAGACCTAGACCTGTTCCGGCGGTTGTCGTTCGACCTGATCTCGATCTACATCGACATCGAGGCCGGGTTGAAGGCATCCGTCGAACTACAGACCTATTTCCAGCAGCAGGTCGACCAGCGACGCAGCAAGATGACCAACGACGTCATCGGCGATCTGGTCGGCGCTGAGATCGACGGCGAGAAGCTCACCGACGAGGCGATCATCTCGTTCCTGCGGCTGCTTTTGCCCGCAGGTCTCGAGACGACGTTCCGGTCGTCGAGCAACCTTCTGTATCTGTTGCTCACGCATCCCGAGCAGCTCGAGGCCGTCGCGCGCGACCGTGATTTGATCCCGGCTGCGATCGAAGAAGGCATTCGGTACGAGACGCCGCTCGTCAGCGTTCCTCGCACCACCACCAGACCCGTCGAGATCAACGGTGTGCCCATCGGAGAGGGCGCGCAGGTCCACCTGTGCATGGGCTCCGCCAACCGCGACGAAACGCGCTGGCCCAACGCGGACAGATTTGACGTCCACCGCGCCCGGCGCGCGCACGTCTCGTTCGCCGGCGGCATTCACAGTTGCCTCGGCATGCACCTGGCACGGCTGGAGACCCGGGCGATGCTGAACAGCCTGTTCGATCGCGTCACCGACCTGCAGCTGGTTCCCGACGAGGACAGCAAGATCGTCGGCATGCCGTTCCGCTCGCCGAAGACCCTTCCCGTCACTTTCCGCCCGGCATGAGAAGCCGCGCCGCGATCCTGCACGATGTGGGCGGGCCGTGGTCGGTCGAAGACTTCGAACTCGATCCGCCACGCGCCGGCGAAGTGCTCGTCGAGATGGCCGCCGCCGGCCTGTGCCACTCCGACGACCACATCCTCAAGGGCGATATGTCGGTCTCCAACGAGGTCGCTCGCGAGTTCGGCCTGATCCCAATGTTTCCCATGATCGGCGGCCACGAAGGCGCCGGCACAGTGCTTGAGGTTGGGGACGGCGTATCGGATCTCGTGGTTGGCGATCACGTCGTGATGTCGTTCGTCGCGGTGTGCGGGCACTGCCGCTGGTGCGCATCCGGCATGGAGTACCTCTGCGATGAGGGCGCCGCGACGATGGCGCCCGGCATGCCGACCGATCAAACCTTTCGTCATCACACCGCCGACGGCAAGCCGCTTGGCCACCTCTCCAAGGTCGGCGCGTTCGCGAAACACACTGTGGTGTCCCAACACTCGATCGTGAGGATCGAGCCGCACCTGCCGCTGGTGCCCAGTGCCCTGCTGTCGTGCGCCATCCCGACCGGCTACGGGTCGGCCGTCAACCGGGCGAATGTCCGTGGCGGCGACACGGTCGTGGTGGTCGGCGCAGGCGGGATCGGCACCGCGGCGATCCAGGGTGCGCGGATCAACGGCGCGGCGCAGATCATCGCGGTCGACCCCGTCGAGTTCAAGCAGAAGGCGGCGCTGACGTTCGGCGCCACGCACAGCGTCGCCACCGTGGCCGACGCCACCGACCTGGTCCGTGACCTGACCTACGGCGTTATGGCCGACAGCGTGGTCGTCGCCCCGTCGCTCATCGCGGGCGAGGACGTCAACTCGTATCTCAAGCTGATACGAAAGGGCGGCACCTGCGTACTCACCGGAATGACCGCGCAGACAACGCGTTCGGCGAAGATTGCGCTGCAGGACTTCATTCTGTGGAACAAGAACCTGGTCGGCACCGTATTCGGGTCGTGCAACCCGAGAGCGGACATCGCCAGGCTGGCTCGCTTGTATCAGACCGGTCAGCTGCAACTGGACGAGATGATCACCAAGCGGTACCGGCTCGATGACATCAATGCCGCCTACGACGAACTGCTGAACGGGAAGCTGATCCGCGGCGTCATCGACTTCGCGATCAGTTGAGCGAGTCCGCAGCTCCGCGAGACTGTAGTTATCGCGGAGAAAGTTCGAGTGATCGGCACGTTAACTACAGTTTCGGCGCACCTTCGCGATCAGTTGAGCGAGTAGAAACGCTGGGCGTTGCGTCCGCCGATCTTCGCGCGGGTTTCCTCGCTGATGTCGGCACGGGTGCGCAGATGCTTTGTGCTCTCCGGCCATTCGCCGTCCCAGTGTGGGTAGTCGCTGGCGAACATGATGAAGTCGTCACCGAGCACGTCGATTACTCCGGGCAGGATCGGTTCCTCCGGTTCGCATGTCGTCCAAATGTTGCCGGCCTGAAGGTATTCCTGCGGATCGCGTTTCCAGCCGTTCTCGATCCAGTCGCCGCGCTTC
>DASRJA010000687.1:0-2338 GCA_035649695.1 Mycobacterium sp. | reverse complement strand
ATCGGGCTGAACTTGCCCGAGTGGATGCTCGGGGCGCCGGGCAGCGACCCTGACCAGCCGGGCCGCGTGGTCGACCTGTTCGCATTGCTGCTGTGCCTGTTGATCGCCTTCATCCTCACCCGCGGCGTGCGCAGCGCCGCTCGCGTGGAGACCCTGCTCGTCTGGCTCAAGGTCGGAGTCGTCGTCCTGATCGTTGTGCTCGGCGTGTTCTACGTGAACACCGACAACTACACGCCGTTCCTGCCGTTCGGCTGGGGCGGAGTGTTCGCCGGCGCATCGGTGGTGTTCTTCGCCGTCTTCAACGCTGATCTCGGTCGGCGCCATTCTCGGGATCGCGACGGTTATGTGGACGTTCATGTACGCCGTGACCCGGGTCTGGTTCTCGATGTCCCGTGATGGGCTGCTGCCCAAGTGGTTCGCCGCCGTCAGCCCCAAGCACCGGGTGCCCGTTCGCGTCACCTGGATCGTGGGCATCGGCTCGGGCCTGATCGCCGGCTTCCTGCCGATCGCCGAGGCCGCCGAACTGACCAACATCGGGATCCTGCTTGCGTTTGCGGTCGTGTGCACCGCGGTCATCGTGTTGCGCTACCGGTCGCCCGATATCGAGCGCGGCTTCCGCACTCCCGGCATGCCGGTCATCCCGCTGATCGGGGTCGCGTCGTCGATCTGGCTAACCACCTACCTCACGACGGTCACCTGGCTGCGGTTCGCCGTGTGGCTGGTGATCGGACTGGTGATCTACGGGCTCTACAGTTACCGCCATTCGCACTCGAACACGGCCGCAAGCGGTAAGCCGACCACTTAAGCCGACTGCTTGTCAGTCGTGAGGTCGAGCGCGATGTCGACGAGCATGTCTTCTTGCCCGCCGACCATGCGGCGCCGGCCTGCTTCCTCAAGCAGCGTCCGTGCGTCGATGTCGTAGCGCTCGGCGGCCGCTTCGGCGTGCCGCAGGAAGCTGGAGTACACCCCGGCGTAGCCCAGCGTCAGCGTTTCGCGGTCGACGCGCACGGGTCGGTCCTGCAACGGGCGGACGATGTCGTCGGCGGCATCTTCGAGGGCGTGCAGGTCGCAGCCGTGATACCAGCCGAGCTTGGTGGCGGCGGCGACGAATACCTCCAGCGGCGCGTTGCCCGCGCCTGCGCCCATGCCGGTCAGCGAGGCATCGACACGATTGGCGCCATGCTCAACTGCGGCGATCGAGTTGGCGACGCCCAACGACAGATTGTGGTGGGCGTGGATACCGATTTCCGTTGTAGGGGAGAGCCTCTGGCGTAGCGCGTCCACGCGCTCGGCCACGTCGCGCATCGTCATGGCACCGCCGGAATCGACGACGTAGACGCAGGTGGCGCCATAGCCTTCCATGAGCTTGGCCTGTTCGGCCAGGGCGGCCGGTGGGGTCATGTGGCTCATCATCAAGAAGCCCACGGTGTCCATGCCGAGCTCGCGGGCGGCGGCGATGTGCTGCGCCGAGATGTCGGCCTCGGTGCAGTGCGTGGCGACGCGCACAACGGTGGCGCCTGCGCGGTGCGCATCCTTGAGGTTGTGCACGCTGCCTATACCGGGCAGGAGCAGTGTGGCAACCTTGGCCCGCTGCACCGCTCCCGCCACCGCTTCGATCCATTCCAGATCGGTATGCGCGCCGAAGCCGTAGATGCAACTCGATCCGGCCAGGCCATCGCCATGGGCGACCTCGATGGAGTCCACTCCGGCGGCGTCGAGAGCCGTAGCGATCGTGACCGCCTGTTCGACGCTGTACTGATGGCGCACGGCATGCATGCCGTCGCGTAGGGTGACGTCGCTTATGTAGAGATCGTGAGTCATGATGCTGCTCCGGCGGTTTCGGTGGAATGAGCGGCGATGCGTTCGGCCGTGGCCTTGGCCGCCGACGTCATGATGTCGAGATTGCCCGCGTACGCCGGCAGATAATGCGCGGCGCCCGTGATCTCGAGCAGGACCGTCACCCGCGTACCGCTGAACTTGCCAGTCTCCGGGATATACAGCGGGCGTTCGGAACTGAACGTTTCAAACTGGACGCGTTGCTTGAGCCGGTAGCCGGGCACATAGGCGTTGACCTTCTCGACCATGGCCAGCACGTCATTCTCGATCGCGTGGTGGTCGGCATCGCCGTCGACGAGGCAATAGACGGTGTTGCGCATCAGAACCGGTGGATCGGCAGGGTTGATGATCATCACCGCCTTACCACGCTGGGCGCCGCCGACGACTTGCAGTGCGGTGGAGGTTGTTTCGGTGAACTCGTCGATGTTGGCGCGGGTTCCGGGGCCGGCGGACTTTGCCGAGATCGACGACACGATCTCGGCGTAGGACACAATCCCCGACT
>DASRJA010000686.1:0-2373 GCA_035649695.1 Mycobacterium sp. | reverse complement strand
CAGGCGTCCACGGCATACGGTGCGGCGCCGCTGCCACCGGAGAAGGCCGCGATGGGGGTAGCGATATTCGGCGTACCGGTGCTGATGGTGCTTGCCGCGATGACGGTGACCGGTGAATACCGCAGCGGGATGATCCGCACGACGTTCATGGCCACGCCGAATCGCACCCTGGTGTTGGCAGCGAAAGCCATTGTAGCAGCGCTGTTTTCCGCTATATACGCGGCAGCGATGACTATCGCCGCAGTGGTGGTCGCGCGCCTGATGGCCCCTCCGCTTGTCGGGTCGAACCTGTCCTTCGTGGACGCCTGGCGACTGGTCGGCGCGATCGCGCTGTACGCGGCGCTGACCGCGGTGCTCGGAGTCGGGGTCGCGGCGCTGCTGCGACATTCGGCGGGTGCGGTCGCGGTGCTGCTGCTGTGGCCGCTGCTCGTCGAGCCCGTGCTGGGCAACCTGCCCAGCATCAGTTCGGAGGTCGGGCCGTATCTGCCGTTCGCGAACCTGTTTCGGTTCATCGACGTGCAGTGGCTGTACCCGGTCTATGACATGCCGTGGGGTGAGGTTGGCTCGTTGGTGTACTTCGCGATCGTCGTCGCGGTGATCTACGCCGCCGCGATCGTCGTGGTGAACCGGCGCGACGCCTGACCGGGGATCGAAATGTCATGGCCTCGGTCCGCCAACCTGGTTAGTCGGACTACGGTGGTGGCGATGGTGCGCAAAACCCTGGCGGTGCTGACGGTGGCGATCGCCGTCGCGGCGCTCGGCGGTTGCGGTCGCGAGCTGCGCCCCCAACCTGCGCAGCCGACCGCTACCCAGACCACCGCAGCAACGCCAGCGACGGACTTTGCCGCGACGCTGCAGAAGCGGATGACCGCCGACGCGATGATAGCGCACCTAAAGAAGCTGCAAGAGATCGCCAACGCCCACGACGGCAATCGCGCACTCGGCACCTCCGGCTACGACGCCAGCGTCGACTACGTGGTGAACATGTTGCGGGACAAGGGTTTCGACGTGCAGACCCCGGAGTTCGAGGTCCATCTGCCGTACGCCGACGAGCCATTGCTCACAGTCAACGGCGACAAGGTCGCCGCGAAGCCACTGGAGTTCACCAAGGGCACCCCTCCCGACGGTGTAACCGGGCCGCTGGTGCCCGCCCGTGTCGAGGACACTCCGGGTTGCACCGCATCCGACTACGACGGCCTGCCGGTCGCCGGTGCGGTGGTGCTGGTGGACCGCGGCAAGTGCCCGTTCGGGGCGAAGCAGACCGTCGCCGCCGAACGCGGCGCCGTGGCGCTGATCGTCGCCAACAACGAGGACGGCGACGGAATGGGCGGCACGCTGGGCGAGGAGACCGATGTGAAGATCCCGGTCATCAGCGTCACCAAGGCCACCGGTGAGCGGCTGCGTGCCGCGCCGGGCCCAACCACCATCAAGCTCAACGCCGGCGTGCGGAACGAAAAGACACGCAACGTGATCGCCCAGACCAAGACGGGATCTACCGCCAACGTCGTGATGATCGGCGCGCACCTTGACAGCGTTGCCGAGGGGCCCGGCATCAACGACAACGGCTCGGGAGTGGCGGCCGTACTGGAAACCGCGCTGCAGCTTGGCAATTCGCCGCAGGTGACGAATGCGGTGCGGTTCGGTTTCTGGGGCGCGGAGGAGCACGGACTGCTCGGCTCCCGCAACTACGTGCAGACACTCAACGAGGATGCGCTCAAAGACGTTGCGCTCTACCTCAACTTCGACATGCTCGGCTCACCCAACCCCGGCTACTTCACCTACGACGGCGACCAGTCCACCCCGCCGAACGACAACAACGGCGTGCCGCGGGTGCCCGAAGGCTCCGCGGGCATCGAACGCACGCTGGTCGCCTATCTGAAGGGCGCCGATAAGCCGGCCGAAGACACCTCCTTCGACGGTCGGTCGGACTATGACGCCTTCACCCTGGCCGGAGTGCCTGCGGGCGGCCTCTTTTCCGGGGCCGAGGACAAGAAGACGGCCGCGCAGGCCGAGCGCTGGGGCGGGCAGGCCGACGAGCCATTCGATCCGAACTATCACAAGGCAACTGACACGCTGGATCACATCGACCGCACGGCGCTCGAGATCATGGGAGGCGGAGTGGCATACGCCGTGGGCTTGTACGCCCAGGACCAGAGCGGCCGCAATGGCGTGCCGATTCGCGACGATCGCACACGGCACGTCCTCGAATCATGAGGGCCATCGCCGCGGTCCTGGCCATAGCGGTGACGACGCTCGCGTCGTGCTCGTCCACCGAACCCGCACCCGCGCCCGATCTTTCCCGCGACCTTGCCGGAAAGGTCACCGCGGACGGCATGTACACGCACCTGCGCAAGCTGCAGGACATCGCCGACG
>DASRJA010000685.1:0-33791 GCA_035649695.1 Mycobacterium sp. | reverse complement strand
GCAGGCGCAGGCGATCGCCATCGCCGAACGTCAGTTCCTCGCGATGGTGAACCATCCCGGCATCGTCAAGATCTACAACTTCGTCGAACACCCGGGCTTCGATGGACGTCCGATCGGCTACATCGTGATGGAGTACCTCGGCGGTACCACGCTTCAGGCAATCCTGGCCAAGCAGCGAGCGGAAGCGCCGCAAGGTGAACCCAATCCGATGATGCCGGTGGAGCAGGCGCTCGGTTATGTGCTCGAGGTCATGCCTGCGCTGTCCTACCTGCACTCGCTCGGCCTGGTTTACAACGATCTCAAGCCGGAGAACATCATGCTCACCGAGGACAACGTCGAGCTGATCGACATGGGCGCGGTGTCGGGTATCGGAGACTTCGGATACATCTACGGCACCAAGGGATTTCAGGCACCCGAGATCGTACGAACCGGTCCGACGGTCGCGACCGATATCTACACCGTCGGCCGAACGCTGGCCAAACTGACCGTCGACATGCCCGATGACCCCTACGCCGAGACGTTGCCCGAACCCGACGACGTGCCCCTGTTCCAACGGTATGAATCGTTTTACCGGCTGCTGGTGCGCGCGACGAATCCCCGTCCGGCGCAGCGGTTCTCGTCAGCAGACGAGATGGCGACCCAGTGCAAGGGAGTGCTGCGTGAAGTTCTCGCGGAGCAGACCGGTGTGCCGCGCCCAGGGACGTCGGTGCTCTTCACCATGCACGGCTCGGAGTTCGGAGCGGACCTGGCGCCGCAGCGCACCGACGTGTTCGTCGACGGGCGCCTGCACCCCGTCCGGCTGACCGCACGCGATGTCGCCCGTGCACTGCCGACGCCGGCCCCGACCGAGGACCGGGAAAGCGATTGGCGGATGGACTGGGACGACGGGATCTCCGCGCTGGATTCCGGAAACCTACGGGCAGCACTGAAGTGTTTCCAGCGGGTGGTCGCCGCGGTACCCGGCGAAGCCGCGCCGAAGGTGGCGTCGGCCGCCACGGCCGAGCTGATGCTCGGTACTGAAGACGCACGGAATGCCGAACGATTGCGGCAGTCGTGCGAGCGGTACTACCGGACGTTGTGGCGCACCGACCATTCCATGGTGAGTGCGGCGTTCGGCTTGGCTCGCCAACTCGCCGCGCGCGGCGATCGGCCCGTCGCGATCGATGTGCTCGACGAGGTCCCGTTAACCTCGCGCCACTACGGTGAAGCCCAGCTGACGTCGGTGTTGATGCTGCTCGACGGGCGGCCCATCGCCGAAATCACCGAGGCCGACCTGCGCGATTCGGCGAGGCGCGTCGGTCAGTTGTCCGAGACTGAGCCGCGCGCCCTGCAGGTGCGCGCGCTTGTGCTCGGTACCGCCCTCGACTGGCTTCGATCCGGCGCGACGCCTGCCGCCACCGACCCGATCCTCAGCCAGGTGTTCGACCAGGAGGGATTGCGCACGGGTCTCGAGGAGGCCCTTCGAGAACTGGCGCGGCACTCGCCGCGCCGGCGCCATCGCTACACCCTGGTCGACCTGGCGAATTCGATCAGACCGCCGAGCTGGATGTAAGCCTTCTGCGCCGTCCTTACCTGGCGGATAGGAAACTCTTCCCATCGCAGCAGTGGACTCTGGCTTCTGGGCGATTACGAAGCCACCGCTTAACCAGCAGTATTCCTCTCAACAACCAAACCACCGCAGTCCCAAAGCCATCCACGAGAGGAATCCACAATGACCACTTCAACCACCCGCAAGGTCACGGGCTTCAAGTACGCGGCGACGGTCCTCGGCGCCTTCGCCGTGCTCGCCATCGCCCCGGCGACCGCCTACGCCGTCGACAACGACCCGGCCCCCGGCGGTGGCGGCTGTACCTACACCGACGCTGACGGTTATGACATCCCGATCGACAACGGCCAGGATGTCTTCGTTGATGGCAAGATCGTCAGCTGCCGCGACGGAAAGATCGTCGTCACCACTGCGCCCAAGCGCAATGTGGTGCGGCCGCCGGTCCTCAAGGGCGGCACCCTGCCGGTTCTGACCAAACAACCCTGATCACCCAAAGCAATCGTTCGGCCCGCCACTCGAAGGGGTGGCGGGCCGAACCTATCGTGGGGCGCAGCTTCTAGATGTCAGGGATCGTCTGGCTGACATACGTGTCCCACCTGGCGATCGGACTGTTCGGATCGGCCATGAGAGCCTGCATCTCGGGATCAGCCAACATGGCGTCCTGAATCTTCCCGTAACTCGTCCAATCGGCACAGCTAGAGAGCAAGATCACCGTTCCGGTGGCGGTTCCGCCGGCCACGTTCCACAACGCGGTCACGTTCTCAGCGCCATGCTTCCGGGCGAGGTCACTTCCTTTCTTCAGCTGTTTTTGGAGCTCTTCCCAATTGCCACCTGGCTTTGGGTGAATAGCAATGAACGAGACGACAGTCATCTTGGTTCCCCCCTAATGTGTTGCAGGCGTAAGCCCTTCCTCCCGTGGGCGGAGCATAGTCTGCAACTGACGTGCACATACCTCATATGGGGATGCAAGGGAACTCGTCGTTGCGCCCTCAACGGAATCGACGTGGGGCCCCGGCTGCCAGAGGCACGAAAACCCTGATCAGGGCCGCCAAGCCGGGTCGGCCCCTTTGCGACCAAACATGAAAGTCGCGCGAAATCGGCCACTTCCGTGCAACGGCTACTGCTGCGGACACTTGATGTGCCGCAACCGAATTCGGGTGAGTTGGCCCGCCATTCGAGAGGGTGGCGGCCCAAGACCGTTCAGAGCTTCATAGACCCGATGTAGTACGTTTCCTTGCCGGTCGGGTATCCGCCGCCGTCGGTGGCGATATGAACATGGTCGAAGTGGTTAGCAGTTTCATTCCCGTAATCCGCCGTCCAACTCGGCGCGCCGATGCCCGGGTAGAAGCCCTGCCTCCAGATCACGTGGATCACGCCCCACCGTTTCGCGTTCGCCAATGCGAACCCGGCGATCTGGTTGCCGAGCTCGATTCCCTCGTCGCTGTGATAGTTCGGGATCATCACGTCAATCGCCAACCCGTTGGGATGCCACTTCAACGCATCCTGCCGGTACCCACCGATGGTTTTGATCTCAGGAAACAGCACGCTGATGGCACGGGCCACCCAGATTGTGTGGATCTGCAATCCCTCTTCAGGCGCGATGCCAGCGGGTAACGCGAACTGGAAATCCTGGCCAGCAGTGACAGGGGCGCTCGCAGCCAACAGTTCCGCCTCCGTCGGACTGGCGACAGACGGCGCGGCGGCTGGCAGAGGTGCAGGCGCCTGGGACGTCGGCGCTACCGCCGCGTTCTCGGCGCAGCACGGACGCTTTGTGTCTTGGGCATAGAACATGCCGGCAGCAACCACGACGGAGGCCGCGAGCGCCAGCCAGCGGCCCCGGCCGTTGGCTAACAGGTTCCTGCCCACGAGCTGCACCTTACTGTCGTGTCCGACGCGGCGTGGCAATCTTCAGTAACGGTTGAGCGTTAGGCCAGCATCGGGTCGATCGCGGCGCGAGGGACCAACACCTGGGTGGCCCCGGCCGCCTCCGGCAGCAGCTGCCCCTGGCTGAAGAAGAAGATGACGCCGTCATTGGTCACAGCGAAATTCTGGTAATTCATCGGGTCATACAAGGCAGTCGGCGCAATCGCCACCGGCGGTGCCGTCGGCGCAGGTGGCGGGGTCGCTGTTGGCTGTCCCGGCTGCGCGGGCGGCACGGCCGGCACCGGCGGTGCCATTTGCTTCTGCAACTCGGCCTGCACGATCGGGGCCACGGTCTTCAGCGGATCGTCGACCCGCCACAGCGGGGTTTTCTTGTCGTCTCCCGCTGTGTCCCAGACGATCGGCTTGCGATACGACTGATCCCAGTTGAACGCCTGGTACATCGTCTGCGGATGCGCGGCGCCGACGTTTTGATAGACCTTGAGCACCAGGGCCTGCGTGCCACGCGGCGGTATCGCTGACCCATAGTTGGTCGAGGTGATGTTCAGCTCGTACGGGGTGTCGCGCGGCGCTCCCGATTTGGCCACGTTGAGGAACCCGTCGCGCGTCTGAGTGATGTAGTCGGCCACCGACTTCTGATCGGGGTAGTCGGTCGGAAAGCTGATATCGACGTTGTAGCCGGCGTCGGACAACTGAATGACGCACGTCGCGCCCGCAATCCCGCCCTTGAGATCGGCGCAGTAGTCCTTCGGTGCGGCCGCAGCCACACCGGACGAGCCGAAGACGGCGACCGCCGCGACGAGCACGGCCACATTCAGGATGCGCATGTCGAAATTCCCTCCGGGCAAACTGCGGCACTACGCCGCGGACGAGAGATTAGCGCGTAGTACTACTCATCCGCATGGTGCCCCCACCCGGCATGCTGGGATCATGCCGCTCACCACGCCTGCGCCGGACGCCCGCACGGCCGCCGACAACACCCCGGCCAGCCGCGACCGCGCGGTCGACGTCGCCCGACTTGCCGCGCTCGTCGTCGTCATGTTCGGGCATTGCGCGTTGCTGCTGGCCACGATCGACTCCGGTGGACTGCGCATCGGCAACCTCCTCGGTGAGCTACCCGCGATCGCCCCGATCACCTGGATCGTCCAGGTCATGCCGCTGTTCTTCCTCGCGGGCGGCGCCGCCGGCGCATACGGTTGGCACACCGGAACCCCGTGGGGCACATGGCTTTTCACGAGGTCGCAACGCCTGTGTCGGCCCGTCTTCTGGTACCTCGCGGCATGGTCGGTCGGTCTCCTCGTGGCGCGGATGACCCTTGGCGCCGAATCCGCGGCGGGACTCGGGCGCGAGTGCGTGGCGCTGCTGTGGTTCCTCGGCGTGTACCTCGTGGTGCTGGCATTCGTCCCGGCCCTCACGCGTCTGCGGACGGGCGTTGGAGTTGCTGTTCTCGTCGCGTCGCTGATTACCGCTGCGGTGGCGATCGACGGGATCCGGATCGCCGTCGGCACGTCCACGGCTGGCAGCGCCAACTTCGTGATCGTGTGGTTGATCCCCGTCGTGATCGGCGTCGCGTACGCGCGTCGACTGATCGGCCCACGCGCCGCACTGGCCGCTGCCGCTGCCGCATTCGTCGCGCAGGTGGTGCTCGCGATGGTTGGACCCTACGAAATATCCCTCGTCGTGACCGGCATGGAGCGAATGTCGAACGTGTCGCCGCCAACGCTGTTGCTCGCGCTGCACTGCACCTGGATGTCGTGCGCGTTCGTGGCTACCGCGGGCGCAGTCAGCCGGTGGGCCGCCCGGCCGCGCATCTGGCGCCTGGTCGTGGTGGGCAACGGGGGAGCCATGACGCTCTACCTCTGGCACGTCCCGGCGATCGCGGTGGCCACCTTCGCGCTGAACGCGGTCGGTCTCGACGCGTATGACGTTGATGCGCCAGGGTTTTGGGCCCTTCTTGCGCTGCGGGCGGTTGTCTTCGCGGCCGTCATGGCCGTGGCTTTCCGACTACTGTCACCCCTCGAGCATCGGCGGCTGCCGTGGTGGGATGCGCCAGTGGGAGCCACTGGCGCCCATGCCACTGCCGCCGGTGCGCTGATTTGCGTTTCGGGCGTCGCGCTCCTGCTGCTGGCCAAGCACGGCCTCAGCGATTTCGCAGGGTGGACCGAGCTCGGATGCTTCGTGATCGCGGCGGGCGCCGCGCGGCTGAGCGCGTCTGTTCCGGCTAAGAACTCAACGCACCAAGCCGTTGATGGCTAGGCCCTAGGCCCCGAGCGCCGGTCCGACGGTGGTGTTCCAGGACTCTTGCATCTCCGATTCGAACAGGCCCCAGGTGTGGGAGCCGTCGGGCCGAACGACGTAGTTGATCGGTACGCCGGCGGCCGCCGCGGAATCGGCGAACACCTTCGTGCTGTCGGCGACGATGCGTTCGATCAGCCCACCGGTGAAGTTCGGTCCGAAGTCTTCGGGCAGCCGGTCGACGGTGCCTACCCCGCCGCTGGCGGACGCGGCGGCGTAGACAGCGACACCCTTGAGCTTCGCGACGTTCTTGGATGGATCGTGGGCCACCCAAAGCGGGCCGCCCGCTGGGCCCCACATGGCGTCGGCGCTCTGTCCGCCGCCCATCAGCGTCATCGAAACCTGCTGGGGCTGATCCGCGGGGTTGAGCAGACCGCTGTAGGAGCCGACGGCCCGGTACAGTCCCGGCGCCTGAACGGCGTAGTCGATCGCGGTGCCACCGGTGCTGGATAAGCCGCCGACGGCGTTGCGGCCGTTGGTGTTGTACTGCTTGTTGATCAGTGGCGGCAGTTCCTGGGTCATGTAGGTCTGGTACTGCTTGCCGGGATCGGCGACCCAGTTCGTGAACCAGCTGAACGCGCCGCCGAGCGGGGAGACGACGTTGACGTTCTTGTTGCCGAAGAAGCCCTGGATGTCGGTCATGCCGAACCAGCTCGTGCCGCCGGAAGCGATACCGCCGCCGGCGATGTCGTCGCCACCGTCGATGCCCGGCAGCAGGTAGAAGACGGGCGCACCTGACTTGGGTGCCTTGAAGACGTCGTTGACGATCACGGTGTTCATCGATGGGGAGTAGACCGAGACCTTGTCCCAGCGGTCGTTGACGTGCTGGATGTCGGTGATGTTGGCGGCCTCGGCTGCAGCTACCGGAACGGACAGCATCGAAAACACGGAGATCAAGGCGACGACGAACGCACAAATACGACTCTTCAGTTGGGTCACCGGGTGATTATGTAGGCCAGCGAACCATCAGGCAAGCTTTTCATCGGCGCGCGCCAACGTGTTTCGCGAGGTGCCGACGTACGGCCGCCCGGAACAGTCGAGTGTGGTCAGCAACGCCGGCAGTGTCGGCGCATGCCAAATTTGCGATCCGCAGTGACGTGGAGGCAGGTCAAAGTCATTGGGATTCAAGCAAAGACGGCAGAAATTGCGCGCACGCCTTTGGTGGAACGTCACGCAGGGTTTACACGGCGAATACCCAGTCGCTACACAGCACACCGCAAGGTCGCCGTCCGCCACCGCGGTATTGCTGCAGCGCAGCCGAATTCGCCGCAGTTTGTTGGGATCGGTAGCGAGGCACCGGATCTGTCCGTATCGCGCTCGTCCCGACATCGGCGAGCGTCGGGTTGTTTACGTCAGATGACAGGCCCAGCGGGCGGAGGGGCTGCCACTGGAGTCGCGGGCGGCCCGGGAGGAACAGGCCCCGTGGGCAGATGCGGTGTGGGGCCTGCAATTCCGGCGGGGGGAGCAGCCGCGCCTGCGGCAGCCGAAAGTGGCAGCGGCGCTGGCGGTGTCTGCGGTGACGGAGTCGCACCCTCAGTAGGTGCCACCGCCGCGTCCGCGGCCCAACTCGCCTGGAGTTGATTCGCGACGAAAGTCGCGCCCTGGTCGACTATCCCGGCCTCGACGTACTGGTTGTGCGCGGAGAAACTTCTGCCGGTCATATCGCAAACCAGGTCGTTGTCTACACACAAGTCGATGGTCTTGCCCACGTACTGCGGGCCGATTGTGACGTCCGGGTCATTGATCGCACGCATGAAGCGTGTCGACGGTTTTCCGAAGAGGGCAACAGCCGCAATGTGGTTGGCGACCTCGGGCGGCATCGGCGCAGGCACTTCTGTAGCTGAAACCCCGTCAGGCACAACGCTCGCGGTGACGAAGCCCATGACCGCCGCGCCTTGAGAGAATCCGCCCAGCACCATCTTGGTCTTAGGACAACTGGCCGCGGTCGCAAGGATGTGTGTGCGCGCGTCCGAGATGCCCTCGACAGCGGTTGGGAAGTCGGTGGTGGCAGGGTAGTCGACCGCGTACACCCCGACCGACTTGCCCGCGACGCGCGAGCGCAGCGAGTCGATAAACGCGTCTCCCGTGGGACCGGGACCGGGCGCCTCGGTGGTGCCACGGGCGAATACCACTTCGGCGTCGGGGCAGGGCGCCGCCTGGGCTAGCGGTATCGGCGCAGCCTGCAAAACCGAAGTCGCCACTGCCGCAGCGCCGATCGAGACAGCGATGTGGCGTGGACTCACGGACCTATGCTGACACACCGCGACGCCCCGTGCGCGTCGGGGGGGAAAACACTCAGCTTCGATTCGGGTGCCCTCGTCAAGGGAGCTCGCGCCCTTGAGTTTGCCCCATGCTGCCAGCACGACAGCGGTAGCGACGTACTGCGGCTTCGCCATGCCCGACCTCCCGACTCCCAGCGGTGTCAACTATGTCGCGCGACAGTCGCAGAGTGTTACGAGGTCGTTCGGAACGAAGTGGCTTGCAGGTGAATTCGCCGTAGCCTGCAGACGAACCGTTACCCTTTTCTGGCAAGTCTCTAAGAACTTGCTGGTCGGAACTGGGCGAAGGCGTCCAGGATTGTGTTGAGCATCGGCATTTTTCGCCCGTCCTAGAGTCGGCTCGCAGCGAAAGTCGCGGCCTGATTGACCATTCCGGTCTCGACGTATGCGCCATGCGCCCGCATGTCCCAGCCGTTGGAGCAGATCGGATCATTGGGCACGCACAGGTCGATGGTCTTGGCTGCATAGAGCGGGCCGATCGCGGGCAGCGGGCCAGGGGAGAGGGAGTCGGCAAAGGCGCTCCTCGGAGCCCCGAACAATGCTGCGGCAGCGACATGATCGGCGACCTGCGGTGGCATCGCCGTCGTGGACATGTCGATCACCCCCGCGCCTTGGGAGTATCCGCCGAGCACCATGCGGATGTTCGGGCAGTTCGAAGCCATGGCCTGGATATGGGTGCTCGCATCACGTGCACCGGCAGGCGCGCTGCGGACGAAGTCCCGGGTGGCTGGGTAATCGACCGCGTACACCCCAACCGAGCGTGCGCCAAGTTGCGATCGAAGCGAATCGACAAACGCCTGTCCGACGCCACCGACCCCAGGTGGCTCGGTGGTGCCTCGCGCGAACACGACCTCGACGTCTGGGCACGGATCGGCGGCCGCGGACGGCGGTTCGATAAAAGCAATCGGCAGCGCCCATGCCGCCGCTGCCGCAGCCCCGACACTGCGTGTGATTCTGAAGGAGCCTGGAGTGTTCATATTGGTATGTCGCACCGCGACCGACGGATGTCACATACCGGAATTCATCAAACCGCCCGGGTCGTACTTTCGCCCGATGGCCGTAAGTCGGTCCAGGTTGCCGGCGAAATAGCGCGCTGCCGGGGTGTCCGGTTCGACGTAGTTGACGTAGCCGCCGACAGAGTGCGCGTGCACCGCCGCATGCGCACCGGCCAGCCATTTGTCCGCGGTTTCGATCGCCGCCTGCGATGGCGGCTCGGTATACCACTGAATGCATGCCGCCTGACGTCGCCATGGAAACGCGGTGTCGTCGGCCGCGACATCGCGTACGGCGCCGGACAGCGATTCGATCACCGCCGTCGCGGAACCGGCGTCGGGTGGCCACGCCGACGTCGCGGCGACGATCGACTCCGCGGCGGCAGACGTCATCGCCCCGATGATGTCGGAACCCGCGACGAATGCACGCGGCCGTGCTGCCTGAGCGCCGCCTTCGAAGTAGTGGACGAAGTCCATGCGACTGAGGGTTCGGCTCGTGTTGCTGACAGGCCGCACACCAATCACGCTGCTGAGGTCACTCGCTCCGCTACGCCCGTCGCCAGCCGGCGTCGCCAAGACGACTGTGCAGCCGCCAGCGTCCGTACCCACGGTGATGTTGACCATGCCCCAGATCGCGCGGTCGGCATCGTGCAGCCAGTCGTGCCAGCCGAGGATCGCCTGCTCCGTCGAACCCTCGGGAAACACGAGAGTGACCACGTCCCGGTCGGCGATAGGAAACGTTCGGAACGTGAACGACGTGACAACACCGAAATTGCCACCCCCGCCACCGCGCAGCGCCCAGAACAGATCGGCATGGTCGTCCGCCGAAGCGGTGATCGCTTCGCCGCTGGGCAATACCACGGACGCCGACACCAGCGCGTCGCACGTCAGGCCCGAACGCCTGGCATCGGAGCCGAGCCCACCACCCAACGTCAAACCGGCGACGCCGACGGTCGGGCAGCTGCCGCTGGGAAGCGATCGTCCGTGCGCCGCGAGCGCCGTCTGCACCGAATCCAGTTGTACAGCAGCGGAAATCGTCGCAAGCCCGCGACCATCGTCGTAGGTGATTTCGCCAGCCAGTTGGCGCAAATCGATGATCATTGCACCGGAGGCCGTTGAGGCGCCGATGTAGGAATGCCCGCCGCTACGCGCGGCGATCTTGACGTTGTTTCTGGCCGCGAACTCCGCTGCCCTCTGCACGTCGTCGACGGATTTCACGACGACGACCGCGGCCGGTGTGGAGTCGTCGAATCGAGCGTTGAAGACGCTCTTCGCCGCGGCGTAGTCGGCGCTGGATGGCAGGACGACCAGACCGTCGATCGCTTCGTCGAGAGCACTCCAGTCCTGTGGGCCGGCCACCGAGGCCGGGGGCGACGGGCTTGCGGCCGAGGGCGAGGCCGGCGGCTCTGGCGCTGTTGAGCGGCACGACCCGAGCAGTGCACCGGCGACGACACCGCCGAGCGCGCCGCGGACGAATGCCTGACGTGAGATCTCCCGCGTCATGGCCGGTATGGCTGGGTGCTAGGCGACCTGTTCGAGAAGAGGCGCCGCGCGGGACACGTCAGGACGGACAACACGTCGCGGGCGCGAATGCTGGGGGCCAGATGAGCGCGGATGCAAGGTGACCAAGGAGCCCGAACGGACGACACCCAGGGGCCCCTGGCGTGCGAACCGCGAAATCCCGGTCGTTCGGACTGCCAACGCCGCCTTGGCTTGGCGGTATCCGACCCGCATCCCCGCCGCGCAAACGATCAGCAGCCCGGCGACGCCCGGCAACGCGAGAGCGGCGAGCGCCGACAGCGACGCGGGGGCGAGGAAGGCCCTGACGGTGTGCTCGAGTAACGACAGCGCGCCCGTCGGACCGGCGCCGTCGGCTGTCAGCGGTGCCGTACCGGAAAGCGACAAATCTGCGCTCAACCCGGCTGCGGCGAGCCCGCCGAGCGTGAGGGGTGCGGTGACGTCGCCAAGCAGCGGCATGACCCCGACGGGGGAATTCGGCGGTACCGGCGGAACCATGGGCATAAAGGGGAGCACCGGCGCCGTGCCGGTTGCGGCGGACAAACGAGCGCCAGCACTGTTACCGATCGAGTCGACCGGGCTGGCGCTCATTCCGGCTGCGACGAGCAGCGAGACGAAATCGGACGGCAGTTGCACGATGGGTGCGATCGCATCGTTAACCGCGATGAGGATGTTTTGCACGGCCGCGATGACATCGGCGACCGGCGTCGGGGAAGTGGGAAGCGATGCGAGCACGAAAGGCACCGCCAATGCTGCACTAGCGACTCTCGCGATCGCATTTGTCACCGGCTCGAGCACGTTTGACGCCGGAACGACTGGGGGTGGCCCTAGCGGCACCGGCGGCACCGGGTCGATGGCTGGCGCGGGGTCAGTTGATTCCGACGCGGCGCCGTAAGTCTCGGGCTCGGTCGCGTTCGAATCGGAGGCGACCACATCCGACTGTGCGACGGGTTCGGTGACGGCAGCGCCGACATCGCCTTCCGTGCCGTCGGGCTTGCTATCGGCAGTGGCAGGGTCTGCTACCGGTTTCTTCACCGGCTGCTGCTGGACTTTCCCGAGCGTGCGAATCTTCTGGAGAACACCTAGTAGAGCGGTGCGGACCGCATTCTGCGGGGTCTTAGTAGTTGCCGGTTCGGTACTGCTCGCGGTCGGCGCGCTGGCTGTGTTGACGCTTTGAGTCGACGGGTCGGCACCCTGGCTCTGGCTGGTCGAACCGGTCGATTCGGTGTCGGCTGTGGCGATTGCTCCGCCGGCGCTGCCAATGAGGAGTCCCGTGGTAAGCAGGCAGATGCCCGCTGCGAGGCGCAGATGCGTCGAAATTTTGGTCTCCTCCCACCAGCAAGCGATCTCGTCGGTAGGTATTTCGATGCGCATTGTCGCACAGTTTGGGTCAATAGCTATTCCAAATCAGCCGCAAATCTTGCGGACTGATCTTGGTAGCAAAACATTTCGGTCAAAGCCCTGCAACCAGTCCTTCGGTCTGAAACTGACTCGCGCGCAAATTTTGGTCAGGGGCTGCCGGGAAGAGCGTCAACGCTGTCTGCGGGTAATTCCATTATCCCGTATAGGTGATATGGAATCGTCCAACGGCGGAGTTGCGTTCAGCCGCGTTCATTTGCTTTGGACGCCTATTGGTCGGCTGATCGCTCCATCGTGGCCCAACTGTCCGCGTGATTGCCAGGTTGTCCCGCACGCAACGAAATGAAAGCGATACGCAGGCGGTAAACACGTCCGAGTGAAACGAGCAACGCTTGCCGGGCTAGCCGTACCGCGCGAGTTTCCGTTGGTGGCCGTCAATTTCGCGCCGCGCGTCGCGTGGTAACGTCCCTGGTCGGCCCATCGATAAACGCCACAGCGCTGGTGTTGCGCGTCTTCTCCGTACGAGATGACGTGCGAGGGCGAGCAAACTATGCTCGCTTCGGGTGGGCGCTTGACCCGCAGCGGCGACGTCGATTCGACGACGAGAGTGGGGCCAAAAGGTGCAGACAGTGTTGGGACTGTCGATGACGTCCACCAGTTTCGGGTGGGTGCTGCTCGACGGACAAGGCCCCGACGCCGCCACCCTCGACCACGACACATTCGATGTCCAGACCGGCGACGACGGCGCATCTGGGGACACGTCCCAGCACGCGGCGGCTGTGCGCGGCGCGCAGGCGATCGCGACGGCAAGCGGTCACCAGGTGGGCACGGTCCACGTGACGTGGACCGACGAGGTCGAGGCGAACGCCGCGGCGCTGATGAAGTCATTGTCCGACTTGGGCTTCCACAACGTTCACCCAGTTTCGCTGCGCAATGCTGCCCAGGCTTGGGGGACCGAGCTCGGGCGTCAAAGCGAACACACATCGACTGGCCTGTGCATTCTCGAGCCCGATGCAGCGACGATCATGGTCGTTCCGACCGAGGCCGGGACGG
Source organism: Mycobacterium sp. (assembly GCA_035649695.1). GTDB lineage: Bacteria > Actinomycetota > Actinomycetes > Mycobacteriales > Mycobacteriaceae > Mycobacterium. The sequence continues at coordinate 20,868 of DASRJA010000685.1, read as the reverse complement.
TGCGCACCGCGATCACCGACACGCGGGAGACCACCGAGGACCTGGTTGAGTCGTTGAGGACGGTTTTCCGTAAAGACGGTTGGTTGCCCGAGAGCCTTTACCTTGTCGGCGCACACACTGATCTCGACGATGTCGCCCGGCCGATCCTCGAGGCTCTGCCGATACCCGTCTCCGATTCGGTCGACACCCAGCTCGCATTGGCCCGCGGCGCAGCGCTGACGACGGTCAGCGAGGTCGATGCGGATTCGCCTCGGACTGAGCCGACGCCCGAGCCGCCTTGGCGCGTGTCGGTTACGAAAGAGTCGACCACGTCAGCCGCCGAGACGGTGATGGCCCCGGCGGTCAGCCCCGTCGACACCGATTCGACACAGGCGATCGAGACGTCCCGCACGGAGCCGCCGCGAAGCGGCCAGCGGTCGCTGGTGTTGGATGCGAAGAAGCTGAGCCTCATGGCCGCCGCCGTGGCGGGTCTCGGGGCCGCACTGTCGCTCACGGCGGGTTCGGCGCTGAACGTCGAAAACACCTCGATGCGGGCCGCAGAGCCAGCTGCCTCGGGTGCTTCGGTGACGTCTGCCAGCGTCCATCCGGTTCCCGCGCCAACTCCGACGCCGCAAGCCCCGCCCGTCCAACCGTTGGCCGCCGAGCCGCCACCCCCGCCACCATTGCCGCCGGAAATGCTCGTGCCTCCCGCCGAGCCCCTTGCCGTCGCAGTGCCTGAACCAGCGCCCGCCGTGGTTCCGCAACAGACGGTTACCGTTCCGACCGCGGTGCCCGTTGTTCCGGCACCCGTTGTCGCGCCGGCGCCAGCCGAACACCTTGTTGCGCCGGTTGCTCCGCCACCCGCGGCACCCGTTGTCGCGCCGCCTGCTCCGCCACCCGCCGCACCTCTTGCTGCCCCGGCTGCTCCGTTGCCAGCCGAAGCCCTTGTCGCGCCGGTTGCTCCGCCACCCGCCGCACCCGTTGTGATGCCTCCTGCCGCTGGCCCGGCACCCGGACCTCCGCAGGCACCAGTCGCACCACCGGCCGCGCCGCCCGTGCCACCGGAACCCACCGAACCGCCTCCGCAGGACCCCATGACGGTCGTCTCGAACCTGCTGTTCGGTAGCTTGCCCTAATCCGTCAGGGCTTGATGCCGATGGTGATCAGGTCCGACAGCACCCGCGTCCAGGCGGGTCGTCGGACGCGGTGTTGATCGTGGACGCGAAAACCGGCGCCTTCGAACAGTTCCCGCATCTCCTCGGGTGACGGGTTGTGTGCGGGGTTGAGCCGATTGGCGGACAGCCGATGCAGGCGGAGCGGAGTTCGTGGACTCAAGGTCGCTACCGCTGCGAGACCGCCGGGAGCCACTACGCGGTGGAACTCACGCAGGGCGGCAGGTTGGTCGAAAAAGTGGAACGCCGAGGTCGTCACGACCGCGTCCAACGTGTCTTCCTCGAATGGCAGATGCTCGGCAGGTCCCTTGCGCCACTGCACCTCTGTGGAGCGCGCCCGTGCCTGGGCGAGCATACCGTCGGACATGTCGACGCCATAGACCTCGCCAGCGTCCAATTCGTCCGCGATTCGCGCAGCGAGAATCCCTGTGCCACAAGCGATATCGGCAACCTTGCGGGCACCGCGGTCCCTCAACACCGCGATCACCTCGTCCTGTGCCGGTCGATACACCCAATGCTGAAGAACCGGCAGGTCATAGAGTGGCGCAGCGATACTCCAGAACTGCGTGACCGCGTCGTTCAGAGTTCGGCGCGGCGCGGGCGTCACCAGTTCCAGACGGCCGGGTCGCTCGGCGGGTACTGGGCACAGGTGTCGGTGCCGTGCGCGGCGACACCCTTGTTGTTGAAGAACAGCTTCGCCCAGTTCGGCCAGTTCCACGCCATCTGCTCGTAGAAGGCGTTGGTCGCCGTGTCCTCCGAATATTGCCGGCGCCCCGCATAGTCCAGCGAGAAGAACCAGTAGATTCGGTCGCGGGCGGCCTGCTGAACTTCAGGGGACTTGTTGTTGTAGTCGATCATGTAGCGCTCGTAGTACACCGGGTCGCTGTCGCGTACGGCCGCCATGTACTGGTCGACGGTGCACGTGGTCTTGAGTATCCGATTCGGGATCGGATAGTCGTCGGTCGCGTCCGCGGAGGCGACGGCGGGAACGGCAATCGCGGCAACACTCACGGCGGCCGCCGCGACACTTGCTTTGATCAACATATCTGACTCCTTACTGTTGCGCCGCGGCGTCGAGGATCGGCAGCTTTTCGGGGCAGTAGGTACGCAGCGCGGCGCCGAGGAACTGCCACGCCTGTTCCGTGGTGCTGCCCTTCTGCAGTTGGAGGAAAATGAATTTCGCCGACTTGTCGGCATCCTGATCGACTCCGTTGTAGAGCCGCTTACACGCGATCTTTGCGATCCACGCGTTGTAGTCCTTCTGGCCGTAGATGCCGTACGTGTGTAGTTCCTTGCCGAAGTCGGTATCGGGGTCGGCGTGCGCCGGCGCGGCGAACACCAGCGCGGGTGCAATCGCGGCGGCGGCGATCGAGGCCAGTCTTGTTCGCTTCATGACATACCTATCTGATCGGGCCTGTCGGGTTGTCGTCAACATTAGACGCGCCAACGCCGACGCTGACCGGAGTCTCGGTGGAGTGCCGTGGCGGTTTGGGCCATGGCACCGGCCTCGGCCGGTTTCGCACGTTCTGCGGCCACCAGAACCACTTGCCCATCATGGCGGCGATGGACGGCGTCATGAACGAGCGAATAACCAGCGTGTCGAACAACAGGCCGAGACCGATCGTTGTGCCGACCTGGCCGACCACCACGAGGTCACTGACCACCATCGACATCATCGTGAACGCGAAAACCAGACCGGCAGATGTCACCACCGCACCGGTGCCGGCCATGGACCGGATGATGCCCGTCTTGATTCCGGCGTTGATCTCCTCTTTGAACCTGGATACCAACAACAGGTTGTAGTCGGAACCCACCGCCAGCAGGATGATCACCGACATCGCCAGGATCATCCAGTGCAACGGCTGGCCGAGGATGTGCTCCCAGATCAGCACGGATAACCCGAACGACGTGCCCAGCGACAACAGCACCGTGCCGACGATGACCGCCGACGCGATCACCGCTCGAGTGAGCAACAGCATGATGATGAAAATCAAGCAGAGCGAGGATATTCCGGCGATCAGAAGGTCCCAGTTCGAACCCTCCTGCATGTCCTTGTAGGTGGACGCGGTACCCGCCAGATAAATCTTCGAGCCCTCCAACGGCGTGCCCTTGATGGCCTCGAACGCGGCATTCTTGATTTGCGGGATGAGCTTGATGCCTTCGGGGGTCGCGGGATCACTCTCGTGAGAGATGATGAACCGCACGGCTTTTCCGTCCGGTGACACGAACATCTTCATGCCACGCTTGAAGTCCGCGTTGTCGAAGACTTCCGGTGGCAGATAGAACGAATCGTCGTTCTTGGATGCATCGAACGCCTCGCCCATGGCGCCCTGGTTCTCCTGCATGGCCTGCATCTGGTCCTGCTGACTCTTCTGGCTCTGGTACATCGTCAGCGTGATGTGCTGCATGCTCTTCATCGTCTCGATCATCGACGGCATCAACGCGACCATCTGAGGCATGAGCGTGTCCAGCTTTTCCATGTCTGGCACGATCGCCTGGATGTCATCGGTCATCGTGTCGATGCCATCGAGAGTGTCGAAGATCGACCGCAGCGACCAGCAGATCGGGATGTCGTAGCAGTGCGGTTCCCAGTAGAAGTAGTTGCGCAGCGGACGGAAGAAGTCATCGAAATTGGCGATGTTGTCGCGTAATTCAGCCACGTCGACGGTCATGTTCTTCATCTTCTCGACCATGCTGTGCGTGGTGGCGGCCATCTGCACCGTGATGCCTTGCATTCTTTCCATCGTGTCGATGGACGTCTGCATGTCGTTGGCCTGCTTGAGCATGTTGGCCATGACCTTCTGCATGTAGTCCTGGTTCATCTGCTGGGTGGTGCCCTGCATGCTGATCAGGAATGGGATCGACGTGTGTTCGATCGGAGTGCCCTCCGGCCGGGTGATGGACTGCACCCTGCCGACGCCAGGAATGTGGAAGATGCCCTTGGCAATTCGGTCGATGACCAACATATCGGCTGAGTTGCGCACATCATGGTCGGTCTCGACCAGCAGCATCTCCGGATTCATCCGGGCCTGCGGGAAGTGCCGGTCGGCCGCCGAGTAACCCTGATTGGCCGGGATGTCCTTGGGCAGATAATTACGGTCGTTATAGCTGGGTTGGTAAGACGGAAGCGCCAGCAGACCGACCAGCGCCAAAGCCACCGACGCCGCAAGGATCGGTCCCGGCCAACGCACAACGGCCGTACCTACACGGCGCCAACCGCGAGTTTTCATCGCCCGCTTCGGATCAAACAGGCCGAAGCGGCTGCAGATGGTTAACAATGCGGGCGCCATCGTCAGCGCCGCCGCGACAGCGACGAGCATGCCGATCGCCAATGGAATGCCCAGCGTTTGGAAGTAGGGCAGTCGGGTGAAGTGCAGGCAGAATGTCGCACCCGCGATGGTCAGGCCCGACCCCAAAATGACGTGGGCCGTCCCGTGATACATGGTGTAGAAGGCGGTTTCGCGGTCCTCGCCGTTCTCCCGCGCCTCGTGATAGCGGCCGACGAGGAAGATCGCATAGTCCGTTCCTGCGGCTATCGCCAGCGTGGTGAGCAGGTTGACGGCGAACGTCGACAAGCCGATCAAGTCGTAATAGCCAAGGGCGGCAACGATTCCGCGGGCGGCCGCCAGCTCGATGAACATCATCACCAAGACGAGTAGGACGGTGACGATGGATCGGTAGACGAACAGCAGCATCACGAAGATGACGGCGATGGTGATCATCGTGATGAGCTGAATGCTCTTGTCGCCGGCGTGGTGCTGGTCGTTGGTGAGCGGCGCAGGACCGGTGACATAAGCCTTGACCCCGGGTGGCGGTGGGGTCTCGTCCACGATGTCACGGACTGCTTGCACGGACTCGTTCGCCAGGCTTTCGCCCTGGTTGCCCGCCATGTAGACCTGGACGTAGGCGGCCTTGCCGTCTGCGCTCTGCGCACCCGAGGCGGTAAGCGGATCGCCCCAGAAGTCCTGGATGTGTTCGACGTGCTTCTTGTCGGCCTCCAACTTGTCGATCAGGCCGTCGTAATACTTATGCGCGGCATCGCCCAGAGGTTGGTCGCCCTCGAGCACGACCATCGCCGAGCTGTTGGAGTCGAACTCCTGGAAAGTCTTACCGATGCGTTGCATCGCCTCCAGCGACGGTGCGTCGTTGGGCGCCAATGACACCGCGTGTGCCTCGCCGACCTTCTCCAACTGAGGGGCGATGACGTTGACGAGCACAACGATCCCAATCCAGCCCAGGAAAATCGGCACTGAGAACAGGCGGATAAAGCGCGGGATCATCGGGTGCGCCCCGACGTGTGTGTTGCTCATGCCGACTTCACCAAGCAGAAGGTCTGGGCGTTCACGCCGTCGGTGGTCCTCTCGTCTTTGATCACGCCGTCGACGCTGATCCGGCAGGTGATGCTGCCTCCGTCGCTCTGGGCAATGATGTTCGGGCTGGCGGCGGGCGCCGTCGTCGTCAAGGTCAGCTCCCACGGCAACGGCGCGTTCTCGGCCTTCTGCGGTTGTGCGTCGAGATCGAGATAGTTGATGGTCGCCACGCCCCCCGTACCGAAGATCTCGTACTTAACCACCTTGGGGTTGAACGGTTCGGGGTCATTGACCAGGCCCGCGCCCGGCTTGGTGAGCACGGTGTGACCGAAGAATCCACGGAAGCGGTCCACCACAAACGCCGCTATGACCACCACCAGCAGGATCACCAGCAGTACCCAAATGCGCTTGAAGAAACGCAACATCAGACGATTCGCCCCCGACCCTCGGTACGCATGTACGCCCTCTTCTCTGCCTGTCTTACGTAATCGCGGCTATAACTTAGCCGGTATAACTTCTCATCGCGAAACGGAATATCTCAAGCGATTGTGTTGCCGGTCACCTCCTTGCCGTCGGCGCGGGCTGGGTCACTGAGCTGGGCCGATCCGGGCTGCTTTTCGTCCCACAACGGCATTTCGAAGCGCTCGAGGCACCGCTCGATGAAGGCGGTGGCTTCCTCGTGTCCGTGGGTGATGCCGAGTCCTTGCTCGTGGAGCACCATGCGGGCCAGGCCGCCCATGATCATCGACATGACCACCGGCGGAAACAGCTCGAGGTCGACACCGCGGGCCTTCAACGCCAGGGTCACCACGCCCTCTTCCAGATCGCGGAAACGCATTGCGTATGCCGAGATCTCGCTGCGGATGGCCTTGCGATGGTTGGCCATCGCCAAGAACTCGGTGAACAGCTGGGCGTCGGTCGCACTGTTGAGCAGCCACAGCGCGTGCAGCGGTTTCGCCTCGGCGATCGCCTGGCGCTGGCGTACCAGATTGTTCTCGGCCTTGTCGCGCAGCACGGCGACGAACAGGTCGTCCATGCTCGGGAAGTAGTAGTGCACCAGCGCGGGCTTGACGCCGGCCTTGGCCGCCACCCGCCGCGACGTCGCCGCCGCATAACCCTCTTCGAGCATGATTTGGGCGGTCGCCTCGATCAGCGCCTCCCGCGTTTCCTCCCGGCCGACTCGCGGCCGCTCGTCAGCGGGTCGCCTGATCATGAAGGCAGACTAACGGTTGGGCGACCGCCCAACAACCGCTACGCCAATTCGTCGGCGCAGTCGCCCGGGCGATTAGCCCACGGTTGGGATCCGGTCGCCAACGTGTGCCGGTCTCCGCTGATCCCGTCGGCCTAAGACTCTTCCGGCGGGAGCAGTGATGCCAGCTTCCGCAATGTCGCGCTGAGCATCTCGCCGCGGTCCGCCCCGCCCGCGCGTCCGACGGCGCAGCCGACCATGAACGTGGAGAGCGGAGTCCACTTGCGCTCGACTCGATGCGCGACATCGCGGGCCGCGTCCAGCAGCTCGGTCGTCTCGGCAGCGGTCAGTGGTTCCTCGCCAAGGGCGCGGGCAAGGTCATCGATCCAGGTGTCCATCGCTCTAGTATTCGCGCACGAATGCCCGGGGCGAAGTTGCTATTTTTGCTAAGATACGAACTCGTGAACTGGACTCCGCTTCCCGTTCCGTGGGCGGTCCAGGCTGTGGACCGGATCCCCAAACAGCGCTACTACGACAAAGAGTTCTACGCGCTCGAGGCCGAGTTGTTCTGGCCCCGCGTGTGGCAGATGGCGTGCCGACTCGAAGAGATTCCGTCGCGCGGGGACTTCGTCGAGTACGAGATCCTCGACCAGTCAGTCATCGTCGTTCGGCTCGACGACGACAATGTTCGCGCCTTCTATAACTCTTGTCGCCATCGCGGGATGAAGATCGTGGAAGGTTGCGGATCTCGTCGCAACTTTGTCTGCCCATTCCATGGGTGGTGTTGGGGTCTCGACGGCGCCAACACATTCGTCTTGCGACCCGAGATCTTCGACGAAAGCAACCTCGCAGCCGATGATCTCAGCCTTGCCCCGGTGCGTTGTGAGCTCTGGGGCGGCTGCGCGTGGATCAACCTGGACGACAGCGCACCGCCATTGCGCGAGTGCATCGAGCCGTTCGCGTCCCGGCACGACGAATGGAAGGTGGGCGCGCTGCGCACCGAGTGGTGGAAGTCGTGTCTGCTCCCGGTCAACTGGAAGCTGGCGACCGAAGCCTTCATGGAGGGCTACCACGTCCCGCAGACGCACCCGCAACTTCTGCCGTCGTCGCACACCCCGGACCCGTCAATCCATCCCATCATCGAGACCAGCCTGCACTTCATGCGGACCCTCGGGTCCGGCATGGGTGGGATGACCCACGAGAACGACGTCCGGATCGCCGAGGGGCTGCAGCACATGTCGCTCCCTGACGATCCCACCGAGGCGATGGCGGCTTGGCGCGGCGCGGTCAACGACGCGGTCACGAAGTGGCACCGGGCACGCGACTGCGACTTCCCGGACCTGAATGACCTCGATCGTCGCCGCGTCATCGACCCGATCGGGTTCTGCTTCCCGCACTACTTCCTTCTGCCGCAATACAGCAGCGCGTCGTCGTACCGGATCCGGCCGCTCGGGCCCGAAGAGACGCTCTTCGAGATCTGGTCGCTCACCCGCTATCCCGCTGACCGCTCGCCAGGACGGCCCACGCCGCCCGAGCCGCTGGCCCCCGATGACCCGAGCTGGCCGACCATTCCGGCGCAGGACTTCTCCAACCTGCCGCGTCAGCAGAAGGGCTTGCACGCCAAAGGGTTCGAATACATGCGGCTGTCGAACCAGGTCGAAGGCCTGATCTCCAACTTCGAGCGGGTCATCGACGGCTTTCTGTCCGGCGTGCCGTACGAGCGCCTGGTGCCCGCGATCCAGCGCACGAACACCACCATCGACGTACCCGTCGCCGATCTCGGGCTTTCCGAGAGGGCCCCAGCATGGTGAATTGGGACAAGTCCGTCGACCTGCTCATCGCGGGAAGCGGCGGCGGCGGAATGGTCGCTGCGCTGGCGGCTCTCGACTCGGGGATCGAACCCCTGGTAGTCGAGAAACAGGCCGTTATCGGCGGGGCGACCGGGATGTCCGGCGGCATGGTGTGGCTGCCGAACAACCCGCTGATGGTTGCCGAAGGCATACCCGATTCGCATGAGGACGGCCTGGCGTACTTCGACGACGTCGTCGGCGACATCGGTGCGGCGTCCTCGCCGGAACGTCGCGAGATGTTCCTAACCGCCGGCAACGAGATGATCGACTTCCTCGTCGGTAAAGGCGTTCGCATCGCGCGATGCCCCGGCTATAGCGATTACTACCCGAATCACAAGGGCGGCAACGCAGCGGGTCGTTCGATCGAGGGCATCCCGTACGACGCGGCAGCCTTGGGGGACTGGAGCGACAAGCTCCAGCGGATGGACAAGAATTGGAACCGCGGATTCGTGGTGAAGACCAGCGAGCTGGTCATCGTGCAGTACTTCAACCGCTCACCACGAGCGTTCGCAGTGGCCATGCGGGTCTTCCTGCGCACCAGGGTTGCCCGACTCCGGCGTCGCGACATCCTGACCAACGGTGCGTCACTCATCGGTCAGATGCTGAAGAGCCTGATCGATCAGCGCGGTGAGCCGCCAATCTGGACGAACACCGCGATGGACGATCTCATTGTCGAGGACGGTCGCGTCGTCGGCGCCCGACTCACTAGGGACGGCACCTCCCTCAACGTCCAGGCGCGTAAGGGCGTCCTGCTCGCAGCGGGAGGCTTCAGTCGCAACGCGGAAATGCGCCGTCGGTACAGCGGCGACCAGCCCAATGAGGCACAGTGGTCGCTCGCGAACCCCGGCGACACCGGTGAAGTGCTGCAGACGGCGATGCGGCTAGGCGCGAAGACCGACTTACTGGACGAGGCCTGGTGGCTCCCAACGGTTTTCGTCGCAGACCCCCGCGCCCGCGCCATCGGCTCGGGGCGGCAGCGGCCGGGGGCCATCTACGTCGACGGAACCGGCAAGCGGTTCTGCAACGAGTCGAACTCGTATGTCGAAGTCGGCAAGGCGATGTACGCCAACAAGGCCGTGCCGTGCTGGCAGGTCTTCGACGAGGGCTATCTCGGCAGATACGTCTCGGGCGCAAACCCGTTCCAGAAGCGCACTATCCCCGAAGCGGTGATCGAGCAGGGCGCCGTCAAGCGTGCCGACACGATCGCCGAGCTGGCCCGCCAGATCGATGTCCCCGCACAAGCGTTGGAGCAGACGGTCCAGCGCTTCAACGGTTTCGCGGTCAAGGGCCTCGACCCCGACTTCGGACGCGGCCAGTCGGCGTACAACATCTGCTTGGGTGACCCCGGATACAAGCCGAATGCCGCGCTCGGCCCGATCGACCATGCGCCGTTCTACGCCACCCAGGTGTACCCCGCCGACGTCGGCACATGCGGGGGAGTGATCACCAACGAGCACGCACAGGTGCTCGACGAACAGGATCGGGTGATCGACGGTCTCTATGCGACGGGCAACATCACGGCCACGGTTATGGGCCGCACGTATCTGGGCGCCGGCGGCAGCATCGCTAACACGATGATCTTCGGCTACGTTGCCGCCCGCCACGCCGCAGGCTGCGGCGGGCAATAACTTTCCTAGCGCGAGCAGACGCTAAAGTACCCATTTTCTGGGGTATTTGGACAGTTTTACGTCTGCTCGCCCTCGACGAAATCTCTTGGCTTCAAACCTGATTGCATGAGCTCTGCGCGGCGCGCCTGCACGTCCGAGGCCGCGCCGACCATGTTGGTGAGGATGTGGCTCACTTGAAGGTGCACGCGCATCCCCATCAACTCCCAGGCCCGCTTGACGTTGTTCTTGACCGCCATCAGCGTTGTCAACGGGATCTGTCCGATCTTGCGGGCCATCTCCTCGACGGTTGCCTCGAGCTCGTCGCGCGGCACCACCTTGTTCAGTAGCCCCCACTCCAGAGCCTCCTGCGCGGAAAGCGTTGGCGCCAAAAGCAACCAGTCCATGGTGCGATGCCAATTCATCATCAGCCACGGCTCGATCATCGTGTGCCCGCCGGGCTCGCCGAGGCTCTGCGCCAACGGCATCTGGAAGTACGCGTCCTCCGAAGCGACGGAGAAATCCGTCAACAGGCCGAGGTAGATGCCGCCGCCCATGCAATAGCCATGGATCGCAGAGATGGTGGGCTTGGGGAACTCCCACAGATACAGCGTCGGCCACAGAAACAAGTCGGCAGTGCCCTTGTACAGGTCCTCGAAGGTGTCCCCGAAATCCGGATAGGGGTTTTCGTCCGGGCCCCAGCGCGCGACGTGCCCGCCGCAGAAGCCCTTCCCGTTGGCCTTGAGGATGACGACCTTGATGTCCTTGTCGCGATCGGCCTCGTGCAGGCAGGCGTCGACTTCTTGGACCAGCTGCGCGTCCTTGGTATTCGCCCTATCGGCCTTATTCAGAATGATCCGCGCGATCGGCGGTTCACGCTCGTAGATCACCGATTCGAGGGTGCGCTGCTCCATGGTCTTCTCCTACAGAATCGCGCTGCTGTCCTTGGCCGCCGAGATGTCGTCCCAATCGAGGCCGAGCTCCAACAGGATCTCCTCGGTGTGCTGTCCATGTTCGGGAGCGCGTGCCGGCGGCGGAGCCGTTTCATTGAATTGCACTGGTGCGGCCACGATCTGGTACTCGCTGCCTTTGTCGTCCACATTGGCGACGGTATAGCCGTTCGGCGTGACTTGGGGGTCGTTCAGCGTCTCCTTCGGCGTCGCGAGCGCAGCCCAGACACCGGGTTCGTCTGCGAGCGCCTTGCGCCAATGGTCGAGGTCTTGGCTTGCGATCGCCTCCCCGACGAGCGCACACGCCTCGGTGGCGTTGGCGATGAGATTGCTCGACGGCACGAAGCGTTCGTCGGATGCGAGTTCCGGCAAGCCGATCCGCTCGCAGAAGCCCGCCCAGAAGCGATCCGGCTGCAGGAACACCAACTGGATCCACCTGTTGTCCCGCGTCTTGTAGCGATTCACGAGTGGGTTGATCGCCAGACCGGGCGGTGCACCCGGTATGCCGTCGATATCGAACAGGTCGGCCACCGAAATCGACGGCGCGATCGTCCACATCGCCTGCGCCAGTAGAGAAGAGTCGACGACCGAGGGCTCGCCGGTGCGTTCCCGGTGGAAGAGTGCGGCGCATACACCGCCGGCCAGCGTGATGCCGCCTTGCAGATCGCCGAAACCGGGACCCTGCACGGCCGGCGTCTCGGTGCCGAACGGCGTCATGGTGTACGACACGCCGCCGCGGGATAGATAGGTGGCCGCGTCGAATCCGCCCTTGTTGGCATCGGGCCCGCGGACCCCGGTACCGGTGCCGCGAGCAATGATGATGTTCGGGTTGAACGCCCGTATCTCGTCGACCGTGAGCCGCGCTCGCTCCAGTGCGGCAGGTAGCCAGTTAGTCAGGAACACGTCCGCGGTGGCCAGCAGGCGTCCGAAGTACTCGCGGCCGGTGTCGGACTTGATGTCGATCGCGATGCTGCGCTTCCCGCGGTTTCCTATCTCGAGGATGAAATCGACGTTGGCGCGGGCGTTTTCCCGGGTGAACCCGCCGATCACCAGCGCGCGGCCGGGATCGCCGCCCTTCACGTCCTCCACCTTGATGACGTCTGCACCCCAATCCGCAAGCGCCGCACCGGCAGACGGCACGTACGTCCACGATGCGAGTTCGATGACGCGCACTCCGCGCAGCACTTGTGTCATAGCAACGCCTTTCCGACCTCTTGTAGATATCGGTCGGAGCCCCCGAGGAAGGTGCTCCAGCCGAGCAAGCGCTTGAGATACAGGTGTGCGTCGTGCTCCCACGTGTAGCCGATGCCGCCGAAGACCTGGATCGCGGTGTCGGCGACCGTCGCCAGTTGCCCCGCGAATGCCTTGGCGCGCACCGCGGCCAGATGGCGCTCCGCGGGTGGTGCGGCGTCAGCCGCCCACAGCGCGTGCAGCACCCCGCTGCGCGCGAGTTCGACCGTCTCGTACATGTCGACACAGAGGTGCTGCACCGCCTGAAAACTCCCAATGGGCTGGTCGAACTGCCGGCGCACCTTGGCGTATTCGACGGCCATATTCATCACCGCTGTCGCCGCGCCCAGCGCATCGGCCGCGTAGGCGATCAGCACGTCGTCGATCAACGCCTGGATGTCATCCGCCGACGGGGAGGCGAGCCGCGGCGCGGCTACATCGTCGAACGTGACGTCGAATAGCTTGCGCGTCGGATCCACGTGGGTCCGCTCCATCACGGACACGCCCGCCGAAATCGCGTCGACGGTGAACAGTCCTGTATCCCCGCTGTCGTCTGCCAGGACCAGCACGACGTCGGCAGCGACCGCGTCCGGCAACGCCGAGATCTTGCCGCGAAGAATCCCGTTCTCGACCTCAGGACGCTCACCGCTTAGCGCGCCGACCGTGACGATGGTGGATCCGTCGGCGATACCGGCCAGCAGTGAGCCGGCTTCGCTACCCGTCCGCGTCAGTGCGCGCGTCGCGGCGACCGCGCTCGATAGCCACGGCCCCGGATACAGTGCGGCACCGAGTTCCTCGGCGACAACCCCCGCCTCGACCATCGTCAGGCCCAAGCCTCCGTGTTCTTGCGGGACCAGAACTCCGGTGGCCCCAAGCGCGGTCAACCCACTCCACACCTCACGGGTGCTGCCGGTCTGATCATCGAGCATCGGCCGCACATGGGTTGTCACACTTGCTTTTTCAGTCAGAAAGCGGCGCACAGTGTCACGCAGGGCCAGCTGTTCGTCGGTGAGCTCCAGGTTCATCGCCGCGGCAGCCCTAACACTCGCGTCGCGGTGACGCTCTTGTTGATCTGGGTGGTGCCGCCCGCGATGGTCAGCGAGCGCGACGTGAGCCGACGGTCCAACCATCGCCGATGACCACCGAGCGGGCCGAGCACGTCAAAGGCCAGGGTGGCGAGTTCCTGGCCGACTTCGGCCCACACGCTCTTGGCCAGGCTCGCCGACCCCAGCGCGTCGCCGCCGTGCAGCGTCGCTGAGATCGATCGTTGGCAGAGCACCTCCAGATATTTGATGCGCACCGCCACCTCGCCCAGCCGTTGCAGGGTTGCCGCGTCGTCGAGCAGATTGGCCTCGGCCAGATCGGCCACCAGATCGTGCAATTGCACCTCTAGCTGCGCATACAGCCGGGCCGCTCCGGCGCGCTCATGGCTCAGCGTGGTCGTCGCGACCTGCCACCCACCGTTCAGCGGGCCCAGTAACGCGTCGGCGGGCACCCGCACATCGTTGAAGAACACCTCGGCGAAGTCGGCGTCGCCGTTCAGCGTCACGAGCGGGCGCGCCTCGATACCGGGCAACGCCATGTCGACGATCAGGCACGAGATGCCCTTGTGCTTGGGGGCGTCCGGATCGGTGCGCACGTAGAGCTGACACCAATCGGCGCGATGTCCGAGCGACGTCCAGATCTTCTGCCCGTTGACCACGTACTCGTCGCCGTCCAACACCGCACGGGTACGCAGCGAGGCGAGGTCGGAGCCAGCCTCCGGCGCCGACATGCCCTGGCACCAGATGTCGTCGGCGCGCACCATGCGAGGGAGCAGCTCGCGCTTCTGGGCATCGCTGCCGTACTGCATGATCGCCGGCGCGATGTTGTTCATCCCGATCACGTTGAGCGGCACCGGCGCTCGCGCGTGGATGGTTTCCTCTGCGTAGGCGAGTTGTTCGAGCACGGTGGCCCCGCGCCCGCCGTACTCCTGGGGCCAGGAGACGGCACCCCAGCCGGCGTCGGCCACCGCAGCGTCCCACGCACGCAGCATCTCGAATGTATCGGGGTCACGGCCGCGCCGCCGCCCGGCCGCCACCACCTCCTCGGTCAGGTTCGCGGCCAACCACGCGCGCAGCTCCTTGCGGAACTGCTCGACCTCCGGCGGGTATGAGAAGTCCACGGTGTCCTGTCAGGATCGGTCCGATGGTTTCTTTATAATTTTAGGTAGTATAGCTACCGCTGCAGTTAGAGTTGGCTGCAATATCGCCGCACAACGTCGTGGATGGTGCTTCTGAGTGAGCAAGTCGGCCAGCCGGTCAGCCGTCGTGGGTGTCGGTTACTCGAAGATCCTCCGAGATAAGGGCATTGACGGGCGGCCGCTTGCTGTCGAGGCCTCGCGGGCCGCGATTGCCGACGCCGGTTTGCGGGTGCGCGACGTCGACGCGGTGTTCGAATACGCAGGCGACGAGCAGGCCATGGACATCGCCCGCCTGGTCGGTATCGAGAACATGGTGGTGTACGGCGATTTCACACCCCGCGGCCCCTCGGGTTTGGCCGCGGCGATGGGCGCGCACATGGCGGTGGTGTCAGGGACGTGCGAAGTGGCCTTGGTTGTGCGCTCGGTGACCCGCGAGTGGGGCCAGATGAGCGGGCGGGCGCTGCCCAAGGCAGCGGGCCCATGGCAATGGGAGTTCCCATACGGGGCGGCCGGCGGCATCATCCCGGTGATGGGGATGAAGAAGCAGCGGCGGATGGCCACGCTCGGCACGAAAGAAGAAGAGTACGGCTGGATTTCGCTGAACGGCCGACGATGGTCGTCGCTCAACGAACGCGCAGTCATGCGGGACATCTTGTCCATGGATGACTACCTCGGCTCCCGCTACGTCTCGGAACCACTGCGGTTGCTCGACTGCGACTATCCGGTCACCGGTGCCTGCGCCGTCGTCATCACCACCGCGGAGCGGGCGGCCGACGCGCAGAAGAAACCGGTGTGGATCGACGCCATCGCGATGGGGACCGGGTGGAAACCCGACTTCACCTACGGCGACGACTTCTTGTTCGGCGGCACGCGACCGTGCGCCGACACCATGTGGAAGCGCTCGTCGGTGACCGCGGCCGACGTCGACGTCGCGGAGCTGTACGACGGGTTCACTCATCTCGCGATGGCCTGGGTGGAGGCGATGGGCTTCTGCGGGATCGGCGAGTTCGGCGATTGGGTCGACGGTGGCAACACGATCGGGCCCGGCGGTGCGTTGCCGCTGAACACCAGCGGCGGCCAACTGGCAGAAGGCCGGCTGCACGGCCTCGGGTTCCTGGCCGAGGGGGTTGCCCAATTGCGTGGCGAGTGCGGCCAGCGTCAGGTGCCCGACGCCCAGGTCGCGGCCATAGCGAACGGTTTCGGACCCCAGTGCGGGTCGTTGGTGTTGACGGTGTGAGGAAGGACCGGCGATGGGCAGGGTGACGGGCAAGGTGGCGCTGATCAGCGGAGCCGCGCGCGGTCAGGGACGATCACACGCGCGGCTGCTCGCAGCCGAGGGCGCCGACATCATCGCCGTGGACATCTGCGAAGACATCGAGACCAACGAGTATCCGCTCGCGCGGCCCGAGGACCTCGATGAGACGGCCCGGTTGGTGGAGAAGGAGGGCCAGCGCGCATACACCGAGATCGCCGACGTCCGTGACCGTGCTGCGCTGTCCGCGGCGATCGATCGGGGTGTTGCCGAGTTCGGCCATCTGGACATCGTGGTCGCGAATGCCGGCATCTGCCCGATGACCGCCGGACTGCCGCCGCAGGCGTTCGTCGACGCCGTCGACGTGGATTTGGTCGGCGTAATGAATCTCATTCACGCCAGCATGAAGCACCTACATGCCGGCGCGTCGATTATCGCGACGGGCTCGGTCGCCGCCTTCATGGCGACAGCGGTCAACACCAGCGGGATGGACGGCGGACCCGGCGGTGCGGGGTATGCGTTCGCCAAACAGGTTGTCGCACACTATGTCAACGACCTCGCGCGGACTCTGGCTCCCGAGCAGATCCGCGTGAATGCGGTCCACCCGACGAATGTAAACACCGACATGTTGCACAGTCCCCCTATGTATCGCGCCTTCCGACCCGACTTGCAGAATCCGACTCGCGAGGACGCGGAGGTGGTGTTCCCGGTGATTCAGGCAATGCCGATTCCCTATGTCGAACCGGAGGACATCAGTGAGGCGGTGGTGTTTCTCGCCAGCGACGCGGCCCGCTACGTCACCGGCCAACAGCTCCGGGTCGACGCGGGTGGCTTCTTGAAGATCAAGCCGTGGTCGGGGGTGTGAGCATGCCCAAGGGGATCATGTACGTGGAGACCATGCCGGTCTCGCCGGACAAGGAAGCCGAGTACCACAAGTGGTACAACGAAACCCATCTGGCGCAAATCGTGTCGGTCGAGGGGATCGTCTCGGCCCGTCGCTTCGCGCCGACGGACGGCAAGGGTCCGTTCATCGCGATCTACGAACTCGACTGCGATGACCTCGATGCGGCCGTGCATCGGTTGGGCGAGCTCGGCGCCAGCGGCAACATGACCGGCCTGGAAAACCTCGCCATGGATCCGAAGCCGATTCCCCGCGTGTACCGCGAGATCGGGTCGTACGAATCATGACGTACCCGGCGGACGTTCAGCGGCGGATGTACGCGTTGATGGTGTTGATGAAGGCCGCTGACGACCGACTGTCCAAGGGCATCGGCACCGGCGAGTTCATGTGCGTGTACTGGCCGTCGCGCGGGCAGGAGGCGATCGCCGCCGCAATGGGAGTCACGTTGCGGCGCGACGACCAGCTGGTGACCACCTACCGCGGACTGCACGATCTCATCGGCAAAGGCGTTCCGCTGGAAGAGATCTACGGCGAGATGATGGGCCGCACCGTTGGCGCGAGCCGCGGCAAGGGCGGGACCATGCACATCGCTAAACCCGAGGTGGGCGTGATGCTGTCGACCGGGATCGTCGGCGCGGGACCGCCGGTGGGTGTCGGGCTGGCGATGGCCGCCAAACGCAAGGGGCTCGACCGGGTCACCGTGGTCAGCTTCGGCGACGGCGCAACCAACACCGGCTCATTCCACGAGGCGGCGAACATGGCTGCGCTGTGGGCCCTGCCCATGGTGTTTGTATGTCAGAACAACCAATACGCCGAGATGACGCCGACCGCGGATACGATGAAGCTCGAGACGGTCGCCGAGCGGGCGGCCGGCTACGGCATGCCGGGTGTCCGTGTGGACGGAAACGATCCGCTGGCCGTAGCGACGGCACTGGACGAAGCGTTGTCGCGGGCACGCCGTGGCGACGGCCCCACGTTCGTCGAATGCGTGACGTTTCGCTTCCGCGGCCACTACTTCGGCGACCGGATGCCCTACATCCCCAAAGAGCAACTGGCAGAAGCGATGGCGGCCGACCCCGTACCGCGGTTCCGCCGTCAGCTGATCGACACCGGCGTGTGCAGCGACGGCGAGCTGAACGGAATCGACGGAGGTGCGCTCATCGACGTTGAGGCGGCACTGAAGACGGTGCTGAGCGCCGAGGCGCCGTCGATCGATGAGCTCGACCGAGACGTGTACGCGACCCCGATCTCCTACCCGGTCTGAGGACGACGCGCATGGACGAGAAAGAGATGACGATGCGTGAGGCGCTGCACCTCGCGCTCGACCAGGCGATGGAGGCCGACGACCGGGTTTTCCTGCTCGGTGAGGACATCGCCGACCCCGGTGCGTCCGGCCCGACCGCGGGGCTGTCGACGAAATACGGCCACGACCGCGTGCTGGACACACCGATCTCGGAGGCCGCGATCGTCGGTGCCGCCATCGGTGCAGCGATCGACGGCCTGCTGCCGGTGGCCGAGATCATGATCATGGACTTCATCGGCATCGCAGCCGACCAGTTGATCAACAACGCCGCCAAGCTGCGCTTCATGACCGCGGGCCGGACGACGGCGCCCATCACCGTCCGCACCCAGGTGTATGGGGGATTGGCAACGGGCGCAACGCATTCGCAGACGCTTGAGGCCTGGTTCATGCACATTCCCGGGATGAAGGTCATCGTGCCGTCCACCCCGCGCGACGGCAAGGGCCTGCTGACGTCGGCGATCTTCGACGAGGATCCCTGCTTGTTCGTCGAAACGATCCGATTGCAGGGCCAAAAAGGTCTTGTGCCAACCGATCCCGGGTTCGCTATTCCGCTCGGCCACGCCGAGATCAAGCGGTCGGGTACCGACGTCAGCATCATCAGCTACGGCCGCTGCGTGCTCGAATCGCTTGCTGCTGCCGACGCGCTGCAGGAGCAGGGTGTCAGCGCCGAGGTGGTCGATCTGCGCACACTCGTTCCGCTCGACATCGACACCATCGTCGAATCGGTGCGACGCACCCGCCGGGCCGTCGTGGTGCATGACGCGGTCCAATTCGCCGGCCCGGGAGCCGAAATCGCGGCGACGCTGCAGTCCGAGTGTTTCAGCGAGTTGACCGCTCCCATCGAGCGCGTCGGAGCCAGGTTTGTCCCGACGCCAGCAGCCCCGACTCTGGAAGCGCAGCTCTACCCGTCATCCGCGCGAATCTCCGCGGCCGCGCAACGAACGCTCGAAAAGGCCGGCGCGCGTGGGTGACTTTCTCATCCGCATCCCGCGGGTATCGGTAGCCGTATCCGAGGCCGAGCTTGTCGAGTTGCTCGTGACGGACGGTCAGCATGTCGAGGAGGGCACGCCGATATACGTGATCGCAACGGAAAAGGCGGAACAGGAGATCGAGGCCGGTGCATCGGGCACCGTCCAATGGACCGGCGAAGTCGGCACCACGTATGACATCGGCGTCGAGATCGGCGTCATCAAAACCTAGGAGAGGGAATGGATCTCAACGAGACCCGCGAACGGATCATCTACGAAAAGAACGGTCCCGTCGCGAAGATCACGCTGAACTGGCCCGAGAAGGCAAATGCCCAGGACCAGAAGCAAGTCGAGGAGATCGATGACGCGCTGCGGGACGCTGACCGCGACTACGACATCAAGGTTCTGGTCCTCAAGGCCAATGGGCCCGGGTTCTGCTCAGGCCACGCCATCGGCAACAACGCGGTGGACTATCCGGAGTTCGTCGAGGGATTCAAGGCCACGGGCATGCCGTGGAAGCCGCAGACCGATCTGTTCGTCAAGCCGATCCTGAACCTGTGGGAGTTCTCCAAGCCGACGATCTCTCAAGTCCACGGATACTGCGTGGGAGGTGGCACTCACTACGGTCTCGTCACCGACATCGTGATCGCCTCCGAGGATGCCTACTTCTCCTACCCGCCGCTGCAGGGATTCGGCATGCCATCAGGCGAGTGCTCGATCGAGCCGTGGGTCTTCATGAACTGGCGCCGCGCGGCCTATTACCTGTTCCTCGCCGAGGTCATCGACGCCAAGAAGGCGTTGGAAGTCGGGCTGGTGAACGAGGTGGTCAAGCGTGAGGAACTCGACGCGCGGGTCGACGCAATCGCGCGCCACATCGCCCAGGCACCGCTGACGACACTGTTGGCGACCAAGGCCAATCTCAAGCGCGCGTGGGAGCTGATGGGCATGCGGGTGCACTGGCAGAGCTCTAACGACCTCGTGGCGCTCGCATCGGTCAGCAAGGACGTGCAGGAGCTGATCCAGCAGGTGTTCAAGGACAAGATTCTGCCGTCGGAGATGGCGAAACGTCAGGCCGCCGCATCGACCGACGGCTCGTCAGCCACCTAGGTCCGCCGTGCATATTGGCGACCACGCGATCGGAGGGGCCCAGTCACCGGCCTTGATCGTCGCGGGTGGCCGGACCGTTTCGTACGGCGAGTTATACGCGAGAAGCCAACGGGTTGCCGCGCTTCTGTACGACGCGGGACTGCGGCGCGGCGACGGGGTTGCGCTGGTGCTCCCGAACCGGCCCGAGTTCCTCGAAATCACCTGGGGCTGCCAGCTTTCCGGGCTCTACTACAGCGCGATCAACACCCACTTCACCTCAGACGAGGTCGCCTATATCATCGAAGACTCCGAGGCCAAGGCGGTGTTCGTCGACACAGGCGCTGACATCCGCATCAGTGTAGGTGGCGACGGGCGGGATTGGAGCTCCTACGAGGAAGTGCTGGCCACCGCAGGGGATCCTCCGCCGATCTCCGACGGTTCCGAGATGCTCTACTCGTCCGGGACCACCGGTCGGCCCAAGGCGGTCCGAAGGCCTCTCCCGGAGGACGGGAGGGGGTCATGGGCGCAGAAGGTGTTGGAGTACACGCTGACTCAGCGGTACGGCATGAGCACCTCGAGCGTGTACTTGTCGCCGGCGCCGCTCTATCACGCGGCTGGGGTCAATTACACGATGGCGGTGCAGCGGGTCGGCGCGGCGTCGATCGTGATGCCGAGATTTGACGCCGACGAGGTGCTGCGCCTGATCGAAACTTACCGGGTAACGCATGCGCAGTTCGTCCCAACGATGTTCGTGCGGATGCTCAAGCTGCCCGAGGCCGTCAGGGAGCGCTATGACGTGTCCAGCCTCCAGTGTGTGATCCACGCGGCGGCGCCCTGCCCGGTCGACGTCAAGCACCGCATGATGAAGTGGTTCGGCCCGATCATCCACGAG
>DASRJA010000684.1:0-7164 GCA_035649695.1 Mycobacterium sp. | reverse complement strand
GCACCACCCGATGCGCAACCAGATGTGAGTCTTCTGCTCGCCCCTCCAGCAGCACGGCGAATTCGTCGCCACCCAGCCGGGCAACCGTGTCACTGGCCCTCACGCAGCCGAGAATCCGTTCCGCGGCCAGCACCAGCAGAGCGTCGCCGGCAGGATGACCGAGGTTGTCATTGACCATCTTGAAATCATCGAGATCCAAGGACAAGACCGCGACCGACTGGTTATCGCGTTGGTGCAACTGCATTGCGTGCGTGAGGCGGTCGTGGAACAGCGCACGATTCGCAAGACCGGTGAGCGGGTCGCGTAACGCCTGATCGGCCGCCATCAGCAGCAGCTGCCGCATTTTGCTGACCACGATGAAGTGCCGCACTAACACGGCGATCACGAGCAGGCCCAGAATGACAAAGACGGAGACCACAGCGACCTTGTGATCGCTGACCCAGCCACCGATCATCCACGCGGTGAGCGCAACAGCTAGCACAGTGGCAATAGCCGTGACCCACGCGATCTTTGGCATCGTCAGAGGCTAGCAACATTTCTCGACACGCATAGTAGGAAGCGCCGTGCCCGAAGCCCGCTCACCGAAGCAATCGGATCAGTGCTTTTACGCACACGTTGATAAGTGATTTCGTATAGCGGACGTTGCCCCGCAGCACGAGTCACGAAAAGGAGTAGAGGACAGCGAAGCGGGTGCAGCAAACGTCTACAGCACTTTGTATACGCGTTCTTCGGCACCAACCCGCTGACCGGGAAGAGCGGCTCTCTTCGCGGACATGATGGCGCGCGTCGGGGGCCCGCAGATCCCGCATCAGGCGCGATACTCGGCCGTCCAGCGCACCTGTGCGATGCGCTCGGTCAGTTGTTCGGCGCTGCGTTGGGGGGCGACGCCGTCCGCGACCGCCTGCAATCCGACCGCGTGAGCGATGCGGACGGCCACGTCCGGCACGTCCGTCCACGCGGGCAGCAGCGGCGCATTCGGATCGCCGAGCGCGGGTGAGGCGTCCCCGAGCGTCGCGGCGGCGACGCGCATCATCTCGTCGGTGACCCGGGTGGCCTGCGCCGCGGTGACCGCCAGCCCCATCGCCGGGAAGATGTAGACGTTGTTGCACTGGGCAATTGGGCGTTCGACGCCGTCGCGGTGCAGCGGTGCGAACGGTGAACCCGTCGCGATCAGCGCACGCCCATCGGTCCACTGGTCCAGTTCGGCCGGATGGGCCTCTGCGCGGCTCGTCGGGTTGGAGAGCGGAAAGATAATCGGTCGTTCGGTCTTGCCAGCCATGTCGCGCACGATCTCCTCGGTGAATGCACCGGCCGCCGTCGAAAGCCCCAGCAGCACACCGACATCCACGTGATGTACGACGTCGGCCAGTTGTGCGGCTCCGGACAGGCCCCAGTCCGCGACGCGGTTTCCCGGCTGGGCGAACTTCTGCTGTTCGGCGGTGAGGTCCGTGCGATCGTCGGTGAGCAGGCCCTGGATGTCGACGACCCAGATCCGCGACGATGCGTCCGCATCGGACAGTCCCTGCGCCACCATCTCCCGCCGCACCATGTCGAGGACGCCCATGCCTGCGGAGCCCGCCCCGAGCATGACGACCTGTTGCTGCGACACTGGCCGGCCGGCCACCTTCGCCGCGCCATGTAGCGCGCCCAGGGTGACGGCAGCGGTGCCCTGGATGTCGTCATTGAACGTGAGCAATTTGTCGCGATAGCGGTCGAGGATCGGCAGCGCGTGTGCGGTGGCGAAGTCCTCCCACTGCAGCAGCACATCCGGCAGTTCCTCGTGCACTGCCGTGACGAATTCGTCGATGAACGCGTAGTAGTCGTCGTCGTCGATCCTGCGGTGGCGCCAGCCGAGATACTGCGGGTCTTCCAGCAATTCAACGTTGTCGGTGCCCACATCGAGCACGATCGGAAGGGTGCGGGCCGGTTCGATTCCGCCGATGAGGGTGTACAACGACAGCTTGCCGATAGGTATACCCATCCCGCCGATGCCCTGGTCGCCAAGGCCCAAGATCCGCTGCCCGTCCGTCACCACGATGACGTCGACTTCGCGATGGGGGCGGTTGCGGAGCACCTCGCGCAGGTCGGCCCGGTCCGGATAGGACACGAACAGTCCCCGTGGCCGCCGGTAGATTTCGCTGAAGCGCTGGCAGGCTTCGCCGACCGTTGGGGTGTAGACGATCGGCATCGTCTCGGCGATATGGTCGCGCAGCACCCGGTAAAAGAGCGTCTCGTTGCGATCCTGCAACGCGCGCAAGTAGATATGCCGGTCGAGACCCTCACGGCGAGTGGAGAACTCGTTCCAGCAGTGCTCGACTTGCTGGTCGAGAGTCTTCTCGGCAGTGGGCAGGAGCCCCAGTAGGCCGAACTTGCGGCGCTCCTCACGGGTAAACGCCGTGCCCTTCGTCCTCAACGCGTCGAATAACAGTTCCTGTCCGGTCTTCGCCTCAGACAACTGGAGTCCTTCCTCCGGCGCAGTTACGGGATTCTCGCGACCAACTCTTCCATCCCGCAGCGCTCCGGTACAGAACGACTACCGCGTCAAGTCGTTGGCACTGCGGTCGATGCCGCGCGATGATCGTCCTGCTGTCGCGACGAAAGCATCTCGAGCATCGCCTGGGCTGCCACCGGTGGACTGTAGTAATACCCCTGCGCGACCTCGCAGCCGTACTCGAGCAGTCTGATCGCCGTCAGCGCGTCTTCGATGCCCTCAGCGACAGTCGTCACCCCCAGCACGTGAGCGAGGTCGATGACCGCACGAACGATCGCGGCGGCGCGCGGGTCGACGAGCACCGGCACAATAAATTGTCTGTCGAGCTTCACTTCGTCTACAGGCAGGTCACGCAGGTACCAGAGCGCCGAATAGCCGCTGCCGAAGTCGTCGATCGCGATGCGAACACCGCTCTCTCGCAACCGATCTAGCACAGTGCGAGTGCGGGCGAGATTATCCAGCAGAAGATCCTCGGTGATCTCGACGGTCAGCGCATCGGGTCGCAGGTTGCGCTCGGAGAGCGCACGCGCGATCTGTCGTGGCAGCTCCAGGTCTCCCAGGGACGGCGCAAAGATGTTGACCGCAACCGGCACGGTGAAGCCATGTGCATGCCAGCTCGCGACATCGTCGAGCGCTTGGGCCAGCACAAGTTCGGTGACCGCGCGCATCAGTCCGTGCTCGCGAACCAGAGGAAGGAAATGGTCCGGGCCGAGCAAACCGCGATCGTGATGCGGCCAGCGGACCAATGCCTCGACACCGACAATGTCGTTGTCACGAAGGTCGAACTTCGGCTGGTAAACGAGGCTCAAGTCGAGCTGGTCGATCGCGCGTCGAAGTTCGCCGAGCAGTCGCACCGTGGCCGCGCCGGTGCCGACGCCGCCATTCCCGCCCTCTGACGCCTCTAGTTCCTCCCGGTTCGATGAGATGCATGTCCGGGGTGAAGGTGTGCACACCACCGGTCCGCGAGCGCTTCGCCGAATACATCGCGATATCAGCCTGTTTCAGTAACTCGTCGGCGGATACCTCCGGCCCGTCGGCCGCAGCCACGGCAAGTCCGACGCTCGGCCGTATCAACAAGTCGTGTCCGTCGATGTCGAACGGGTCGTCGAACGCCTGGACCACCCGATGCGCGATCAGTCGCGCGTGTTCGGGCTTGCCCTCCATCAACACCGCGAACTCGTCACCGCCGAGACGTGCGATCGTGTCGCTGGTCCGTACGCAGTGCATCAATCGCTCGGCGATCAGGACCAGCAACGCGTCGCCGGCGGGATGCCCCATGCTGTCGTTGACAAGCTTGAAGTCGTCGAGGTCCAACGACAACACCGCGACCGATTGCTGATCGCGTTGGTGCAGCTGCACCGCGTGCGTCAGCCGGTCGTTGAACAGTGCCCGGTTGGCCAGACCGGTGAGTGGATCGCGCAACGCCTGATCGGCCACCGTTGCCAGCAGCCGTCGGTTCTCGCCGATCACGATGAACTGCCGCACCAGCACGATGGTGACCAACACGAAGGCCGTGAAGATAATGGGGCCCAGTCCGGGTACGGAGATGAACGCCGGCACGCAAACCACGGTGGCCAGCAGGTAGGCACGTACGGCAACCACATCGACACCTGGTTCGGCGGCTGTGGGGTAGCTGCATCCGTAGCTGGCGCGAAGCCACAACTGATCAGTGCGGCCACACCGATCAGCACCAGCCCCGCCGCCCACCCCAAGTCGATCAGGTTGACGGTGCTGTAGACGCCGTGGGCGTTCAGGTAGACGAAGGCGCTATCCGACAGTGCCATCGACACAATGCCCACGGCCAGAAGCGTCAGAGTGGTCCGCTGACCGGTTCGGGCGCGAGCGAGCACCATCACCGCCACGGTGATGATCACCAGGTCCGTCACGGGATATGCCAGGGACAGGCCTACGGCGAAACGGCTTGCGCCGCCCGTTTCGTAGATCGTCCGCAGCACGAGCACCCAAGCCACCTCGAACAGCGCGCCCGCGAAGATCAGCCCGTCCAACACCAGCCGGGTCTGCGATTGGCCCGTATATCCGACCGGGAAGAGCACCAGGCCTACACAGACGGCCACCGGGAGGACCAGATACCCGGCATCCGCCAGCGACGGAAACGGCGCCACACCGGCCCACAACTCGTAATACGCCCACAGCGCCGAACCGACCACCCATCCGCCGGTCCCGATGCTGAAGCAGATCCACGCAACGCGCTGCCTGCCACTCGACTTCAACGCCGCGAATCCCGAGCACACGGTGGCGAACAGGGCAAACCCGACCAGGCCGAGGTCGTCGACGACTTCAACCGTCGACTTACCGCCCCAGCCACCGATCAGCCAGGCGGCGAATCCGATCGCCGAGGCGACACCAATGAGCCATGCGACGTTCCGCACCGATCAGACGCTAGCAAAATCTGCGGCTCTACGACACGCAACCCCGACTCATCACCAGTATTTGCCGAACAGCGGGGCCTCGCAGTTTTTCGTGGTAGCTGCATGCGCAATGGCATTGCCAGCTTGAGGACGGCGCTCAATTATCACACGTCGACGCGCGAAATCAGCAAACGTGTCACGGGAGTTTGGTGACAAGTTCTTCGACCCCCACGCGCGGGCCCGTAAAGAACGGTGTTTCTTCGCGCACGTGACGGCGCGCGTCGGTGGCCCGCAGATCGCGCATCAGGTCGACGATGCGGTGCAACTCGGGCGCCTCGAAAGCCAGGATCCACTCGTAGTCGCCGAGCGCGAAGGCGGGCACGGTATTGGCGCGTACGTCCTTGTACCCGCGGGCCGCCATGCCGTGCTCAGAGAGCATCCGGCGGCGTTCGTCGTCGGGCAGCAGGTACCAGTCCAGCGACCGGACGAACGGGTACACGCAGACGTAGTTGCCGGGCTCCTCGCCCGCCAGGAACGCCGGGATGTGGCTCTTGTTGAACTCGGCCGGACGGTGCAGTGCGACGCTGCTCCACACCGGTGTGCTGGCCCGCCCGAGCGTGGTCGTCCGCCGGAAATCCGAATAGGTCGCCTGCAGCGCCTCGAGCGTCTCGGCGTGGGTCCAGAACATGTAATCGGCGTCGGCGCGCATGCCCGCGACGTCGTAGACACCACGGACCACGACGCCACGCTCCTCCTGCTGTTTGAGGAAAGTGGCCATCTCATCGACGACCCCAGCACGGTCGTCACCCAACGCCCCCGGCCGGACGGCGAACACCGAAAACATCAGGTATCGGATGGTCGCATTGAGCGTGTCGAAATCGAGCTTGGCCATGTCTTCTATCGTGCCACGCGCGCGGTGATCAGCGACGCCGCCGCCCTCGTCGCCGCGGCCACGCAGGCGGGCACCCCGATGCCGTCCAGATAGCCGCCTGCTACGGCCAGCGTCGGCGGCAATCCGGCGCGCAGATCGGTCACCAGGTCGGGATGGCCGGGTCCGTACTGCGGCATCGCGTCGATCCACCGGTGCACATGGCAGTCGACGGGCTCGACGTTGACGCCGAACACGGTGGCCAGGTCCTGCGACGCCCACTCCAGCAGGTCCTCGTCGCCGGCACTGCGGGCTGCGTTGGTTTCGGCGGAGTCGCCGAACCGGCCGTACGACAGCCGCACCAGCTCGACGTTGCCACGCCGCCCCCATTTGCGGCTTGACAAGGTAATTGCCTTGGCGCGCAACCGTTCTCCGCTCGCCACCAGGACACCCGACTGCTCAGGCAGTGGGGTGCCGCCCGGCAACGCCAGCGCCACCAGCGCCGTGGATGCGACCGCTATGCGTCGCGCGGCGGCCGCGGTGCGGGGGGCCACGCCCTCAATGATTTTCGGCAGGCGCGGCGCGGGGACGGCCAGCACTGCCGCGTCTGCATGCCAGCGCTGCCCCTCGTCGTCGACTACGTCCCAGCCGTGCGGCGCGCGGCTGACCTGGACGATGGCCACCTGCGCCCACCGGATGCCGGCGCGACGGACAAGCTCGTCCACCAGCACCCCATATCCGCCGTCGACGGCCCCGAAAACCGACCCGGTCAACGGCGGTGGTAGCGCCTCACGCACCGCATCGGTCAGGTTGCGGGCGCCCATGTCCAGCGCCGCTGCCAGCGTCGGAGCGGCCGACCGCACCCCGATGGTGGCCGCCGATCCGGCGTACACGCCCGCGAGCAGTGGATCGACCGAGCGGGTCACCACCTGATCACCAAACCGGTCACCGACGAGTTCGGCCACCGACGGGTCCGCGCCGGGCCGCCACGAGAACGGGCGGGTCCGTTCGTCGAGCATCCATGCGATCGTGGCCTCGTCGACCAATCCGGCCAGCCCCTGCGGGTGCGCCGGGATGCCCTGCAGAGTGTCGCTTGGTAGCGGGTGCAGCCTGCGCTGGCTATAGATCAGCGGTCGCGCGCCGGTGGTGCCGATCTGCCTACCGGCCAGACCCAATTCGGCCAGCAGTGCAGGCACCTCGGGCCTACGTGCGATGAACGCTTCGGCGCCGACGTCCAGCGGCTGGCCGCCGATCCGCTCGGTGCGCAGCACACCACCAAGCCGGTCGGCCGGGTCGAACAGCGTGATCGTCGCGTCCGGCCCCGCCGCGACGCGCAGGCGGTATGCCGACACCAGACCCGAAATTCCGCCCCCGACAACGGCATACGACGCAGTCACAGCGAATGCACCAACGCCACGACGTCGGTGATCACGGCT
>DASRJA010000683.1:0-6725 GCA_035649695.1 Mycobacterium sp. | reverse complement strand
CGTCCGCCTCGTCGTGCGCGAAGGCGGCCTCCTGGTGCGCGGTGGTGGTGTCGACACCGTTGTCACGCTCGAGCTCATGGCGCAGGCCGTGGCCGCGTGCCTCGGTTACGAAGCGTTCCTGCACGGCGGCGGCGTGCGCGTCGGCATGGTCGTGGCCTGCCGCAAGTTCGCGATCGCGCGCTCGCGGATCGAGGTGGGCGAACGGCTCGACATCCACGTCACACGCCTGCGCGGCACCGACGACGCGAGTACGTTCGAGGCCGAGGTGCACGACGGCCGCGGCGCGCTCGTCAGCAGCGCCGTGATGACGCTCGTGCACGGGGACAAGCCGCCGGACTGATCAGCCCTGATCGCCCGCCAGATCGCCCGCCGCCATGTCGCCCAGAAGGGGGCGCACCGAGTAGCGGCGACCCGCGCCGTCGGTCCAGATGTCGTCGCGCTCGTGGCTCAGCAGGAGACGGCGCTGGGCGGCGCCGCCGGCCCGTCGCCCCAGCTGCCACAGGATCGGGTGCGCGAGGACCTGCAGCGTCACCACGATCGCGATGGCGACCCAGAGGCGATCCCACGCGGCGTCTGTGATGCGCGCGGCGATCTGCAAGCAGATCAGCATCGTGAGCACGGCGATCGTGTACGTAGTCGCCTTCTGCACCCAGCGGTGCGGCTGGATGAGCGGCATCAGCCACAACAGCTGGCCGAGCGCCGTGAAGCCCGCCACGGTCGAGAGGCAGCCGAGGAACCTGCCGTACGTCTCGTCGTGCACGAAGTCCCAGATCGCCACCACGATGCCAGCGGCCGCGGCGAAGCAGAGGGACATGCCCACATTGCCGAGCCAGCGCAGTTGGCCGCGCTCGCGGAAGGCGGCGCACGCCATCGCGGCGACGCTGGCCACCGAGATCACGCTCGAAGTGCCGAGGATGCGCCACCGGGTCTGGTTCCTGTCCTCGAACAACACGATGCTGATCGCGAGCAGCGCCGTGAGGATCAGGAAGACGAGGAACACCCTCAGGAACTGCCGCGAGAGCCTGGTTTCGTCCATCGCGCGCGCATTGTAGGGAGCACGGGCGCCTCCCGCGCTGATCCGTTTTGCACCTCACGCCAACAACGAACGAGGCCGCCCCTCGTCTGGAGGAGCGGCCTCGTTCTCACTGCCAGTGCCGAGCGCGAAGCGATGCGCTTCGCCCCGGCTGGTCAGCTCGCGTCTAGTTGTTGATCCACCACTCGATCGCGTTCGACATCGCCCATTCGCCGGTCGGGATCACGAGGTGGGCGTTCTGCCAGTTGATGCTCTGGCCGACGAGCACCGGGTTCGGCGGGATCGCGAAGGACCACGGGTAGGTGCCCGGCCCGACCGGTGCGCCGCCGTTCATGACGTCGATCAGGTCGAGGCTGCCGATCAGGATCGTGCCAAATGGCGGGACCGGGACGGACAAGCGACCGAAGCCACCGACCATCAACTGCAGCACGAGGGCGTCGCTCTGCGTGACTTGGTGCACGGCGGTCTGGCCGACGAACGGCAGTGCACTCGCTCTCATCGACGGCGCTGCCGGGCCGAGGCCCGACGGCGAGCCCGTTCCATAGGGGATCGCTGCGCACGCGGTGACGCCGAGAACCACGCGGCTGATCTGGCCGCCTGGCTCCTGCCAGTAGGCCTGGTTGGCCCCGCTCGTGTTGATGTTGAACTGCGTGCCGAAGCGCGTCAGCGTGGTCGGGTTGCCGAGCACCGAGGACGCGAACGGACCCGCCGGCGTGGCGTACGAGTTGATCATCGTCGCCGTGCCGCAGGCGCCGAGCACGCCGACGTATTCACCGACGTCGAAGCTGACGACACACGGGATGGGGCTCGCACTCGGCTGGCTCAGCGCCACGAACTCGAGACCGCCGGTAGCGGTGGCCGAGAAGACCGGTGGCGCTGCGGCCAACCGGAAGATGGCGACGTTCTGCGTGCCATTGGCGGTTTCGTCGGGCACGCTGGCCGAGACGACCGAGAAGCGCGTCGGTGACTGGAACCAGAAGCCGCGCGTGAGCTGGCCGCTGAACGTCGAGCCGAAGGCCGGCACCGGGATGATGCCGATGCCGAAGGTCAGCGTCGTCGTGTCGTTGCTGAACGCGTCCGCGACCGTCAGCCGGCACGTGTACTGGCCGGGCGCCGGATAGAAGAACGCCGGGTTCTGCAAGTTGCTGTCGACGATGCCGTCGTTCTCGAAGTCCCACGCCCAGCTGGTCGGATTGCCGGTCGACGTGTCGGTGAAGGCCACGAGCGTGGCCGTCAGGACCGAGGACGTGAAGCTCGCGTCGACGGCGTCGATCACGATGTAGTTGGTCTTGGTGATCGACGCCGAGCCGAACATGGCGCTCGTCACGGTCAGCGTGACGGTCTTGTTGCCCTCGGTCGTGTAGGTGTGCGAGGGGTTCTGGGTCGTGTAGTCGGTGACCGAGTCGCCGTCCACGTCCCAAGCCCACGACGTGACGCCACCTGGATCACTCGTGTAGGTCTGGTCGGTGAACTGGACGAGCTGCCCGACCGGGCCGGTGCGCGGCGTCGCGCTGAATTGTGGGTGCAGGCCCGTCGCCGGCACGTAGGTGATCTCGCACACCACGCCGTGGTTTTGCGTGATCGCCGTCGCGCCCGTCGGATAGCCCGTGCTGATGTATGCGCGGCTGCTCAGCGAGCCCGTGGACTGCACGTCGAGCTGCAGGCTCGTGCCCGTGAACGCCTGGATCGGGATGTCCGTGTCGATCGTCAGGTCGCCCTGGTTCGGGTCGTAGACGAAGTTCGTGCTGAAGGGGACCGTGATCAGCCACGGGCACGGACCGGCCGTCGCGGCGGCTGCGGGCCACGACATCGGACCGCTGAAGCACGTCGTGACGTTGGCGCCCACGTAGGTGCTGAGCGGCAAGCCCGCGACGACTCCGCTCTGGTCGATCGGGCAGGTCGACAGCTGCACCGTGCCCCCGATCGGGTAGTTCGATGCGAGCGACGACGTGTTCGTGTTCGGGCGGTAGCGGAGCTGGCTGATGATGATCGGCGTCGTGACGCCCTGCAGAGTGAAGTTCGAGCTGTCGTAGATGCTCACGTGGCGCAGGCCGGTGCCGCCGCGACCCCACGGGAACGCGTTGCTGGTGTTGCCTTCGACAGTGGCAGTTCCGTTCGGAACGGTGATGGTGAACTGGGCCGAGGCGGTCGCAGCAACAGTCAACGCTGCAAGCAGGAATGAGAAACGTTGCATGGTGTTCTCTTGGTTTGGGGACAGTCAGATTCCTGAAGCGACCCCGCCGAGGGGTCGCGCGAAGCGAGGAACGGTACCTGTGAGGCAGGGGGATGAAAGACCAGAGATTCCCCTCGCGCACGTTCAACACCCAGGTGATGCGCAGGACCGAACGGGCCAAACGAAGCGAGGCCGCCCCTTCGTCCGAGGGAGCGGCCTCGTTCTCACTGCCAGCGCCCTTGGCGGGCGCTTCGCCGGGCTGGTCAGGTCGCGACTAGTTGCCGATCCACCACTCGACGCCGTTCGACATCGACCACTCGCCGGTCGGGATCACGATGTTGGCGTTCTGCCAGTTGATGCTCTGGCCCACGAGGGCCGGGAGCGCCGGGATCGCGAAGGACCACGTAGTGTTGCCCGGCCCGGCCGGCACGCCGCCGTTCATGACGTCGATCAGGTCGACGCTGCCGATCAGGATCGTGCCGAATGGCGGGACCGGGATCGACAGACGACCGAAGCCACCGACCATCAGCTGCAGCACGAGCGCGTCGTTGTTCGTGACCGTGTGCACGGCGGTCTGACCGATGAACGGCAGTGCAGTCCCTCTCATCTTCGGGGCTGCCGGGCCCAGGCCCGAGGGCGAGCCGACCCCGTAGGGGATCGCGGCGCACGCCGTGACGCCGAGGACCACGCGGCTGATGGCGCCGGCAGGCTCCTGCCAGTAGGGGTTGTTGGGCCCGGCCGTGTTGATGTTGAACTGCGTGCCAAAGCGCGTCAGCGTGGTCGGGTTGCCGAGCACCGAGGACGCGAACGGACCCGCTGGCGTGGCGTAGGAGTTCAGCATCGTCGTCGAGCCGCAGGCGCCGAGCACGCCGACGAACTCACCTACGTCGTAGCTGACCACACACGGGATGGGGGTCCCGCTGGGCTGGAGGTTCGCATAGAACTCCAGGCCGCCGGTAGCCGTGGCGGAGAAGACCGGCGGCGCCGCGGCCAACCGGTAGATCGCGACGTTCTGCGTGCCATTGGCAGTTTCGTCGGGCACGCTGGCCGTGATGATCGAGAAGCGCGTCGGTGACTGGAACCAGAGGCCGCGCGTCGCCGTCGCGCTGCTGAACGTCGAGCCGAAGCCGGGCACCGGGATGATGCCGATGCCGAGGTTCTGCGTCACCGTGTCGTTGCTGAACGCGTCCGTGACCGTCAGCTTGCACGTGTACTGGCCGGGCGCCGGATAGAGGAACGCCGGGTTCTGCAAGTTGCTGTCGACGATGCCGTCGTTCGTGAAGTCCCACGCCCAACTGGTCGGATTGCCGGTCGACGTGTCGGTGAAGGCCACGAGCGTGGCAGTCAGGACCGCGGACGTGAAGCTCGCGTCGACGGCGTCGATCACGATGTAGTTGGTCTTGGTCAGCGACTGCGTGCCGAACATGGCGCTCGTCACGGTCAGCGTGACGTTGTAGTTGCCCTCGGCCGTGTAGGTGTGCGAGCAGTTCTGGGTCGTGTAGTCGGTGACCGAGTCGCCGTTCACGTCCCAGGCGTACGACGTGACGCCACCTGGGTCACTGGTGTAGGTCTGGTCGGTGAAGTTGACGAGCTGGCCGACCGGGCCGGTACGCGGCGTCCCCGTGAAGGCGGGATAGAGCCCCGCCGCGGGCACGTAGGTGATCTCGCACACCACGCCGTGGTTTTGCGTGATCGCCGTCGCGCCCGTCGGATAACCGGTGCTGATGTATGCGCGGCTGCTCAGCGAGCCCGTGGACTGCACGTCGAGCTGCAGGCTCGTGCCCGTGAACGCCTGGATCGGGATGTCCGTGTCGATCGTCAGGTCGCCCGCCGTCGGGTCGTAGACGAAGTTCGTGCTGAACGGGACCGTGATCAGGAAGGGGCACGGGCCTGGCACCGCGGCGGCCGCGGGCCACGACATCGGACCGCTGAAGCACGTCGTGACGTTGGCGCCCACGTAGGTGCTGAGCGGCAGGCCCGCGACGACTCCGCTCTGGTCGATCGGGCAGGTCGACAGCTGCACCGTGCACGCGCTCGGGTAGCTCGACGCGAGCGACGACGCGCTGGCGTTCGGGCGGTAGCGCAATTGGCTGATGATGATCGGCGTCGTGATGCCCTGCAGCGTGAAGTTCGTGCTGTCGTAGATGCTCACGTGGCGCAGGCCCGTGCCACCGCGGCCCCAGGGGAACGCGTTGCTGGTATTGCCTTCGACACTGGCGGTGCCGTTCGGAACTGTGACGGTGAACTGCGCTGTCGCCGTGGCAGCAATTGCCATCACGGCAAGCGTCGTTGCGAGACGTTGCATGGATTTTCCCTTTGAGTGGTTTTTGGTGCGTCCCCGCCATGGGGGCGGTCAGGTGCGCAGAAGGGTAGCCGCAATGGGAACTAATGGCACCCCCATGCAATCCTCGAAATGTCATACGCGCGTCGCGGCGCGAGCAGATGCGCAGGACCGAACATGCCTGCTCACGCGCACCCCTTGGCGCGAATCGCCGCAGTCATCGACGTGCCAAGCGCACCGGGCTCGCGAAGCCAGGGCAAGAGACGGCACTGGTGGATTCGAGTGGACCTGGCACTGTCGGTTGCACGTGCCTGCGGAGATGCCCCAGCCGCTTGTGCCTCCTTGCGCCGTGTCCTCCAGTTCCTGGACCTGGCACCAAACGAACGAGGCCGCCTCTCGTCCGAGGAGGGCTGCCTAGAATGCGGCGGTCGCCACTCCTGACCAATCATGCCCGACTCCACTCGCCGCGAGTTCCTGAAGGTCCAGCTCGGCTTTGGCTTCGCGGGTCTCGCGTTTCCGCTGCGATCGAGCGACATCTGGCCCGCCGCGCCCGCGTCGCGTCACCTGAAGGGAGCGCGCGCCCAGGCGGTGATCCAGTTGCATCTCGGCGGCGGGCTGAGCCACCTCGACACCTTCGACCCGAAGCCCGAGGCGCCCGTCGAGGTGCGCGGCCCGTTCGGCACCGTTAAGTCCAAGCTGCAAGGCGAGCCGCTGTCGGACCTGCTGCGCCGCACGGCGGAGATCGCGGACAAGATCGCGGTGATCCGGTCGGTGACGCACACCGAAGCGGATCACGACCGCGGCACGCACACGATGCTGACCGGGTTCCAACCGAGCCCCGCGATCACCTACCCGAGCCTCGGCGCCGTGGTCGCCCACGAGCTCGGCGGGCGCAACGACCTGCCGCCCTACGTCTGCGTTCCGTCCGCGGGCAGCTTCATGGGCACCGGCTACCTGAGCGCCGCGCACGCTCCGTTCTCGGTCGGCGACAATCCCGCGTCCCGGCGCTTCCAGGTCCGCGACCTCAACGCGCCGAAGGACGTCGACGAGGCGCGGCGCGCGAGACGCAAGGAGCTGCTGCACGAGCTCGACGCGGGCTTCTCCGAGCTCGGCGCCGGCGACGTGCTCGTCGCGAACGAAGCGTTCTATCGCCAAGCCTACGCGATGATCGAGTCGCCTGCCGCGCGCGCGGCGTTCGACCTCGCCAGCGAACCCGACGCGATGAAGGACCGCTACGG
>DASRJA010000682.1:0-8485 GCA_035649695.1 Mycobacterium sp. | reverse complement strand
GCCCTAGAACCCACCCCTGTGTCACCGAACGGAAGTGCGGCGCAATGACTTCGGCCAACGGTCAGCCCAATCCACGGACCATGCGGCTGCCAGGGTCGGTCGCCGAAATCGAAGGCAGTCCACCTGGCCCCGAGGTCGGCGCGTTCTTCGACCTCGACGGCACCCTCGTCGCCGGGTTCACCGGTGTGATCATGACCCAAGATCGGCTGCGCCGTCGCCAGATGTCAGTGGGCGAATTCATCGGCATGGTGCAGGCCGGCCTCAATCATCAGCTCGGTCGTTCCGAGTTCGAGGATCTCATCGGCAAGGGTGCGCGCATGCTGCGCGGCAACTCATTGGAGGACATCGACGAACTGGCTGAACGTCTCTTCGTGCAGAAGATCGTCGGCCGCATCTATCCCGAGATGCGCGAACTTGTCCGTGCCCACATGGCCCGCGGCCACACCGTCGTGCTCAGCTCGTCGGCGTTGACGGTGCAAGTTGAGCCTGTTGCCCGGTTCCTGGGTATCGCAAACGTGTTGAGCAACAAGTTCGAGCTCGACGACAACGGCTGCCTGACCGGCGAGGTGAAGACGCCAATCATCTGGGGCCCCGGAAAGGCCAGGGCGGTACAGGCATTCGCCGCAAAGAACGGCGTCGATCTGTCGAAGAGCTACTTCTACGCCGACGGCGACGAAGACGTCGCGCTGATGTACCTCGTCGGCAACCCGCGGCCAACTAATCCCGCGGGCAAGCTCGCAGCGGTGGCCGCCAAACGCGGTTGGCCCGTGCTGCGATTCACCAGCCGCAGTGGAAGCAATCCGGTCTCGCAACTGCGCACCGCCGCCGGTATCGCGTCCATGGTGCCGATCGCCGCGGGCGCGCTGGGGCTGGGCCTGCTGACGCGTAACAAACGCACGGGCGTCAACTTCTTCACTTCGACCTTTGGCCGCACCTTGTTGACCGTCACCGGGGTTAACCTCAACGTGTTGGGCGAGGAAAACCTGACCGTGCAGCGGCCTGCCGTCTTCATCTTCAACCACCGCAACCAGGCCGATCCGATGATCGCGGGAGCATTGGTCAAGGACAACTTCACGTCGGTCGGAAAGAAGGAGCTCGAGAACGATCCCATCGTTGGCACGATGGGCAAGATCATGGACGCCGCCTTCATCGACCGCGACGACCCCAAGAAGGCGATCGAAGGACTGAAGAAGGTTGAGGAGCTGGCACGCAAGGGGCTGTCGATCCTGATCGCACCGGAGGGCACGCGGCTGGACACAACGGAGGTGGGCCCGTTCAAGAAGGGACCGTTCCGCATCGCGATGTCCGCCGGAATCCCGATCGTGCCCATCGTGATTCGCAATGCCGAGGTCATCGCGGCCCGCGACTCGAGCACATTCAACCCCGGCACCGTCGACGTAGTGGTGTACCCGCCGATCCCCGTCGAGGACTGGACCCACGACAACCTCACCGACCGCATCGACGAGGTCCGTCAGCTGTACCTGGATACGCTCAATGACTGGCCGCACGACGAGCTGCCGACACCGGCGCTGTACACCCGTAAGAAGGCGCCTGCGAAGAAATCCGCGACGAAGGCGTCAGCGAAGAAGACGCCGGCCAAGGCGGCCAAGGCGACCGTCAAGAAAGCCGCAGAGAAGAAGCCCGTGAAAAAGGCGGCCGCTAAGAAAACGACGAAAAAGGCTGCCGCGAAAGGTCGGCCGTGAAAATCTCCGCCGATCAGTTCGCGCCGTTCACAGCCACTGACGACGCGCTGGTGCTGGCGTCGGTGTCGTCGCCGGCCGAAGAGGAACTGCTTAACGACTGGCTGGAACGCCAGCGGCGCGAGCACCCCGACTCCAACGTTGACGTGCTGCGGTTGCCTGCCGACGACGACCCACCGCCGGGAACCCTGGCGCGCCTCGTCGAGGAGTTGGACGCAGACGCAGATCGGTCGGTCGTCCCGGTGCGCGTGTTCTGGGTCCCCGGCGGTCTGCCCACGCGGTCCAAGATCGTCTCGTTTCTGTCGGGCCGGGATACGTATCGCCCTCCGGAGATCCTGCAGAAGCGGATTTTGCGCAAGGACCCGTCGCGGGCCCGAGTGGTGGCTGGTGAGCCGGCGAAGGTGTCAGAACTTCGCCAGCAGTGGAACGAGACCACCGTCGCCGAAAACCCCAGGGAATTCGCGCGATTCGTCATTCGCCGCGCGATCCTGGCGATCGAGCGTGTCGAATTGCGCCTGCTGGGCCCTGAGTATAAGTCGCCGCGACTGATCAAACCCGAGATCCTGGCGTCGTCTCGGTTTCGCGACGGTCTGGAACGCATTCCCGGCGCGACGGTGGAGAAGGCCGGCGAGATGCTCGACGAGCTCTCGACTGGCTGGAGCCGGTTTTCTGTCGACCTGATCCCGTCCTTGGGACGAGCCATCTTCAGCCGCGGCTTCGATCCCAACGTCGACTACGACCGCGCAGAAGTCGAAACGATGCGACGCGGATTGGAACGTCATCCCGCCGTACTGTTGTTCTCGCACCGGTCCTATCTCGACGGCGTCATCGTGCCGGTGGCGATGCAGGAGAACCGATTACCTCCGGTTCACACGTTCGCGGGCATCAACTTGTCGTTCGGCTTCATGGGCCCGCTGATGCGCCACTCCGGCGTCATCTTCTTGCGACGCAAGCTCGACGATCCGCTGTATAAGTACGTGCTGCGACAGTACGTCGGCTACATCGTCGAGAAACGGTTCAACCTCAGCTGGTCGATCGAGGGCACCCGGTCGCGCACCGGAAAGATGTTGCCGCCCAAGCTCGGTCTGCTCGCCTACGTCGCCGACGCCTACCTCGACGGGCGCAGCGACGACATCCTCTTGCAACCGGTGTCGATCAGCTTCGACCAATTGCACGAGACGGCCGAGTATGCGCGGTACGCGCGGGGCGGCGAGAAAACGCCCGAGGGTCTGTCGTGGATGTACAACTTCATCAAGGCGCAGGGCGAGCGCAACTACGGCAAGATCTACGTCCGCTTTCCCGAAGCGGTGTCGATGCGCGAGTACCTAGGTGCGCCACACGGGCCGATGACCACCGACGAAGCCGCCAAACGCCTTGCGTTGCAGAAGATGGCGTTCGAAGTGTCATGGCGAATCCTGCGGGCGACACCGGTGAACGCGACGGGGCTTGTGTCGGCCCTGTTGCTGACGACCCGCGGTGTCGCGCTGACGCTTGACCAGATCCATCACACCCTGCAGGACTCGTTGGATTATCTGGAACGCAAGCAAGCCCCAATGACCAACAGCGCGTTGCGGTTGCGCACAGCTGACGGCGTCCGCGCGGCGCTGGATGCGTTGTCCAACGGCCACCCCGTTACGGCCGTCGAGGGCGGCAGGGAGACCGTCTGGAGGATCGCGCCCGAAGACGAGCACGAGGCGGCCTTCTACCGAAACACCGTCATCGATGCGTTCATGGAAACGTCGATCGTCGAGTTGGCTCTCGCGTATGCGTGGCGGGTGGAATCCGACCGGCTCGAAGCGTTCTGGTCGCAGGCAATGCGGCTGCGGGATCTCCTGAAGTTCGACTTCTACTTCGCCGACTCCACCGCGTTTCGCGAGCATGTGGCCGAGGAGATGTCGTGGCATGAGGACTGGGAGGCCCACGTCGCCGCGGGCGGTGACCAGATCGCCACGCTGCTGCGCGCCAAGAAGCCGCTAATCGCCAGCGCGATGCTGCGGCCGTTCTTCGAGGCGTACGAGATCGTGTCGGATGTGCTGCGCGACGCGCCCGCGGAAATCGGCGAGAAGGAACTGACCAAGAAAGCCCTTGGCGTTGGCCGACAGTACGTCGCGCAGAACCGGGTGCGCAGCAACGAGGCCGTCTCTGCGCTGCTGTTCGCGACTGCGCGGCAAGTGGTCGCCGATCAGCATCTGCTGAAACCCGCGGATGACCTTGTCGAGCGGCGCACCGCGTTCCGCGACGAGCTCCGCGCCGTCCTAAGTGACATGGATAGGGTCGAGCAAATCGCTCGCGAACAGTTCTATGCGCGTGAGATGGAGTTCCGCCGCCTCCGCACCGAGACCACCTAGCTACACGCCATACGCTGGGCGCATGACCACGGTGGCCCCGAGCGTGCGCAGCAGCGCGGTGTGGCCCGTGCTGGTCGGCATCGGAGTGCTGGCCGGGGCCGTGGCCGCCGGGATCGGCGCGCTGTCGCTGGCCGACGCGCTCACTGCCACCGGGCTGCCCAACCCCGGGCCTGCGACCACCTACGGGCTGCCGTTCGTGCGGGCGGCGGGCGAGATCGCAGCCGTGCTGGCCGCGGGATCGTTCCTGTTCGCGGCGTTTCTGGTGCCGCCGCAGACCAACGGCGTGCTCGACGCGGCCGGGTATCGCGCGCTGCGGCTCGGTACGGCCGCGTCGGCGGTGTGGACGGTCTGTGCGGCGCTGCTCGTGCCGATGACGGTGTCGGATGTGTCGGGGCACCCGCTGCGCGAAAACCTCAATCCGGTCGACATCTGGTCGGCGGCCAGCCTCGTCGACACCGCCTCGGCGTGGCGCTGGACCGCATTCATCGCGGCCGCGGTCACGCTCGCCAGCCTTCCGGTGCTTCGGTGGGGGTGGACGCCGGTGCTGCTGGCGGGGGCATTGATCACGCTCGTACCGCTGGGCCTCACCGGACATTCGTCGGCCGGCGGCGCACACGATCTGGCCACGAACAGCCTGCTCATTCATCTCACCGCGGGCGCGTTATGGGCGGGCGGCCTGCTGGCGTTGCTGGCTCACGCGATGCGTTCGGGGGAACACGCGGACCTCGCGGCCCGGCGGTTTTCGGCGCTGGCGCTGTGGTGCTTCGTGGCGATGGCGGGCAGCGGTGTGGTCAACGCGCTGGTGCGGATCCAACTGCCTGAGCTTGTGCGCTCCGAATACGGGTGGTTGGTGATCGGCAAGCTCACTGCACTGTGTGTGCTCGGCCTGATCGGATGGCGTCAGCGTCGCAGCGGGCTGGTGGCGCTGAAGACCGATCAGGAAGCCCGCGCGCCGCTGATCCGGCTGGCACTGGTCGAGGCGGCTGTCTTCGGAGCGACGTTCGGTATCGCGGTCGGGTTGGGCCGCACACCGCCGCCGCCAATGCTGACGGAGCCGAGTCCTGTCGAGGTGGCGATCGGTTACGGCTTTGACGGGCCGCCGACGCTTGCGCGGGTGTTGTTCGACTGGCGGTTC
This sequence comes from Mycobacterium sp., assembly GCA_035649695.1. GTDB lineage: Bacteria > Actinomycetota > Actinomycetes > Mycobacteriales > Mycobacteriaceae > Mycobacterium. The sequence goes on along the minus strand of DASRJA010000682.1, from coordinate 3,302 downwards.
GACCTCATCTTCGGCACCGCGGCGATCGTCATGGCGCTGCTGTACCTGGTCGGGGTGCGCCGGTTGCGCCGCCGTGGCGACGCGTGGCCGACGGGGCGCATTGTCGCGTGGCTATGCGGCTGCGCGGTGCTGTTGTTCACCACGTCGTCGGGGCTGGGCCGCTACATGCCGGCGATGTTTTCGATGCACATGGTGGCACACATGCTGCTGTCCATGCTGGTGCCGATCCTGCTGGTGTTGGGCGCGCCGATGACGCTTGCGCTGCGCGCGCTGCCGACCGCGGGACGGGGAGAGCCGCCTGGGCCGCGGGAATGGCTGCTGGCGGCGTTGCATTCGCGTGTGTCGCGGTTCCTCACCCACCCGATCGTGGCCACCGTGGTGTTCGTCGCGGGCTTCTACGGGCTTTACCTGGGCGGCGTGTTCGACGCAGCGGTGAGCAACCATGCCGCGCACATGCTGATGAACATCCATTTCCTGCTCAGCGGATACCTCTTCTACTGGGTGGTGATCGGCATCGACCCGACACCTCGGCAGATTCCGCAGTTGGGCAAGGTCGCGATGGTGTTCGCGTCGCTGCCGTTGCACGCGTTCTTCGGTGTCGTGTTGATGGGCATGCAGACAGTTCTGGGCGAGACGTTCTATCGGTCACTGGGGCTAAGCTGGCACACCGACCTGCTCGGCGATCAACGACTGGGTGGCGGAATCGCTTGGGCGGCTGGCGAAGTGCCACTTGTCGTGGTGATGATCGCCTTGCTGATCCAGTGGCGACGCAGCGACCAGCGGGTGGCCAAGCGCCTTGACCGCGCCGCCGACCGCGACGACGACGCGGAGTTGGCCGCATACAACGCGATGCTCGCCGAGCTGGCACGGCGGGATACACCGCAGCGTTAGCGGACGTGCGTTGATGCGCCCAGGACCGACTGGGCACAATGCGAAAAAGACTGGGAATCGCCGTCATTGCGGGTTGTGCACACAAGCGAGCCATCGATTCGTCCGACTCATAGTTTGGGCGCGTGACATGTTCGCCCGTACTTGTCCATGCGAAAGGACACACCAATGAGGAACACACTTGTGACGCGGCTCCCGATGATGGGGTTGGCCGGCGCCGCGCTATTGGCCTTCGGACTCAGCGCGGCGTCACCAGCGCTGGCTGACACCGACGCTGGGACGGCCACTGTGCGCGTCCCTGCCGTGATGTGGCATGGCGATCCGCCGCCGCCAGGCATGGTCTGGGATGTCACGTTGAACGGAGACAAGGGCGGTGAGCTTGCCAAGCAGCACACCTCCGGTGGACGCCCGGATCCAGCGTTCACCTTTAACAACGTGCCTGCCGGGCAGATCTATACCGCCAGCATTAGGTATAACAACACCAATGAGAATCTGCATTGCCATGGACAGACGTCCGCAATGGAACGCCAGCCGGCGCAGCCCTCGAGCGCTGGGCAGACCATCGACCTCTCGCCGGTCGTGATGATCTTCGACGATGCCAGTGGCAGGTGTCACGCCAGCCCCTAGCGACAGCTCGCCCTAGCCCGTCGGGTGGCCAGTTATTGCACGCCGTGCGCGATAAATGCATGTGATAACTGGCCTCTTGCCGCGTACCGTCGTTCGTTTATGTACGAACCAGACGGCTATTTCGGCGAAGACGTCGCCGCGACTTACGACGAAGCGACGGCAGACATGTTCGACGAGAGCATCGCCGGTCCGGCGGTTGAACTCTTGGCGGAACTGGCCGGCGAGGATCGGGTGCTTGAATTCGGTATTGGGACAGGGCGTATCGCGCTGCCACTCGCACAGCGCGGCGTCGAGGTGCACGGCATCGACCTGTCCCGGGCAATGGTCAGTCGGCTACATGCAAAGCCGGGCGGAGCCGCCATCGGTGTGACGATCGGTGACTTCGCCGATGCACGCGTCGGCGTGCCCGCATTGCGTCCGCTGCCCCCGGCCAAGGGGTGGTTCCGTTCGCGGTCGGTGACGTCGACTGGGCCTATGACGTATACGACTGCGCCACACAGGAGATGAGTTCCAACTACGTCGACGACCGCGGCCGGCGCTCAATCCCGTTCCGGTATGTGTGGCCGTCCGAGCTGGACCTAATGGCACGCATCGCGGGCATGGTTCTGGTCGATCGCTGGGAAGATTGGGACCGCAAGCCCTTTACGCATGAGAGCACACGTCACGTATCGGTGTGGCGGAAGCCCGACTGACGAGCGGCGTCAAACGGCGCCTGCCGCGATGGCCGCCGGCCAGCTGCCGTAGGCGCTGATATCCACCCCCGTGGCTGCGGCGCCGTCGCAGCCGAACGCAGTTCGCCATGTGCCGTCGTCGAATTCGACCTTGCCGAGTTGCATTGGCGCCGGCAGCGCCGCTAGGAACCGGCCCAGCGCGGCGGGCGACAACAGCCACCGATGCCCGAGTAGCGCCGCGCCCATAGCGCCGTCAGGTACCCGCGTGATCGCCGGCTTGGCGGGAGTGGTCGGCAACACCGACATCCGGTAGCGCGGCGCCGTCGTGACCTCGCCGGTCCACCGCGCACCGAGGTCGGTGAGCTGGTGAACCAGCGGTCCGCCCTTCAGGTGCGCCCCGAAGACCACCAGCTCGACCGAGTCGGCCGCCGCCAGCGGCCAAACATCGGCGGGCGCTTGGTCGTTCGACACCAGAGCTGCGATGTCCAATGCCACCGCATCCTCGAACGCACGCGCTAGCACCGTGATTCCGAACTGAGCTTCCCCCGCCGTACCCGCAGGGACGGCCACCCCGCACAGGTCGAACAGATTGCAGAAGTTGGTGTAGGTGCCCATGCGCGAGTTGACGCCGACGGGATCGGCGGCCACCTCTTCGATGCGGGGATGCATCGGAGCGGTCGGCACCACGAGCGCGTCGACGCCGTCGAGCGCGGCCATCGCAACGGCATGCAACCGCTCAACTTCACGGCGGTCGCGCACCAGTCGATGCGCCGGGATATCGCGCGCCGCACTGATGATTCGCCGCACCGTCGGATCCAGCGCGGCGTCCGGATGCGCGCCGATGAATTCGCCTACGGCGGCGTAGCGTTCGCTCACCAATGCGCCGTCGTACAGCAGCTTGGCCGCCGCCAGGAACGGTGCGATGTCCACGGTGACGATGCGTGCACCCGCGTCGGTCAACCGGGCGCCGGCGGCGTCGAACGCGGCGCGCCACTCCCGGTCCAACTCGGGCAGCTCCTCGGGAACCGCAACGACGGGATTCGGGGGCGCCGCAAGCCGAACATCGTTCGGCCACAGTCGATCCCCGACGCCGGAAGCCATCACCGCCATCGCGCG
>DASRJA010000681.1:0-2776 GCA_035649695.1 Mycobacterium sp. | reverse complement strand
GGCCTCCCGCAAAGACAGGGCGCCCGCGACGTAGGCGGCGGCGATCTCGCCCTGCGAATGGCCGATGACGGCATCGGGCTGGATTCCTAGCGCTCGCCATTGCGCCGCCAGCGACACCATCACCGCGAAAAGCACGGGCTGCACCACATCCACCCGGTCGAGGCTCGGAGAGCCGATCTCGCCACGCAAAGCCTCGAGCAGCGACCAATCGACAAACTCGGCGAAAGCGGCCACGCAGAGCTGCATTTGATCGGCGAACACCGGAGCAGAGTCCAGGAGTTCCACCGCCATGCCCGCCCACTGCGACCCCTGGCCGGGAAAGACGAAGACCGTCCCCCCGGTGGCAGCGGCCTTACCAGTAACTACATTCGGTGCCGGTGTGCCGGTGGCAATCGCCGCCAATCCGCTCAACAACTCGTCACGGTCGGTTCCGACCGCAACCGCGCGGTAGTCGAATAGTGTCCGAGTGGCGGCGAGTGAGTACGCCAGGTCATGCAGATCGAGGTCGCTGCGTTGCTCGACGAATTGCCGCAACCGGGCCGCTTGATCAGCCACCGCCTGCACCGACTTGGCTGACAACACCCACGGCATCGCTGCGGGGGGATGAGGGGCCGACTCCACAGTCGGACGCTTCGCCGGCGCCTCTTCGATAATGACGTGAGCATTCGTCCCGCTGATGCCGAACGACGACACCCCGGCACGCCGCGGTCGACCGGCTTGGTCGGGCCACGGGCATGCGGTACCGACCAACTTGATAGTTCCGGACGACCAATCCACCTGCGGCGTAGGTGAATCCAGATTCAAGGTCGCAGGCACCACGCCGTGCCGAATCGACTGTATGACCTTGATCATCCCGGCGACGCCGGCCGCCCACTGTGTATGACCGATGTTCGACTTGACCGAGCCGACCAGCAGTGGCCGGGCCGAGGAGTGGGCCTCGCCGTAGGTTTCCTGCAACGCTTTTGCTTCGATCGGATCGCCGACTCGAGTGCCAGTCCCGTGCCCCTCGACCACGTCGATGTCACCTGCAGTCAGGTCCGCTGCCCTCAGGGCTTGACGAATTACCCGCTGCTGGGCTGGACCGCTGGGGGCCGACAGCACATTGGAGGCCCCATCCTGTCCGACCGCGGTGCCCCGGACGAGCGCAAGTACTGGATATCCGAGTGCGCGCGCATGCGACAGTCGGGCCAGCACCAGCACCGCGGCGCCTTCGGCGAGGCCGAACCCGTCCGCCGATGCAGCGAACGGCTTGGATCGGCCGTCCTGCGCGAGCGCGCCCTGTCGGCCGAGTCCGACAACACTGCTGGGCGAGCACACCACCGTTGCACCGCCCGCAACCGCCAAGTGACATTCACCCGAGAGCAACGACTGCACGGCAAGATGTACTGCGACCAAAGATGACGAGCACCCGGTGTCGACCGACAGCGCTGGGCCCTGTAGCCCAAGCGTGTAGGCAACTCGTCCCGATGCGACGCAGACCGAAGTACCCGTTGCAAGATGCCCGGAAAATCCCCCGGCCTCCTCGTAGATGCGGGGGCCGTACTCCTGTGCAGTCACACCGATGAACACGGCGGTGTCACTGCCATGAAGCGAAGTCGGATCGATGCTCGCCCGCTCCAATGCTTCCCACGTTATTTCGAGAAGCAACCGCTGCTGCGGGTCCATGGCTTGGGCCTCACGCGGACCAATCCCGAAGAACGCCGCGTCGAAATCACCGACATTCGACAGAAACGACCCCGCGCGCACGTATGTAGCGCCGGGCGCATCGGGGTCAGGCCCGAATAGCACATCGAGATTCCACCCGCGGTCGGTGGGAAACTCCGAGACGGCGTCACGTTCCTCGGATAGCAGCTGCCACAGGTCATCCGGTGAGCTGACGCCGCCCGGTAAGCGACATCCGATGCCCAGAATGGCGATCGGCTCGTTGGGCTGATGCGCGCGCTTGTGCTCGCTGAGCTCAACGGCCATCGGTGCCGCATCGAACATCACTGCGACGCGCTTCGCGTTGCCGATTGATCGTGTCCGGGCTCTTGCTCTCCTTTGGCCGCGGCGCGTTTCGGTTTCTTGTCGACTTGGCCGGGGGGATGCTGCTCGACGGTGGACGCGTTGTCAGCCGACGTCTCCACCGACGTTCGGACCGCCGCGCTGGCGTCGGCGACACCAGCGGTGAGATACGGGCTAACAGACGGATGCGTGACGGACCCCGTCGTGCGATGGCGCGGCCCCGCAGATGTGCTTCCATTACTCATCGCCGTGCCCTCCACTCCGTCTTAGCGAAACGACGGCCACCGCATCCGGGTGTCGCGCTCCGCGAGGGAATCGTCGCTCCGATGCGCTATGACGGATGCAGTAGTGGAGCACTGCACTCTCCGCGGCCTCGGGCCGTACTACTGCAGTGCGTCGTGGCGGGGTAGCAGGGCGACGAGTTCGTCGCGGGTGGCCGTTCCGGTCTTCAACATGGCGCGGTACATGTGACTCTCGACAGTACGGACGGAAAGGGTCAGTCGCTCGGCAACCGCTCGATACGACAATCCCTCACTCATGAGCATCACGATCTCTGCTTCGCGGTCGGTCAGCGGCAAGGCCTCGCTGGCGCGACGAAGCGCCGGCGTGCAGGCGCCGCCGCACCTGACAGCTAGGGCGTCTGCACTCGTCGAGCATGCCAGTGCGGACCCTCGTTTGCCTTGGCGACGATATGTCATGGCGGCGTGGGCGGCGGCGTCCGCGGCGGCAATGAGATCACCCATGCGCTCGAATTCTTCTGACACCGAACGTA
>DASRJA010000680.1:0-10009 GCA_035649695.1 Mycobacterium sp. | reverse complement strand
GTACGGGGGCAAGGGCGTCGAGCAGGCCGTGCAAGGCGTTCTCAACGAGATCGCCCCGGAGCTGGTCGGGCTGGACGCCACCGACCAGCGAACGATCGACCAGCGGCTGCTCGATCTCGACGGCACCCCGGACAAGTCGCGGCTGGGCGCCAACGCCATGCTCGGCGTGTCGCTCGCGGTGGCCAAGGGGGCGGCGGAGTCGGCGGGGCTGCCGCTGTTCCGCTACATCGGCGGGCCCAACGCGCACATCCTGCCGGTGCCGATGATGAACATCCTCAACGGCGGCGCACACGCCGACACCGGGGTCGACGTGCAGGAGTTCATGGTCGCGCCGATCGGCGCGCCGAGCTTCAAGGAGTCGTTGCGCTGGGGCGCTGAGGTCTACCACTCGCTGAAGTCGGTGCTCAAGAAGCAGGGGCTGGCCACCGGCCTCGGCGATGAGGGCGGCTTCGCGCCTGACGTGGCGGGCACCAAGGCGGCGCTCGATCTGATCCTGAGTGCCGTCGAGGCGACGGGCTTGAAGGTGGGTTCCGACGTAGCGCTGGCGCTCGACGTCGCCGCGACCGAATTCTTCACCGACGGAAAGGGTTACACCTTCGAGAAGGAGACCCGCACCGCCGAGCAGATGTCGGACTTCTACGCCGGACTGATCGACTCGTATCCGCTGGTGTCCATCGAAGACCCGCTGTCAGAGGACGACTGGGACGGCTGGGTGGCGCTGACCACCGCGATCGGCGACCGCGTCCAAATCGTCGGCGACGACCTGTTCGTCACCAACCCTGAGCGCCTCGAAGACGGCATCGAAAAGGGCGCGGCCAACGCGCTTTTGGTGAAGGTCAACCAGATCGGGACGCTCACCGAGACGCTGGATGCGGTGGCGCTGGCGCACTCGAGCGGCTACCGGACGATGATGAGCCACCGCAGCGGCGAGACCGAGGACACCACGATCGCCGACCTCGCCGTCGCGGTCGGGAGCGGCCAGATCAAGACCGGTGCGCCGGCGCGCAGCGAGCGGGTTGCCAAGTACAACCAGCTGCTGCGCATCGAGGAGACCCTCGGCGACGCCGCCCGCTATGCCGGTGATCTGGCCTTCCCGCGGTTCTCGGTGGAGGCCAAATAACCCGTGCCCGAGGCGAAACGGCCCGACCCGAAGCGACGGTCCCCTGCGGGCCGCCCGAAGGGGACGTCGCCTGCCCGCCGTCAGCCGCGCGCGACTGAGTCAAAGTCGACCTTGGAGGCTGAGCCCAAGGAGAAGCCGAAGGAGACCATCCGCGAATCCATTGCCGCGTCGGCCGAGCAGCAGTCCGAGCAACGGTTCGGGTCGGCGGCCAGGCGCGCGGCGATCCTCGCCGCGGTGATCTGTGTGCTCACCCTGACCATCGCGGGACCGGTGCGGACCTATTTCGCGCAGCGCACCGAGATGAAACAGCTCGAGGCCACCGAAAAGCAACTCCGCGCGCAGATCGCAGGCCTCGAAGAGCAAAAGGTCAAACTCGCCGATCCGGTGTTCGTTGCGGCGCAGGCGCGCGAACGGCTCGGATTCGTGATGCCAGGAGAGATTCCGTACCAGGTGCAGCTGCCGGCGAACGCGGCCGTGCCCGGTACGCCCGGTGGCGGGCCCGCGGCGACGAAGAGCGGCGACCCGTGGTACACGTCGCTATGGCACACCATCGCCGATGCGCCGCATGGTGTTTCGCCGACCATCGCACCCGACGCGCCACCTGGACCACTTCCACTGCCGCCTGCCGCGCCCAGTGCACCCGGTGGTTGACGCAGCGGATCTTGACGCCGTCGCGCGGCAACTGGGCCGCGAGCCCCGCGGCGTGCTCGAGATCGCGTACTGGTGTCCGAACGGCGAGCCCGGAGTGGTCAAGACCGCGCCGAAACTGCCTGACGGAACGCCGTTTCCGACGCTGTACTACCTGACGCACCCGGTGCTGACGGCCGCGGCCAGCCGACTGGAGTCGTCGGGTCTGATGCGGGAGATGACCGAACGGCTGCAACAGGATCCGGAACTGGCCGCCGCTTATCGGCGGGCGCACGAGTCGTACCTGGCCGAGCGTGATGCGATCGAGTCACTCGGCACGACGTTCTCCGGAGGTGGCATGCCCGACCGGGTGAAGTGTCTGCATGTGCTGATCGCGCACTCGCTGGCCAAGGGTCCAGGCGTGAATCCGCTTGGCGACGAAGCGCTGGCGGTGTTGGCGGACGAGCCGGCAATGGCCGGAATCCTGGAGAAAGGGAAGTGGACTTGACGCGCGTGGCGGCGATCGACTGCGGCACCAACTCGATCCGGCTCTTGATCGCCGACAAGGTCGACGGCCGATTGCAGGACGTGCATCGTGAGATGCGGATCGTGCGGTTGGGTCAAGGCGTCGACGCGACAGGGCAATTCGCGCCGGACGCGTTGGCGCGGACCAAGGCGGCGCTGGTCGATTACGCCGAACTGCTGCGCAGCTTTGAGGTGCCCAAGGTGCGGATGGTGGCGACGTCGGCCGCCCGCGACGCCGCCAACCGCGACGTGTTCTTCGCGATGACCGCCGAGGTTTTGGGCGCAGTGGTCCCAGGTGCTGTCGCCGAGGTGATCACCGGCACCGAGGAGGCCGCGTTGTCGTTCCACGGTGCGGTCGACGAATTGGACCCTGACTCAGCACCTTTCGTCGTGGTCGACCTCGGCGGTGGGTCCACGGAGGTGGTGCTCGGCTCGCGCGACGTCGACGCGAGTTTCTCCGCCGACATCGGATGTGTGCGGCTGACCGAGCGTTGCCTGCACTCCGATCCACCGACGGCCGCGGAGATCGCCGCCGCGCGCGAAGCGGTCCGCGATGGGCTGGGCGAGGCGCTGCGAGTGGTGCCTGTCGAGCGGGCCCGCACCTGGGTTGGGGTGGCGGGCACCATGACCACGCTGTCGGCGCTGGCACAGAAGATGACGACCTACGACTCGGAGGCGATCCACCGGTCCAGGGTGGGGTTCGGTGACCTGCTGCAGGTGTGCGACGAGTTGATCGCGATGACCCGTCAGCAGCGCGCCGCGCTGGGACCGATGCACGAGGGCCGCGTGGACGTCATCGGCGGCGGCGCGATCATCGTCGAGGAGCTGGCATCCGTTTTGGGCCACCGGGCGGGCATCGACGAGCTCGTGGTCAGTGAGCACGACATCCTGGACGGCATCGCGCTGTCGATCGCGTAGCGGCAAGCGAGATTTACAGCCCTGGTGCAGATTTCGGCGAACGGCGGCGTTGACGACGCTTGGTCGGGTCGCGCTGACCGCCAAGGGTGAGGCCGAGGATCACCATGACCCCGCCGATCGCGTAGTGAAGCAAGTTGCTGGCACCGTTGAGCGGAACGAGATCGGAGCCGTCGATGAACAATCCGATGACCCACAGGGCGAGGTAGGCGAGCCCGCCGCCGATCAAGTAGGCCCGCGCCGCGGCATAGCTGCGGGTCAAGATCATCCCGACGACGCCGAACGCCAGGTGCATGACATTGTGCACACCCGCCACGGCGAACACCCCGAACAGCTTCGCGCCGGAATGGTGCCCGGTCCAGTCCAGCAGCCCGTAGTCGGTCGTCACACCCGGGATGAAGCCGAGGATCCCGATGACCAGGAAGCCAGTCGCAACCAGCAGCGCCGCCCCCTGCACCGCCATGTACTTGGGGGTTGTCGTCGTCATCGCCTCACCTCCCGCGCTTATTTACGCAGGAGAAATACCCCGGGCGACGCCGGGCTAATCGGAGATGTTCGAGTTAGCTACCTTCTGATGTTGCAGTTGGGCGGGTTGCCGCAGTGATGGCCACCCTCGCACGCATTGCAATGACAGCTACAGCCGGAACCGGCCTTGATCTGTGACACGGGCATCGTCGATCAACTCCTCTGTTGCTCTGACCACCTGAGAGGGTGGGAGCAGAGTTTGTAACCACGGACGCATATCAACATATGACGACATAACAATAGTTCGCATCACTTTGGAAATAAAGGAAAGTGAAGCCAATGACCGGTGAGCGCAGCTATCCCCAAGGAGTTCCGTGCTGGGTCGACACCGAACAATCCGACGTGGACGCCGCCCGTGACTTCTACGCGAACCTGTTCGGGTGGACGTTTGCCGACGCGATACCAGCCGACGCGACGGGGAGGTACTTGATCGCGTCGCTCGACGGCAAAGACGTGGCGGCGATCGGGCCGGCGCAGGGCGATGCGCCGGTTGAGTGGACGACGTATATCGCGGTCGAGGACGCCGACGCGGCGGCGGATTCCGTGCGCGCGACCGGTGGCCGCGTCACGCTCGAGCCCGTCGACGCCGGGCCGGGAGGTCGGCTGGCGGCCTGCGCCGACCCGCAGGGCGCGCGATTCCGGCTGTGGCAGCCGCGACGGCGGCTGGGCGCGCAACTCGTCAACGCCCCCGGCAGCTGGAACTTCAGCGACCTGCACACCGGCGACGCGGCGGCAGCTACCAAGTTCTACTCGCCGCTATTCGGTTGGGAATTCGACGATATCGGCTTCGCGACGATGATCAGGCGACCCGGTTATGGTGACCATCTCGCCGCGACCGTCGACCCCGGAATCCGGGAGCGGCAGGAGGGCATCTCCGCCCCGCCGGGCTTCGCGGACGCCATCGCATGGTTGGCGCCGCTGGCGAGTGGCGATGATCACTGGCACGTCAGCTTCACGGTCGCGTCACGCGACGAATCGGCGGCGACGGCCGAAGAGCTTGGCGCCGTGGTGATTTCGTCGGACGATACCGAGTGGACGAAGTCCGCGCTGATTCGCGATCCGCAGGGCGCGGAGCTGACGCTGAGCCAGTTCACTCCGCCGAACCCGTGACGGCGTCACTGTTCGCCCAACACGCTGTCGCTCAATACGTGTAGGCATCGATCGCCTGTTTCACTTGGTTTAGTGACTGAGCCAGGACGTCTAGCGGTACCGACCCGAGCGCCAACCTGAGGGCGTGTGGTGGGCTCTTGGTCGTCGCGAAAGGTTCCGCCGTGGATATCGAGATGTTCTCGCGCATAAGCGCCATAGCCACCCGGTCGGCTCGGGCGTCCTCCGGCAAGGGCAGCCACAGGAAATAGGAGGCTGGATGCCCGACGAGGTCGAGCCCACTGAGCACCTCGCGGGCCACCGCTTGGCGGTGCCGCGCGTCGGCACGCTTCTCTGCTTCTAGGCGATCAACGGTGCCGTCATTGAGCCATCCGGTCGCGATCGCGGTCACCAGCGCGGGTGTGTTCCAGGTCGTTGCGCGGATGGCGCGGGTGAGGCCTTCGATGTATTGCATTGGCGCAGCTACAAACCCGAAGCGAAGGCCGGTAGCCACGTTCTTGGACAGCCCGGAGACGTAGATTGTCGACTCCGGCGCAAGCGCTGCCACCGGAGTAGGTGGCTCTTCCACCAAGTACGCGTACGCGGCGTCCTCGATGATCAGAAGTCCGTGTTTTCGGGCAATCTCCACCAACTTCTTACGGGACTGCTCGGAGGACACCCACCCGAGCGGGTTGTGCAGAGTCGGCATCGTGTAGACCGCTCGCACTCGCCGCGTCATGCACAGCTGGGCGAGCGCGTCGAGATCAGGACCGTCCACACGTGCGGGTAGCGGCGCCAACTCCAAGCCGTGTATTTGGGCGAGCACCTTGAACCCCGGATATGTCAAAGCGTCGACCGCAATCACGTCGCCGGGTCGCAGCATCGCCATCGCTGTGATGGCCAATCCGTGCTGCGCACCGCTGACGATCAACACCTGATCCGCAGGCACCGTAAGTCCCCGCTGTTCGAGGTGGAGCGCAGCCGAGGCTCGCTCGTGAGGCCGGCCGCCGTGAGACTGGTAACGCAGCAGGGCCTCCAAATCTCCGGAGGAGGCAAGCCCTCGCAACGCATTTCGGAGCAAGTCGGCCTGTCGGGGTATGGACGGATAGTTGAAATTGAGGTCAACGACGTCATCGGCGAACGCGCGCTGGTCGATGTCGTCGCGACCCGACAGGGCCGCCTCCCGGACAAAGGTGCCTCGACCGGCTTCGCCACTGACAAGGCCCATCGCCGCGAGCTCCGCGTAGACCCGGGTCGCGGTTACCACCGCCAGCCCTTCACGGGATGCAAGCTCGCGATGAGTCGGCAACCGCGTACCTGGCGGGATCTTGCCGGAGCGGATGTCGGCGGCCAGCGCGTCGACGACTTCTTTATATCGGGCCTGGACCACTCAATGATTGTATGCATGACAATTCTTTGATCGTACTGGGTTGGCGGTCATACGATCGGGCCATGCACATCGCCATCCTCACGTTCGAGGGCTACAACGAACTCGACTCACTGATCGCACTCGGCGTTCTCAACCGGGTTCGCAGGACAGACTGGCGGGTCTCGATCGCCAGCCCCAGTCCACGAGTCCGCTCGATGAATGGCGTGGTCATCGAGTCACATGTCTCGCTTGGCGAAGCCAGCGTCTTGGATGCGGTGATCGTGGGCAGCGGCATTCGGACCCGCGAAGTCGTCGCGGATCAAGCCCTGATGGCGCAGTTGCGGCTCGACCCATCGCGCCAACTGGTTGGCGCGCAGTGTTCCGGCACGCTGGTACTGGCCAAGCTCGGGCTGCTTGACGGAGTTCCAGCCTGCACCGACTCGACGTCCAAACCGTGGGTTCATGAGGCCGGCGTTGAGGTGCTGGATCAACCACTTTTCGCCAAAGGCAATATGGCCACGGCGGGCGGCTGCCTGTCCTCGGCGTATCTCGCGGGGTGGATGATCGCACACCTGGACGGTGTCGACGCGGCGGCAGATGCCCTGCACTACGTCGCGCCGGTCGGGGAGAAGGAGGAGTACGTCGAATGCGCAATGCGGAATATCACGCCCTACTTGCCCGAAAACCGGCGGGCCCGCCTTCGGGTGTAGCGTCGACGTACTCGCGCTCGGGCCCGTTAGCGACAGAAAGGGTTCGCATGGCCGACTTGCTCAGCGCAGTACTCCACGCGCACGGCGGGCTTGACCGTTGGCGCCAACTCATCCGCGTTGAAGCGACGATCGTCACCGGAGGAGGCCTGTGGGCGATCAAAGGCCAGCCCCAAGATCCGCTGCCAAGGCGAATGTCCGCGGCGTTGCACCACGAATGGGCTTCGGTACAACCGTTCGGCGGCGATGACCAGAAGACCGACTTCACTCCTGAACGTGTAGCGATCGAAAAGCTCGACGGCAGAGTAGTTTCCGAACGGGCTGGCCCTCGCGCGTCGTTCGACGGGCATGAATTCTCTACGCCGTGGGATCCGCTGCACCGCGCCTACTTCAACGGCTACGCGCTGTGGACCTATCTCACCACGCCGTTCCTGCTGACGCTGGACGGCGTATCTGTGCACGAGATCGCTTCGGTGATGGAGGACGGCCAAACGTGGCGCGGCCTGCAGGCGGAGTTTCCACCTGAGATCGCCACGCACAGTTCGGTGCAGGAGTTCTATTTCGGAGACGACGATCTGCTGCGCCGCCACGACTATCGCGTCGACGTGGCCGGAGGCTTTCCTGCCGTTCAATACGTCTACGACATCGTTGAGGCGGACGGCATCAAACTGCCGTCGAAACGCAGGGCCTACCGTGCCGACCAACACGGCAACGCGATTCCGGATCAGCTGATGGTCGCAATCGATCTGAGCGACATCAGCTTTCATTGATCGGTGCTCACTGCCTGCCACCCAAGAGCGCCTCTGTCACGACGGCAGCAGCGTGATGGCCGCCCCCCACAGCGCTCCGGGGTTGATTCGACCAGGGTGCAGACGCAGCATCTCCCGGTAGAACTCCTCGGCTGTTTCCGACGACTCGAGCAGTCGGCGCGCGTCGGTGAGATAGCGCCGTGTCGCCTGGATCTGTGATGGGTTGTCAAAGGCGCGTGGATCTTTGTGACCGGCGATCACCGTTGCGGCGCGTAATCGTTCGGCGGTGTCGAGGGCCGCTAGCCACTCGTCGATGCCGGCGACACCACCAGATTCGGTCAGGTACAGATGCACACCGTTGTAGACGACGTCACCTGCAACGAGCAGACCCATGTCGGGTACATGCAACATCGTCGTCGCGTCGGTATCGGTGTGACCGACCTCGACCGGAATCAGCGCGACGCCATCGAATTCGAAGCCGTGCTCGTCGACGATGGAGACGTCCAGTTCTCCACCGGGTAGTTGTCCGGGGAACACCCGATCCCAGAACTCGGCGCGAAATCCTGGATCGTTCTGCGCCTCCATCAGTTTGGCGGTTCCGCTCGTCGCTTGCACGGCGACTCCCGGGAATCGTTGCAGCAGAGGAATTGCGCCGAACCAATGGTCCCCGTGGCCGTGGGTGATATAAACCTGACGCAGTTGGCGTCCCGACGCCGCGATCCAGTCGCCGACTTCTGCCGCTTGAGTTGTGGTGAGGGGCGGGTCGATGAGCACTGCGTCGTGTCGTCCCAGGATCAGCGTCGAGGTGATCGGCGACCACATTCGGGTCTTGCCATCGGGCAGCGGCCCTCGGCCCGATTGCGGAATCTGTTTTGTGACAAAGGTTCTGTAACGTAACTTCCGGTTCACGCCGCCACCTCTTCGATCGCATCAATGAAGTCGAGGATCATCGTCGCGACGGTCCCGGGGTACTCGGCATGCACCCAGTGGCCGCCCTTGTCGATGACCTTGAGTTCGGGTTGGACGAAGCGCGGGCTGATGGCATCGACGAGCTGTTCGGTGGCGAAACCGTCGGCGCCGCCGCGGATTATCATCACCGGACCGCGGTATGCACTCGTCGGAGGTGCATCGCCGATCCCGTTGTTCCAGACGTCGACATAGTGGTCCGTGACTTCTCTAGCGACTGGGGCGGCGATGTCGGTCAGCCAGTCCAGCTGTTTTTCGTCGAGGTGAGGCGACAGTTCGGCGCGCAGGCTGCGCTGAGCAACGCGGTCACCCCCAAGCGCCCGGAACGGGGCGACCACCTCGTCGGGGAGCTGCGTGCCGCCGAGCGGGACGGGAGTGAGCAGCACCAGCCCGTGAACGTGGTCGGGGTGCTGCGCGGCCACCAGCTCGGCGATCTGCGTGCCGAGGCTTTGGCCGACCACGATCACCGGACCATCGATTCCCGCGACGATGTCGCCGGCCTCGGCCGCAAGCGATTCCAGCGTGACGACGGACGCATCGGCGACGGACCCGCTTCGCGTGCCGAATCCGGGTAGGTCGTAGCGCACGGCACGGACCTCACCGGCCAGGCATTCGACCAGACCGTCCCACACCGTCGCATCGTCGAGGAAGCCGTGGATCAACAGCACCGTGGGCGCGCCGGCCGTGTCTGCCGGGGTGCGGGTGACGCGAAACCCGTTGGTTGACTGGGTCATTATGACGCCGCCTTCGTCGAGCCCGACGGTGACCATTCAGCCGTGTCGATCGGCGAGTAGTCAGTGGCGCGCCCATCGAGGCGGCTCGCGCGCAGCGCGGTGAGCTCTTCGACGAGTTCTTCGGGCAGTGGCGTGGTGAAGATGTTGTCGACCATGGTGTACTCGCCCGCGAGCCGCCCGAATACCCCCAGTGCGCCCACGTCGATACGACCGTTGGGCAGGTAGAGGTCGTCGCGGATGTGGATGCGCTTGACTCGTCCCCACACGACATGGTCAGGCAGCGGCGGCATCGGGATGATGCGGTCGACCACACATTCGAAGGAGATCGGGGCCTCGCCGATGCGGGGTGCCGAGATCATCTCGGACGCGGCCTTTTTCAGGCCGAGGGCCTCGAACTCGTCTACGTCGCTATCGAATTCGTAGGCAGAGCGGTGCACGGCGTCTGCCAGGCCGATCGAGACGATGTTGACGACGAACTCGTTGGTGTCGCGGATGTTGACGAACGTGTCTTTGAGAGTCACCCCGTCGGAGCGCGGCTGCAACGTGATCGAGAGCACCGGCGGGAAGCGTCCGACCACAGTGAAGAAGGACACCGGCGCGACATTGCCCACTCCGGTGGTCGACTGGGTGCTGACCCAGGCGATCGCGCGCGGCAATATGCTGCCGATGAGAAGTTTGTAGCTCGA
>DASRJA010000679.1:0-2987 GCA_035649695.1 Mycobacterium sp. | reverse complement strand
CGCGCCACGCGGAGAGCTGCGGTTGTATCCCGGCGTAGATCACTTCGACATCTACGACGGGCCGCAGCATGAGGCGGTCGTCGCCGATCAACTGGAATTCCTTGAGCGTCACGTCCTCACCAGCGCGGCGTGGCACTCTTGACTCAGTGACCGACTTCGCCGCGGAATTCGAAACGCATCGCTCGCAGCTGTTCGGGCTGGCGTACCGGCTGCTGGGCTCGGCGAGCGAAGCCGAGGACGCGGTACAGAACACGTATCTGCGCCTGCACTCCGCCGACCGGAATGCAATCCGGTCACTGCCCGCGTGGCTGACCAAGGCGCTGACGAACCTGTGCCTCAACGAACTCACCTCGGCCCGCGCGCGTCGCGAAACCTATACCGGCCCTTGGCTTCCCGAGGCCGTCTTCACCGCCGACGGCGCACTCGGCCCGCTAGAAACCGTCGAGCAGCGCGACGCCGTATCCATCGCGATGCTCGCACTGATGGAGCGGCTTACCCCCGCTGAGCGCGCCGCGTTTGTCTTGCGCGAGGCATTCGCCTACAGCCACGCCGACATCGCAGACATCCTCGACACGTCGGAGGCCAACGCGCGCCAGTTGCACCGACGCGCACGACAGCGACTGGACCAACGAGTGCCGCGGTTCCGGCCGGATCCCGCACACTGGCGCGCGCTCGTCGAACGCTTTTTGGATGCCGCTCGCGGCGGTGATGTCCCCGGCCTGGCGGCGATGCTGGCCGACAACGTCAGCTCCACCGCCGACGGCGGCGGTCAGGTGGGTGCCGCGCGCCGAGTTGTGACCGGGCGCGATCGGGTGGCCCGTTATCTGGCGGGCGCGTTCAGCAGACCGATCGCTGACGTGCGGCTCGACTTCGGCGCGGAGATCAACGGCGAGCCGGCGGTGCTCGGATTCGTCGGCTCGACATTGGCCGGTGTGCTGTTCTTCGAGATCACCGACGACCGGGTGGTGGCGCTGCGGATCGTCGCCAATCCCGACAAACTTCGATTCCTTGGCACGCAGCTGTCACATCCGGTGGGGCTGCCCGGTTCATAACTATGTGACGACCCGAATCCTGGTCACCGGCGGCACCGGCACGCTCGGCCGCGTCGTGGTGGAGCACCTGCAGCTCGCCGGTGCCGATGTGCGCGTGCTGAGCCGGGGACGGCGGCCCCGCAGCGCCGATGTCGAACATGTCAGGGGTGACGTGCGTAGTGGCGGCGGGCTGGATTCAGCCGTCGCGGGCGTCGACACCATTGTCGCGTGCGTGGACCCCGTAGAGCAGCTGGTCGCTGCCGCCAAGCGGGCAGGCTCGCCGCATCTGGTGTACATCTCGATCGTCGGCGTCGACCAGGTGCCGTTCCGGTACTACCGGCAGAAGCTCGCCGACGAGCAACTGATCGCCGCGTCCGGCCTGCCGTGGACTGTATTGCGCGCCACGCAATTTCACGACCTGATCGCGGTCGTCATGCGAATGCTGACCAAACCGCCGGTGATGGCGATACCCGCGGGAGTGAGCGACCAACCGGTCGATGTGCGCGACGTCGGCCCGCGACTGGCCCGTCTTGCCCTCGGTGAACCGGCCGGACGCGCACCTGATTTCGCCGGCCCGCAGGTTCGCACCTTCGCGGATCTCGCGCGCAGCTACCTCGAGATGGCCGGCAAGCGACGGCCGATCATGCCGGTGCGGTTCCCCGGCAAGGTGTTTCGCGCCTTCCGCGCCGGCGGGCACCTGGCGCCGGGGCACGCCGCGGGCACGATCACGTTCGAGGAGTACATGGCCGATCAGCTCGCCTCGGGACACCTGCCCTACGCCGACGCCATCAACCACTACCTCAAACCTCACCGACGGAAGGCGCCGCAATGATCCTGCGGGCCGGGATGTGGTTCCTCACCTTGGTCGAGCTGGCGGTGGGGTTGGTGGCGACGCTGGCGCCGCGGGTGTTCTACGACTATGTCCCCTGGGTGGACCTGGCGCCGCCGTTCGCCGAACACCTGATGCGCGACTACGGCGCCATGAACCTCGCACTGGGATTGGTCACTGCCGTCGCCGCAATCACGATGGATCGCGTCATGGTGCGTACCTCGCTGGCCGCGTACCTGATGTTCGCCGTGCCGCACCTGCTGTTCCACGTCACCCACCACGACCACTACACGGCCTCGCAGGCCATCGGCGAAACGACGGCGCTGACGATCGCGGTGCTGCTTCCGCTCGCGCTGTTGGTGCTCAGTTGGGCCCCTTGCACACCCTGCCGGAGAGATACTAGGATGTCCTAGTATTCAGCCATTCGGGCGAGGGACAGACTCATGACCACACAGATTTCGCATTTCATCGACGGCAAGCGCACCGCCGGACAGTCCAAGCGCACCGCCGACGTGATGAACCCCAACACCGGCGAGGTGCAGGCCAAGGCGCCGATGGCGTCGTCGGCCGACGTCGACGCCGCAGTCGCCGGCGCAGTCGAGGCGCAGAAGGAGTGGGCGGCGTGGAACCCGCAGCGCCGCGCCCGCGTGTTGATGAAGTTCATCGACCTGGTCAACAAGAACGTCGACGAGCTCGCCGAAACACTGTCGCTCGAGCACGGCAAGACCCTCGCCGACTCCAAGGGCGACATCCAGCGCGGCATCGAGGTGATCGAGTTCGCGGTCGGCATTCCCCACCTGATGAAGGGCGAATACACCGAGGGCGCAGGCACGGGTATCGACGTCTACTCGATGCGCCAGCCGCTGGGCGTGGTCGCCGGCATCACGCCGTTCAACTTCCCGGCGATGATCCCGCTGTGGAAGGCCGGGCCCGCGCTGGCGTGTGGCAACGCGTTCATCCTCAAGCCCAGCGAGCGTGACCCTTCGGTGCCGGTCCGGCTGGCCGAGTTGTTCATCGAGGCCGGCCTGCCGCCCGGTGTGTTCCAGGTCGTGCACGGCGACAAGGAGGCCGTCGACGCGATCCTCGAACACCCCGAGATCCAGGCCGTCGGTTTCGTCGGCAGCTCC
>DASRJA010000678.1:0-17283 GCA_035649695.1 Mycobacterium sp. | reverse complement strand
TCGAGGACGGCATCGACACCACGACATTCGGCGGCGACGACGGCTTCGCCCGGATGGTCAGCGAAACCCTGGCCAACCCCAAGAGCTGGACCCACAACCCGCAGTTTGCGTTCACCCGGATCGACAGCGGCGAACCCGATTTCCGGGTGTCGCTCAGCTCGCCGATGACAGTGCGGGAGGGCTGCGGCTACGACATCCAACTCGAGGCCTCCTGCTACAACCCCGCCTACGCCGACCAGCCTCGGGTGTTCATCAACGAGGCCCGCTGGGTCCGCGGCGCCGTCCCGTTCCAGGGGGACGTCGGCTCCTACCGGCAGTACCTGGTCAATCACGAAATCGGGCACGCGATGGGCTATCAGCGACACGAAGGATGCGGGCAGGACGGCGGGCTGGCGCCGATCATGATGCAGCAGACGTTCTCGACCACCAACAATGACGCCGCCCGGTTCGACCCGGAGTCGGTCAAACCCGACGGCAAGACCTGCCGCTTCAACCCCTGGCCGTACCCGATCGCCTAGCGCGCCGACTCGCCGTCGGGAAGCATCGCGACCGGACTACCGTTGTGGTGGGTACTGCAGTGACCGTCAAATAAGGAGACTTTCGGTGTCGACTCCGTTGCCGCCGCTGGTAGAACCGGCCGGCGAGCTGACGCGCGAGGAAGTCGCGCGCTACAGCCGTCACCTCATCATCCCGGACCTGGGAGTGGACGGGCAGAAACGGCTGAAGAACGCGAAGGTGTTGGTCATCGGTGCCGGTGGGCTCGGCTCGCCGACGCTGTTGTACTTGGCCGCCGCGGGCGTGGGCACCATCGGCATCGTCGAGTTCGATGTTGTCGACGAGTCCAATCTGCAGCGCCAGATCATCCACGGCCAGTCCGACATCGGTCGGTCCAAAGCGGAGAGCGCACGGGACTCGGTTCGCGAGATCAACCCGCTCGTCGAGGTGCGGCTGCACGAGTTTCGGCTGGAGCCGGACAACGCCGTCGAGCTGTTCGAGCAGTACGACCTGATCCTCGATGGCACCGACAACTTCGCGACCCGCTATCTGGTGAACGACGCCGCTGTGCTGGCCGGCAAGCCGTATGTGTGGGGGTCGATCTACCGCTTCGAGGGCCAGGTGTCGGTGTTCTGGGAGGACGCGCCCGACGGACTCGGCCTGAATTACCGCGACCTGTACCCGGAGCCGCCGCCACCCGGCATGGTGCCGTCGTGCGCCGAGGGCGGCGTGCTGGGCATCCTGTGCGCGTCGATCGCCTCGGTGATGGGCACCGAAGCGATCAAGCTGATCACGGGCATCGGCGAGCCGCTGCTGGGCCGGCTGATGGTCTACGACGCGCTCGACATGACCTACCGCACCATCAAGATCCGCAAGGACCCGGCCACGCCGAAGATCACCGAGCTGATCGACTACGAGGAGTTCTGCGGCGTGGTGTCCGAAGCGGCCGCCGAAGCCGCTGCCGACTCCACGATCACGCCGCGTGAGTTGAAGGAGCTTCTGGATTCCGGTAAGCCGTTGGCGCTGATCGACGTTCGTGAACCGGTCGAGTGGGACATCAACCGCATCGAGGGCGCAGAGCTGATCCCCAAGGGCGCGTTCGAATCGGGCGAGGCGCTCGCCAAGCTTCAGGTCGACCGCACCCCGGTCTTCTACTGCAAGACGGGCGTGCGCTCGGCCGAGGTGCTCGCCATCGTCAAGAAGGCAGGCTTCTCCGACGCGATGCATGTGCAGGGCGGAATCGTCGCGTGGGGCAAGCAACTCGAGCCCGACATGGTGATGTACTGACACCTGGTTAAAGCGTGCCGGGCGACCGGTCCGGCACCGGCCTTCTCGGGCGTCTTCGGTTCATGCCGATCTCTCGGGATGAACGTCAGTTCCCGCGGCTTCCGACTTCTTCCACGCGTTGAATGCATTGATGAGGTCAATGGCGGTAAACGGCACATCCACCTCCGCGTCGGTTCAACGGACATCCAGCGCATCCTTCACAATGCGTAGGGACTGGTTGTAGGCGAACCGCGCCGCCCCCGCATGGCGTGCTAGAACACATTGCTGTTCGGCCGTCGGGGCAAGGCAGTACTTGAAGGTGGTATGCCGCGTCATCTCACAAGCACAGTTGCACACGACTCCGACAAGTCTCATCGCCAAACGTTCCGCCACGATTTCGCGGTATCGCGATGGTTGAGCCGTGTTAGCGGAGTCAGCGCTTACGCTGAGGTGGTGACTGTCGAACGGCCGCCGGATCATGTGCTGGCGGCGTTCGGACTGACCGGCGCGCAGCCGGTTGCGCTCGGGTCGAGCTGGGAGGGCGGCTGGCGCTGCGGCGAGGTCGTGCTGTCGATGGTTGCCGACCACGCCCGCGCCGCGTGGTCGGCCAAAATTCGCGAGACGTTGTTCGTCGACGGTGTGCGGCTGGCCCGGCCGGTGCGCTCGACCGACGGCCGTTACGTGGTGGCAGGCTGGCGGGCCGATACATACGTCGCGGGTACGCCTGAGCCGCGCCATGACGAGGTGGTGTCGGCGGCGGTGCGGCTGCACGAGGCGACGGCCAAACTGGAGCGGCCCCGTTTCTTGACCCAGCCGCCGGTTGCGCCGTGGTCCGACGTCGACGTGTTCATCGCCGCCGACCGGGCGGCGTGGGAGGAGCGGCCGCTGCACTCGCTGCCGGCGGGAGCCCGGGTGTCGCCGGGCACGCCCGACGGGCAGCGCTCGATCGAGTTGATCAACCAGCTTGCCGCGCTGCGCCGACCGACCAAGAGCCCCAACCAGTTGGTGCACGGCGATCTCTACGGCACAGTGCTTTTCGCGGGCACCGCCGCACCCGGCATCACCGACATCACGCCGTACTGGCGGCCGTCGTCCTGGGCGGCTGGAGTGGTGGTCGTGGACGCGCTGGCATGGGGCGAAGCCGACGACGGGCTGATCGAGCGCTGGAGCCCGCTGCCGGAGTGGCCGCAGATGTTGTTGCGCGCGTTGATGTTCCGGCTCGCTGTGCACGCACTGCATGCGCGGTCGACGGCCGCGGCGTTCCCGGGTCTGGCCCGGACGGCCGCCTTGGTCCGGCTGGTGCTCTAGAAGCGCGAGCAGACGCAAAATCGCATAAACCGCGACCAAATCGTGCGACTTTGCGTCTGTTCGCGCTCAGAACTCGTGGCGCACTTCGGCCAGGTTGATCCGGCCGTCGCTGGCCAGCACGCCCTCGGCCCGTAGCAGCTCCAACTGCCGCGTCGTCAGGTGCGGCGCGGGCCGGCCGGATGCCCTGATCACCCGATGCCACGGCAGATCCGACGAATCGGTACGCATGATCCAGCCGACAATGCGCGGACTGGAAAGCCCTGCCACCTCAGCGATGTCACCGTAGGTCGACACCCGGCCGGACGGGATCGACGCGACCAGCGCGCGCACGGTCTCGACCTGTTCGTCGGTGACCGCGGCCATCTCAGCCGCGCTCCAGCTGCTTGCGGATCACCGCCGCAGCCTCGGCAGGCCGCGCCTGCGGAACCATGTGGTCGCAGTCGAACTCGACGAATGTGAAGTCGGGGCGTTCCCGGAGTCCGGTGAGCAATTCATCCGTCACGTACGGCGGGTCGGTCTTCGTGGCAATCACGAGCGTGACCGGTATTCCACTGCGGGGCAAGCTAATTGGGCGCGCCAGCTCGCTCCAGTACGACAACATCGCCGGGATGCTGATCCGCCATCCCGCCCGCCCGTTGGGCTGCTCGATCAAATGCTCATCGAGCTCGCGGTCCAGTTCGTCTGGATCGACCTCGCCCCATGAGCCGTTCGCCTTCTCCAGTCGGGCTTCCTCACGGTCGGTGTAGTCCGGCGAGGCGAACATGTCGTCCGCGATATCGCGCATCCAGCCGCCGTCCAGTGCCACGGCGGGATCGAGCAGCACCAGCGCCGCGACCAGATCCGGGCGTGCGGCAGCCAGATTCAGCGCTACCGCGCCGCCGAACGAATGCCCGACCACTACCACGGGTCCGTCCGCCTCCGCGTCGAGCAGGCGCGCCAGCGCGCTGACATTCGCATTGATGTTCCACGGCGCCGCCCACGACGACCGTCCGTGCCCGATCAGGTCCGGTGCGACGATCGCGAATTCGGGCAGATGTCGCGTCGCCAGCGTCTGCCAGCGCTGGCCATGCCCGGTCAAGCCGTGGACGGCCAGGATCTGCGGTGGGCGAGCCGGGCCGTAGCGGTGCACGTGCAGCAGGTCGGTCACGGCCGCCATGCTGCCAGCAGCCGACGACGGCTGCTTGTCGGACCCCCGTGGTGTCATGCCCTCATGTCCGCACCGCAGACCGAACTGACCCCGACCGCCCTCACCGAACCGGGTATGCGCGGCGTGGTGCGCGTGCTGGGCGGCGCGGGTACGGGCAAGAGCAGCTTGTTGATTCGGGCTGCGACGGCCCATATCGCCGCGGGCAGCGAGCCAGAATCGGTACTGCTGCTCACGGGTTCGGCCCGGCTCGGCAGCCACGCCCGAGCGGCCATCATATCGGCCTTGTTGTCTGCCGGCAGTCGCGCCGTGGTCCGCGAGCCGCTGGTCCGCACCGTGCACTCGTATGCGTTCGCGGTGCTGCGGCTGGCGGCGCAGCGCAACGGCGACCCGCCGCCGCGGCTGATCACCAGTGCCGAGCAGGACGGCATCATCCGCGAACTGCTCGCAGGCGATGTGGAGGACGGCGACGCTCCCCCGCGAGCGGGAGGTGCCCCCACGCCTGCGTGGCCCGGCCAGCTGCGGCCCGCGTTGAGCACCGTCGGGTTCGCCAACGAATTGCGCGACCTGTTGGCTCGCTGCACCGAGCGCGGTGTGGATCCCGTTGCGCTGCAACGTATCGGGCGCGCCCACGGCCGGCCCGAATGGCTGGCCGCAGGCCAGTTCGCACAGGCCTACGAACAGATCATGCTCCTGCGCTCCGCCGTTGGCATGGCGGCGCCGCAGGCGACCGTGCCCGCACTTGGCGCCGCCGAACTGGTCGGTGCCGCGCTGGAAGCGTTCGCGACGGACGCAGATCTGCTCGCTTCGGAGCGCAGCAGGATCAAGCTGCTTCTTGTCGACGACGCGCAGCATCTCGACCCGCAGGCTGCTCGGCTGGTGCGCGTGCTGTCGGCCGGTGCCGAGCTGACCGTCATCGCCGGAGACGCCAGCCAGTCGGTGTTCGGTTACCGCGGCGCCGATCCGTCGCTGTTGCGCGGCGACGAGCCCGCCATCACGCTCACCCAATCGCTGCGGTGCGCACCGGCAATCGCCGACGCCATCACCGCGGTCGCGCGGCGGCTACCGGGCGCCGACGCCGCCCGCGAGGTAAGCGGTGCCGAACATCGGGCGGGCTCGCTCAAGGTTCGGATCGCCGCGACGCCGCACGCAGAATCGGCGTTGATCGCCGACGCACTGCGCCGCGCACACCTGATCGACGGCGTGCCGTGGTCGCAGATGGCGGTGATCGTGCGGTCGGTGCCGCGGCTGGGCGCGACGCTGGCGCGTGCCCTTGTCTCTGCGGGAGTGCCGGTGGAGGCGCCGGGGCCGAGCGGTACGCTGGCCGATCAGCCCGCTGTGCGGGCGCTGCTGACGGTGCTCGACGTGACGGCGTACGGTCTCGACGGCGACCGGGCGCTGTCGCTGCTGACCGGGCCGATCGGTCGAGTCGACCCGGTGTCGCTGCGTCAACTGCGACGTGCGTTGCGTCGCGCCGATGGCCGCCAGCCGCCGCGCGAGTTCACCGACTTGCTCACCGACGCGCTCGACAACGAAACCATCAGCCTCTCAACAGATCTGGACAGACCACTGCGGCGGGTGCGTGCGGTGATCGCAGCCGCGCGCCGCAGCGTGGAAGACGGACAAGACCCGCGCTACACGCTGTGGCAGGCCTGGCATCGGTCCGGCCTGCAGCGGCGCTGGCTGGCGGCCAGTGAGCGCGGCGGCCTGGCAGGCGTGCAGGCCCACCGCGACCTCGACGCGGTGACTGCGCTGTTTGACGTGGCCGAGCAGTATGTCGCGCGGACCGCGGGCGCGTCGCTGCGCGGCCTGGTCGACCACGTCGAAGCGATGGGGCTTGCGCCGACGCCCCGTGATCAGCAATCAGAGACCGATGCGGTCGCGGTCCTCAGCGCGCACGCGGCGCTTGGCCGGGAATGGGAGTTCGTCGTCATCGCGGGACTGCAGGAAGGGCTGTGGCCCAATACCGTTCCCCGCGGTGGCGTCTTGGGTACTCAGCGGCTCGTCGACGTGATGGACGGCGTCGCGACGGATGTCGAGCGTGGCTTGTCGAGCAGGGCACCGCTGCTGGCCGAGGAACGCAGGCTGCTGATCGCCGCCATGGGGCGGACCCGCAGCCGCTTGCTGGTGACCGCCGTGGACAGCGACAGTGGCGACGAATCGATGCTTCCGTCGCCGTTCTGCGATGAGCTTTCGGCGTTGGCGACCGATCCCGATCCTGAGCCGCCCGAACCGATCCACGCGCCTCGCGTGCTGGCCCCGTCGGCTCTGGTCGGTCGGCTGCGGGCGGTGGTGTGCGCAGCACCGGATGCGGTCGAAGACATGGTACGGGCCTGCGCGGCAACGCAATTAGCTCGGCTCGCGCATTCCGCTGTCGCTGGCGCCGATCCAGCCCAGTGGTACCCTATGACGCCGCTATCCACCGATGAGCCGCTGTGGAATGGCGACGACCACGTCGTGACACTGTCGCCATCGACGCTGCAGACGCTGACCGACTGCCCACTGCGCTGGCTGCTCGAGCGCCACGGCGGCACCGACGGGCGAGATGTCCGCTCCGCGGTCGGGTCCCTGCTGCACGCCCTGGTCGCCGAGCCGGGCAAGACCGAGAACCAGATGCTCAACGAACTCGAAAAGCTCTGGAGCAGGCTACCGTTCGATTCGCAGTGGTTTTCGGACAACGAGCTGGCGCGACACCGCGCGATGCTCTCGACATTCTTGCAGTGGCGCGCGCAAACCCGCGCCACGCTCACCGAGGTTGGCACCGAGATTGACGTCGACGGCACCGTCGGCCCCGGAGTGCGGGTGCGTGGCCGCCTGGACCGACTCGAACGCGACACCGCGGGCCGGTTGGTCGTGGTCGACATCAAGACCGGCAAGACCCCCGTCAGCAAGGATGACGCGCAACGGCACGCTCAGCTGGCCATGTACCAGCTTGCTGTCGCAGAAGGCCTACTGTCACAAGGTGATACGCCGGGTGGAGGCCGCTTGGTCTATCTCGGCAAGACCTCAGCGGGCGGTGCCGCTGAACGCGAACAGGACCCGCAGACCGAAGACACCCGCGCGGAATGGCTCGAGCAGATCCGCCAAGCGGCGGCAGCCACTCAGGGACCCGGGTTCCTCGCCCGGGTCAACGACGGCTGCACACACTGCCCGGTGCGGGCCATGTGCCCGGCCCAGACCGCTGCCGGAAGACGACCGTGACACCACGCTATAGTCCGGCCGAATTAGCTTCGGCGCTTGGCCTTTTCGCGCCCACGGAAGAGCAGTCCGCGGTGATTGCGGCCCCGCCAGGGCCGCTCGTGGTCATCGCAGGTGCCGGCGCGGGCAAGACGGAAACCATGGCGGCCCGCGTCGTATGGCTGGTCGCCAACGGATACGCAAGCCCCGGCGAGGTGCTCGGCCTGACGTTCACGCGCAAGGCCGCGGGTCAGCTGCTGCGGCGCGTCCGCATGCGACTGGCGCGTCTCGCCGGTGCCGGCCTCGTTCCCGGCTGCGGCGACATGGCCGACGACCCAGCGACCGTCAGCACCTACCATGCGTTCGCCGGCAACCTGCTGCGCGAGCACGGCCTCTTGCTGCCGGTCGAGCCCGACGCCCGACTGCTCAGCGAAACAGAGCTGTGGCAGTTGGCCTTTCGCGTGGTCTGCGAACATCCCGAGCACCTCGACACGGACAAGACTCCGGCCGCGGTGACCGCGATGGTGCTGCGGCTCGCGGGGCAGCTGGCCGAACACCTCGTGGACACCACGCAACTGCGCGACACCCACGTCGAACTGGAGCGGCTGGTGCACGGGCTGCCGGCCGGGCCCTTTCAGCGTGACCGCGGACCCAGCCAGTGGCTGCTGCGCATGCTGGCCACCCAAACCGAACGCACCCAACTCGTTCCGCTGATCGACGCACTGCATGCGCGCATGCGGACGGAAAAGGTGATGGACTTCGGCATGCAGATGGCCTCGGCCGCCCGATTGGCGTCGGCGTTCCCGCAAGTCGGCCAGCAGCTGCGCGAACGGTATCGCATCGTCCTGCTGGATGAGTATCAGGACACCGGGCACGCGCAGCGCGTGGCGCTGTCATCGCTGTTTGGCCGCGGCGTCGATGACGGCCTGGCCTTGACGGCCGTCGGCGATCCGATCCAGTCGATCTACGGGTGGCGCGGCGCGTCGGCGACGAACCTGCCACGGTTCACCACCGACTTCCCGCGGCCGGACGGAACGCCTGCGCCCACGCTCGAGTTGCGCACAAGCTGGCGCAATCCGCCGCGGGCGCTGCATCTCGCGAACGCGGTGTCGGCCGAGGCGCGGCGCCGTTCGGTGGCGGTGCGGGCGCTGCGGCCGCGGCCTGACGCCCAGCCGGGTGTGATCCGGTGCGCATTGCTGACAGACGTCGCTGCCGAACGGGATTGGGTCGCAGACCATTTGGCGCGGATTTACCACGGCGCCCGCAGAGATGGGTCTGCAGTCCCGACCGCGGCGGTGCTGGTACGTCGCAACTCCGACACCGCGCCGATGGCCGACGCGCTTGCGGTACGCGGTGTCCCGGTTGAGGTTGTCGGCCTTGCCGGGTTGCTGGCGGTACCCGAGGTCGCCGACCTGGTGGCGATGCTGCGTTTGGTCGCCGATCCCACCGCAGGAGCCGCCGCCATGCGGGTGCTCACGGGGCCGCGGTGGCGACTGGCAGGCCGCGATGTCGCCGCCCTGTGGCGACGTGCCGTAGACCTCGATGACCGGCCGACGCGCGACGCCACCACCGAGCAGATCGTCGCGCAGGCCGCCGCGGACGCCGACGGGGCCTGCCTAGCCGACGCGATCTGCGATCCCGGCCCGGCCGATGCGTATTCGACCGCAGGACACAGCCGAATCGTCGCGCTGGGCCGCGAGCTGACCGCCCTGCGCGCCCACCTGACGCACCCGCTGCCCGAGCTCGTCGCCGAGGTGCGCCGGGTGATCGGCATCGACACCGAGGTCAGGGCCGCGAGGCCGGTCGCATCGGGCTGGTCGGGCACCGAGCACCTGGATGCGTTCGCCGACGTGGTGGCCGACTTCGCCGCCAGGCCGGGCGCGACGATGGCCAATCTGCTGGCGTTTCTGGATGCCGCCGAGGAGGTGGAGAACGGCCTGGCGCCCGCCGAAATGTCCGTCGCCAACGACCGGGTGCAGATCCTCACCGTGCACGCGGCCAAGGGGTTGGAGTGGCACGTGGTTGCGGTGCCGCACCTGTCCGGGCGGGTGTTCCCGTCGACGGCATCGACACGCACGTGGCTCACCGACGCAGGCGATCTGCCGCCGCTGCTGCGCGGCGACCGCGCCACGGTATCCGAGCACGGCGTCCCGGTGCTCGACACATCCGACGTCAACGATCGAAAGAGATTGTCCGACAAGATCTCCGATCACAAACGCCGTCTCGAGCAGCGCCGCATCGACGAGGAGCGCAGGCTGTTGTACGTGGCGCTCACCCGCGCCGAGGACACCCTGCTGCTGTCGGGTCACCATTGGGGCGCCTCCGAGACCAAACCCCGCGGTCCCTCCGAATTCCTCTGCGAGCTCAAGGACATCATCGAAACGTCGGACACCGCAGGCAACCCCTGCGGCGTCATCGAACACTGGGCACCGGTACCAGCCGATGGTGAGCCGAATCCGTTGCGTGACAAGGCGATCGAAGCGCTCTGGCCGACCGACCCCGTCGGTGTGCAGAGGAAACACATGGACAGCGGGGCGGCGCTGGTGACGCAGGCGATGACGGGCGCTCTCGGCGCGAACACCGAGGACATCGACGGATGGGCGGCCGACGTCGACGCCCTGCTGGCTGAGCGTGACCGCGCGGCCGACCCGCAAGTGCCACCGCTTCCCGCTCAACTGTCGGTCAGCACACTGGTCGAGCTCGGTCGCGACCCCGACGGCGTCCCGCAACGGCTACGCCGGCGTCTGCCGACCCGGCCGGATCCGCACGCCTTGCTGGGCACCGCATTTCACGATTGGGTGCAGCGGTTCTTCCACGCCGAGCGGCTGTTCGACCTCGACGACCTGCCCGGCGCCGTCGATCGCGACGCCGGCGACACCGAAGATCTCGCCGAGCTGCAGGCCGCTTTCGCGGTGTCGCCGTGGGCGTCCCGCACACCGATCGACGTGGAGGTCCCGTTCGACATGGTCCTCGGCGGACGCGTGGTGCGCGGCCGCATCGACGCGATCTTCACCGACGACGACGGCGGCGTCACGGTGGTGGACTGGAAGACGGGCGAACCTCCAGCCACCCCAGAAGCCAAGCAGCACGCGGCGATTCAGCTCGCGGTTTACCGGCTGGCGTGGGCGCAACTGCATGGGTGCCCAATCGACCAGGTGCGCGCCGCATTTCACTACGTCCGGTCCGGGCGGACGGTCACTCCCGACGCGCTGCCGGACGCGGACGACCTGGCTGCACTTCTGGACGCCGCCTAGGAGTTGCGGTAAACCTTCAGCGCCGAGGTGACCATCGGGATCTGCAGCGGCAGCCGCGCGATCGCGCCCAACCGCATGAACAACGGCTTATCGCGCCACAGCCGCACCAAGTTGATGTTGGCGGGAAACACCCCGACGAACACGGCCACCGCCGACAGTGCGCCCAGCCTTCGAGTGCGCGGAGAAAGCAGCAGCGCGCCGCTTGCGAGCTCAGCCACGCCTGAGGCATAGGTGTAAAGCCGCTGGCTGCCCGGCAGTTCTGTGGGAACGATGTAGTCGTACGGCTTGGGCATTACGAGATGTAAAACACCTGAGCCGAGCAACAGCGCTGCTAGGCGGTAGGCCGGCGCGGGGCTGGCGATCTGCTGCAGTTCGGGTGGGACAGCGGCCATGATTACATTGTGTCGTGCAACGGGTCCTTCCGATGACGAGTTGTCGTGGCCACAGGTAAGTTGCGGAGCCGCCTCGCAGCGATCGAGGAGAATTTGACCGCCCGGCCCGATGCGGCGCTGACCGACATCCTGCGGATCCCGGAGCCGTTCGTCAGCCCGACGCAGCGCATCGTCCGCCGGATCGTCTACGCGACGCTGGCGCTGCTTGCGGCGGTGCTGATCGTGTACCTGGACCGGCACGGATACCGGGATGTGCGGGACGAGATTGGGCATGGCCAGGCAAGCGGCGAGCTATCGTTCCTCGACTGCTTCTACTACGCGACGGTCTCGTTATCGACAACCGGATATGGCGACATCACCCCGGTCACGCCGTCCGCGAGGCTGGTCAACGTCCTGGTGATCACACCGCTGCGGATCGCCTTCCTGATCGTCTTGATCGGCACCACCGTGGAGACGCTGACCACGCAGTCGCGCCAGGCATTGAAGATCCAGCGATGGAGGAGCAGAGTGCGCAACCACACCGTCGTCGTCGGATACGGCACCAAAGGCAGGACGGCGGTGGCCGCGATGGTCGGCGACGAGGTGGCGCCCGCGGACATCGTCGTCGTCGACGAGAACGTGTCCGCCCTGGAGCGCGCGAGGAGCGCTGGGCTGGTGACCGTGCACGGGGACGCCACCAAATCCGAGGTGTTGCGGCTGGCCAGCGCCCAGCATGCGAAATCGATCATCGTCGCGACCGATGACGACGCCAGCGCGGTGCTGGTCACGCTGACCGCGCGCGAGCTCGCGCCGAAGGCCAAGATCATCGCCGCCGCTCGCGAAGCCGAGAATCAGCACCTGCTCCAGCAATCCGGCGCGGACTCCACGGTGGTGTCGTCGGAGACCGCGGGCCGGCTGCTGGGCATAGCGACGCAGACCCCGAGCGTTGTCGAGATGATGGAAGACCTTCTGACCCCGGACGCCGGGTTCGCGCTCGCCGAACGCGAAGTCAGCCCCAAGGAAGAGGGCGGTTCGCCGCGCCACCTGACCGACATCGTGCTGGGCGTCGTGCGCAACGGCGAGCTGCTGCGCGTGGACGCCCCCGAGGTGGACGCACTTGAGCTTGGTGACCGGCTGCTGTACATCCGCAGCGCGGAAGCCGAGCGATGACGCGCGGGTTCCAACTCCGCAACGTCCCGCTGCTGTCCCGAGTCGGTGCCGATCGCGCCGATGCGCTGCGCACCGACGTCGACGCCGCCATCGCCGGCTGGCCCGACGCCTTACTGCTGCGGGTCGACCGGCGTAACCAGGTGCTGATCTCCGGTGGCCAGGTGGTGCTCGGTACGGCCGCCAAGCTGGGCGATAAACCGCCGGAGAACGCCGTATTCCTGGGCCGCCTGGTCGACGGCAGGCACGTGTGGGCGATTCGCGCCGCGCTGGAGGGCCCGGAGGACCCCCACGCCGAAACCGAGGTGCTCGACCTACGCCGTGCCGGACAGATCTTCGACGAGGTCAGCGCCCAACTGGTCGCGACGGCCACCGCCCTGCTGAATTGGCACGACAACGCACGGTTCAGCGCGGTCGACGGTGCGCCGACCAAGTCGATCAAGGGTGGCTGGGCGCGAGTCAACGCGGCCAACGGGCACGAGGAGTTTCCCCGCATCGACCCCGCGGTGATCTGCCTGGTGCACGACGGCCACGACCGCGCGGTGCTGGCCCGGCAGACCGTGTGGCCCGAGCGGCTTTTCTCGCTGCTGGCCGGTTTCGTTGAGGCAGGCGAGTCGTTCGAGACCTGCGTCGCGCGCGAGATCGCGGAAGAAATTGGGCTGACCGTGACCGACGTCCGCTATCTGGGCAGCCAGCCTTGGCCTTTTCCGCGGTCGCTGATGGTCGGTTTCCACGCCCTCGGCGATCCGGAGCAGGAGTTCTCGTTCAACGACGGCGAGATCGCCGAGGCGGCGTGGTTCACCCGCGCCGAGGTCCGCGAAGCGCTCGATCACGGCGACTGGAGCAGTGACTCAGAGTCGCGGCTGTTGTTGCCCGGCTCGATCTCGATCGCCAGGGAAATCATCGAATCCTGGGCCGCGCTGGGTTAACTGGCGAGCTTGGCCTTGACCTCGGCCCCGCTGGGGTTGGTCAGCGTAGAGCCGTCGGCGAACTTCAGCGTCGGCACCGTCTGATTGCCTTCGTTGACCGATGCCACGAATTGCGCCGCGGCCGGGTCGGCTTCGATGTCGACCTCCTTGAACCGGATCCCCTCCGCCTTCAAAACCTTCTTCAGGCGGAAGCAGTAGCCACACCACGACGTGGTGTACATGGTCAGAGCGCTCATAAGGCGTTCAACGTAACGGATACCGCCAACATGCCCGCGCCGCGCCCGGCTTTTGTCACAGCGCCCTGCCAAGATGGACCGCATGTCGGTCGAGGCGTCTACGTCGCGCGACGAGCTCATCGCTGACCTCGACGACGAGCAGCGCGAAGCCGTCCTCGCCGCGCGTGGTCCGGTGTGCGTGTTGGCCGGCGCCGGGACCGGCAAGACCCGCACCATCACCCGCCGCATCGCCCACCTTGTGGCGGCCGGACACGTCGCGCCACACCAGGTGCTCGCGGTGACGTTTACGCAGCGCGCCGCGGGGGAGATGCGGGGCCGGTTGCGCGTGCTCGACGACGGAGTGGGCACCGGCTCCGTGCAGGCGATGACGTTTCACGCCGCGGCCCGCCGCCAGCTGTCGTACTTCTGGCCGCGCGTCGTCGGGAACACCGGATGGCAGCTGCTCGACACGAAGTTCGCGGTCGTGGCCCAGGCTGCTAACCGCGCGAGTCTGTCCACCAGCACCGACGACGTGCGCGACCTCGCCGGCGAAATCGAATGGGCCAAGGCATCTTTGATCAGCCCGGAAGGCTACGCCGCCGCGGTTGCCCAGGCCGGCCGCGACATCCCGTTCGACGCCGCGAAGATCGCGACCGTGTACGCCGGGTACGAAAAGCTAAAGGCCCGCCACGACGGGATGGCGCTACTCGACTTCGACGACCTGCTGTTGCACACCGCGGCCGCGATCGAAAACGACGACGCGGTCGCACAGGAATTCCGCGACCGCTACCGCTGCTTCGTCGTCGACGAATACCAGGACGTCACACCGCTGCAGCAGCGGGTGCTCGACGCATGGCTCGGCAGCCGCGACGACCTCACCGTCGTCGGCGACGCCAACCAGACCATCTACTCGTTCACGGGCGCCACACCGCGCTACCTGCTCGACTTTTCCCGGCGGTTTCCTGAGGCCGCGGTGGTGCGGCTCGAGCGTGACTACCGGTCCACCCCGCAAGTGGTGTCGCTGGCCAACCGCGTGATCGCCGCCGCCCGCGGCCGAATGGCCGGCAGCAAGCTGCACCTCGTGGGGCAGCGCGACCCCGGGCCGAATCCGACGTTCACCGAACACACCGACGAGGTCGCCGAGGCCGCCGCGGTGGCCAAGAAGATCAAGAACCTGATCGAGTCCGGCACCGCGGCCTCCGAGATCGCGGTGCTGTATCGCATCAACGCGCAATCGGAGGTCTACGAAGAGGCGCTCACCGAGGCCGGTATCCCATTTCAGGTGCGCGGCGGCGAAGGCTTCTTCAGTCGCCAGGAAATCCGCCAAGCACTGCTGGCGTTGCAGCGCGCCTCCGAGAAGGACGCAGCACGCGACTCCGAAAAATTGCCCGACATCGTGCGCGCC
This sequence comes from Mycobacterium sp., assembly GCA_035649695.1. Taxonomy (GTDB): domain Bacteria; phylum Actinomycetota; class Actinomycetes; order Mycobacteriales; family Mycobacteriaceae; genus Mycobacterium. Next base: position 2,552 of record DASRJA010000678.1, on the reverse strand, counting down.
GTCCTCGAACCGCTGGGTCTCACCGCGGAACCGCCGCCCGGCACGCGCGCCCGTGAGCGGTGGGAGGCGTTGGGTGCGCTCGCTGAGCTCGTCGACGAGGAAGTGGCGCTGCGGCCGTCGCTGGACCTGCGCGCGCTGCTCACCGAACTCCGTCAACGCGCCGACGCACGCCATCCACCGACGGTGCAGGGCGTCACCCTGGCATCGCTGCACGCCGCCAAGGGACTCGAGTGGGATGCGGTGTTCCTGGTCGGCCTGGCCGACGCGACGCTGCCCATCTCCCACGCGCTGGCGCACGGTCCCGACAGCGAGCCGGTGGAGGAGGAGCGCCGGTTGCTCTATGTCGGAATCACCAGGGCCAGAACGCATTTGGCGCTCAGCTGGGCGTTGGCACGGGCGCCGGGCGGCCGGCAGAGTCGACGGCCGTCACGCTTCCTCAACGGCATCGCGCCGCAATCACCAAGCGACGCCACGCCGAACCGGCCCCGACGACCACGCGGCGCCACGCCCCGCTGCCGGGTCTGCAACAACACGCTGACCACGCCGCCGGCGATCATGCTCCGCCGCTGCGAAAGCTGCCCGTCCGACATCGACGACGAGCTGCTCGCCGAGCTGAAGGATTGGCGGCTGCGCATTTCGAAGGAAATGAGCGTGCCGGCCTATGTGGTGTTCACCGACAACACGTTGATCGCGATCGCCGAAACGCTACCGACCGACGATGCCGCGCTGGTCGCGATCCCCGGCATCGGCGCGCGCAAGCTCGAGCAGTACGGCCCTGACGTGCTGGCGATGGTCAAAGGCCGCCAAAGGTCGTAAAGATCATGCCAAAACCGCTGGTCAGAAAATCGCTTGTCAGTGTGGCCTGTTACCCTTAGCCTCAAGATCACACCGCGAGTCGAAAGGAGGGTGCCCAAATCATGTTGAGCAATAACGCGTTTACCGGCGTAGGCGTTGCCGGCATGTCGCGCACCCTTCACGTCGCCGAGGCCGCTGCCACGGCGCATCCCGCGTTTTGGGCGTACGACGTCGCGGGTGCCGCCGCTGCCATTCCGCCGCAGCCCAAGCGCCGCACCACCGCCGCGACTGGTAAGTCCGTGGATCGGGGCACCACATAGGAAAGCCCACGATTTAGCCGAAAGGCCACGGACCCGCAGTCAAGGATCCGTGGCCTTTAGTCATTCGGACACCGAAGACCTGGTCACGGATCCATCGAAAGACAGATGGCCGACGAAACAACGACCAGGAAGCAGAGGACTGGACATGTCAGTCGAGACATGCCGTGAAAGAACAATGCCGTCGGTGCCGTGTCATGTCGGTGACCCCAATCTGTGGTTCGCCGAAAACCCGCTCGACCTCGAGCGCGCCAAGGCGCTGTGCGCGGATTGCCCGATCCGCCGCGAATGCCTGTCCGCGGCGCTGGAACGCCAAGAGCCGTGGGGCGTTTGGGGTGGCGAGATCATCGAACGCGGCGCGATCATCGCGCGCAAGCGTCCGCGTGGGCGGCCACGCAAGGACACCGTGGAAAGCCCGGCAGCCGCGTAAGCGCTGCCGGGTCTTCCCGTGTTACGCCGCCGGTTCCTCGGCGAAGCCCGGGATCAGTTCTGCCGCAAGCGCTTTCACCGGAATGTGGGCATCCAGCTGGCAGGCGATCGCCACGTTGGAAGCGATGACGCGCAGCGGAATCGCCAGCTTGGCCGGCAGATCCATTTGCCGAGCCGCCTTGATCTGCGCCACCGACCTGTCCATGTTGACGGCGGTCATCTTCTGCAGCCACTTGCGCGTGTAGTGGAACACCTCAACCTCCAGGGGTTCCACGTATTGGCGCATCATGTCGTCCATTTCGCGCTTGGACACCTGCTCACCCTTCTGGATGAAGCCGATCTTTTGCATGGTCGTCAGCAGGTTGTCGTAGTCGTCGTTGAGCGCGTAGCGCGTCGAAAGACCGATTTCGACGGGAATCCCGCCGGGCAGCGGAGCCACCGCCCCGAAGTCGATGACGCCCATCTTGTCGCCAGGCAGCAGCATGAAGTTTCCGGGATGCGCGTCACCGTGCATCATCTCGAGCCGACGCGGTGCGTCATAAGTCAATTCGAAAAGGCGACGGCCCATCAGGTCGCGCTGCTCTGTCGTGCCCTCACGGATGATGTGGGACAACGGAATTCCCTCGATCCATTCCTGGATCACCACTTTCGGCGCGCTGGCCACGATGTGTGGGACGACGAAGTGCGGATGGCCCTCGTAGGCCTTGGCGAACGCGCGCTGGTTGTCGGCTTCCAGCCGGTAATCCAGTTCCATCTCGGTGCGCTCGATCAGCTCGTCGACCACGCCCTGAACGTCGGCGCCCGGGGACAGCTGCTTGATGACGCTGACCATGCGCTGCATGGTCTTCAGGTCGGCGCGCAGCGCCTCGTCGGCGCCGGGGTACTGGATCTTGACCGCGACCTCGCGCCCGTCGGACCACACCGCCTTGTGCACCTGGCCGATGCTGGCCGACGCCACCGGCGTGTCGTCGAACGAGGCGAACCGCTCGCGCCACTTGGTGCCCAGCTGCG
>DASRJA010000677.1:0-14929 GCA_035649695.1 Mycobacterium sp. | reverse complement strand
TAGGGAATGTAGTCACCGCGGTGCGCGAAGGCCGGTCTTTCGCCAGGCAGTGCCAATGTGAGCGCTAACATTTGGGCATGCAATTCCGGCCTTGGCCCGTGCTCGGCGAACAGTACGAGCTGACCCTCGAGGCCGCGGGTCGATCCGTGCGTGCGGTCATCACCGAGGTCGCCGCCGCACTACGGCATCTGTCAGTCGACGAGGTGGAGATCACCGCCGGCTACGACGACGACATTCCCCCGCCGTTCGGCTGCGGAATCGTGCTGATGCCGTGGCCGAACCGCGTGCGCGACGGGCGGTGGACTTATGACGGGCGGACGCTGCAACTCGACATCACCGAACCCGCGCGCGGCAATGCACTGCATGGCCTCCTGCGCAATGCCCCTTACCAGCTCGTCGCGCGCACTGCATGCTCAGTGACCCTGCGGGCCCAGATCTTTCCGCAAAACGGCTATCCATTCCGGCTGGACACCACGGTGTGCTACACCCTCGTCCCGGACGGGTTGCATGTCACGCACACCGTGCGCAACGTCGGATCCTCTTGCGCCCCAGTCGCGGTCGGCGCTCACCCCTTCCTGGCGATCGGTGATGTCCCCATGGACAGGCTCACCTTGACCGTGTCTGCTGATCGCCACATCGATGTCGACGACCGGCTCAATCCGGTCGGCGTGACGCCGGTCCAGGGCACCGACTGGGACCTGCGCGAGGGCCGGCTGGTGGCAACACTGGACCTCGACGATGCATGGTCTGGTCTGACGATGAGCGGGGGCGGAAGCACCCACTGGCTCAGCGCGCCCGATGGGCGCACCGTATCGCTTTGGGCGGACGAACAATTCGGCTACGTGCAGGTCTTCATCACTCGAGAGTTTCCTCGCCGCGGCGGGTTGATCACCGCGGTCGCCATCGAACCGATGACCGCACCTGCTGACGCCTTCAACAGCGGCGAGGGGCTGCAGTGGATCCAGCCCGGCGCTCGTTGGTCCATGTCGTGGGCGATCCGGTACCACGACGAATGCCACCTCAAGGCTCGATGACGACCTTGAGGCCTTGCCGGTCGGCAGCCACGGCGAACGCTTCCGCGGCGCGCTCGAGCGGGTACCGCTGCGTCACGATCGATGAGACGTCGATCAACCCTTGCGCCGCCAGCCGAATCGCCCGTGGATAAGCCTCATTCATGCGCCTGACCAAGACGAGCGTGAGCCCCTTGCGGCGCGCCAGGGACGCTTGGAACGACGTGCGGTCACCGTCGGGAATTCCGCCCAGCACCACCCTGGCGCCTGGCCGAGCAGCCCGCAGCGCGATCTCAACCGCAGCGTCCGTGCCGGCAAGTTCAAACACCGCGTCGGCGCCAACGTCGTCGGCCGCCTCACCCACACTGAGCACGGCGTCGGCGCCAAGCCGCACTGCGGCGTCTCGGCGGTGCGCAAGCGGTTCGACCACGACGACGCGGACGGCCCCGGCCCCCTTCGCTGCCTGCATCAACAGAAGGCCGATCGGCCCGGCGCCGACGACGGCGACGGTCGATCCAATTCGCAAGTGGCCCAAGTCCAGAGCGTGCAGCGCGACACCGAGCGGCTCGAGCATCGCACCGTCGACCCCGCTCAGTCCGTCGGGCAGTGGATGAAGCGCCCATGAGGGCCAGACCAGGTATTGCTGCAGTCCGCCATCCTGGCCGCCGTGACCGGCGAAGACAACATCGGGGCAGAGGTTGCGATAGCCGCCGAGACACATTTCGCAGCGCCGGCACGGCAATGCCGGATCCACCGCCACGTGCTGGCCGTGACGCGGGCCGCCCTCGATAACTCCGGCGAATTCATGTCCGGGCACCACCGGCCGGACGAGCCGGGCGTCGCCGATGCCGGCTTCGGTGAACCAGTGCAAGTCGGATCCGCACAGGCCGACGGCGGTGACGCGGACCAGTTCCTCTCCTGCGGCCGCGGCCGGAACTGACTCGGTGTGCGTCCGGATGTCACGCACGCCGTGGAGTCGCGCGACGGTCATCACTTCCTGCATGCCCAAATGTTAGCGCTAACATTCGGTCCGTCAAAGCCGCGTGAGCGCTCACATCCGGACTACTATGCGAGCACAAGAGGAGGTCACTCCGATGGGGGAAAGGGTCGAGCGCCGACCGGCCAACATGTTCGACGTCGCGAAAGCGGCTGGGGTTTCCCACCAGACCGTGTCACGCGTGCTCAACGACTCGGCCTCGGTGAAGGAGTCCACCCGCAGCCGGGTCAACGCCGCCATCGACGAATTGGGCTATCACCGCAATCTCGCGGCGCGCGCCCTCGCGACTCATCGGTCAAAGACGTTGGGTGTCATCTGCTTTGACAGCACTCTGTACGGACCAGCGAGCATGGTCTACGCCATCGAGCACGCCGCCCGCAGCGCCGGCTATTTCGTCAGCGTGGCCAGTGAATCGACCATCGACTCCACCACGTTGCCCAGGGCGCTGAACCGGCTGGCCGAACAGTCGGTCGAGGGTGTGGTGGTGATCGCGCCGCTTTCCGAAACGCGCCACGCCCTGTCCCGGCTCCGCGGCGAGATGCCCGTCGTGGCCGTCGACGGCACCGGCGGACTGGGACTGCCTATGGTCAGCGTGGACCAATTCGACGGGGCGCGACAGGTTACCCGGCACCTGCTCGAGCAAGGCGCGTCGACAGTGTGGCACGTGACCGGTGCCGAAGGCTGGACGGAAACCGACGCCCGCCTGGCCGGGTGGCGCCAGGAGCTGGCCGCCGCCGGGCGGACCATTCCCGAACCGCTGCACGGCAATTGGTCCGCTGCATCGGGATATCAAGCCGGAATCGCACTCGCAGGACGCGCCGACGTCGAGGCAGTCTTCGTCGCCAACGATCAGATGGCGCTCGGCCTGTTGCGCGCATTTGCCGAAGCCGGTCGCGCCGTACCCGAAGACGTACTGGTGGCCGGCTTCGACGATGTTCCAGAAGCCGAGTTCTACTCGCCGCCGCTGACCACCGTCCGCCAGGACTTCGCAACGGTCGGCCGCAGCAGTGTCGAAATGCTCATCGCCCGAATCGAAGACAGCGACAGCGGGCCTATCGACGATCAGCCGACTCTAGTGCCCGCCCAACTTGTCATACGGCAGAGCACCCAACGGCAGTCGGCCTAGCGTCCGCCCTTACGCTTGTTGTAGACGTCGAATCCAACTGCGGCGAGCAAGACGAGTCCCTTGATGACCTGCTGGACGTCGCTACCGATGCCCATGATCGACATGCCGTTGTTCAATACCCCGAGCACCAATCCGCCGACGATCGCACCGAATACAGTGCCGACACCGCCGCTGGACGACGCGCCGCCGATGAACGCCGCGGCGATGGCCTCGAGTTCGAAGTTGATGCCCGCCTGCGGCGTGGCGGAGTTCAGTCGCGCCGCAAACAGCAGTCCTGCGATAGCGGCGAGGACGCCCATGTTGACGAAGACCAGCAAGGTGACACGTTGGTTGCGGATCCCGGAAAGGCGTGCTGCTGCGGAGTTTCCGCCGACGGCGTACACCTGACGTCCGAGCACCGTGTTGCGCATGACGAACGCGTAGATCAGAGTCAGCACCACAAGGATGATCCCGACGATCGGCACTCCCCGGTAACTGGCCAGCAATAGCGTGAACACCGCGAGCGCGGCGACGATCGCCGCGCATTTCGCCACGAATAGCGGTGTGGCCGAGACCTCTTGGCCGTACCGAAGTTGGGAGCGCCTGCGACGGATCTGCACCACCACCGCGGCCACCATGATGACGGCACCCAGGATGACCGTTGGCCAGTGGTAGACGGCGTTGGTTCCCATCTCCGGCAGGAAACCACTGCTGACTTGTTCCAGGCCGTGCGGCATCGGGGCGATGGATTGTCCCTCGAGCAGATACTGGGTGGCGCCGCGGAAGACGAGCATTCCGCCGAGGGTGACAATGAACGACGGTATCCCGACGTAGGCGATCCAAAATCCCTGCCAGGCACCGATGAGCGCGCCGATCCCCACGCACAGCCCGACGGCCAGAAGCCACGGCATGTCGTTGCGCACCATCAGGACGCCGGACATCGCCCCGATGAAGCCTGCGATCGATCCGACGGATAGGTCGATGTGGCCCGAGATGATCACGACGACCATGCCGATCGCCAGGACGAGGATGTAGCCGTTCTGCTGGACGATGTTGGTGACATTCAGCGGCTTGAGCAGAATGCCGCCGGTCCAGACCTGGAACAGCAACACGATTGCCGCCAGCGCCACCACCATGCCGGACTGGCGCACGTGCGACATGAGGAATGACGACACCCGCTCACGCAGGCCCGGTGGTGTTGGTGATGCCTCACCGGGCTGTTGCCCTGCCTCGGGCTTCTGAGACGATTGCTCGACGGTGGTGGTCACCTAGGCCCGTCCTTTCATCATGTGGCGCATGAGGGTCTCCTGAGTCGCATCGGCTTGTGCCACTTCGCCGGTCAGCCGGCCCTGACTGAGTGTGTATATGCGATCGCAAATACCAAGCAGCTCAGGCAGTTCCGATGAGATGACCAGCACAGCCTTACCTCGTGCGGCGAGTTCGTTGATGATCGTGTAGATCTCGTACTTGGCGCCAACGTCGATGCCGCGGGTCGGCTCGTCAAGAATGAGCACATCGGGATCGGTGAACAGCCACTTGCTCAACACGACCTTCTGTTGGTTGCCACCGGACAGCTTGCCCGTAACGGCCGACACGGATGATGCCTTGATCCGCATCGAAGCGCGGAACCGCTCACCTACACCGGCTTCCTCATGCTGATTGACCACCCCCCGCCTGCTGATCTTCCGCAACGACGGCAACGTGATGCTCTGGGCGATGCTGTCCATCAGGTTCAGGCCCAGGTGCTTACGATCCTCGGTGGCGTAAGCGACCCCGTTCCGGATCGCATCCGAGACGGTGCGGGTACTGATCTCCCGGTCGCCCTTGAACACCTTGCCGCTCACATACTTTCCGTACGTGCGGCCGAACACGCTCATGGCGAGTTCGGTTCGGCCTGCGCCCATCAGACCCGCGATGCCCACGATCTCGCCGGCGCGCACGTTGAGCGAGACGTCGTCGACAACCTTGCGATGCTGATCGATTGGGTGAAGGACGGTCCAGTTGGATACCGAGAAGGCGATGTCGCCAATCTCGCGGTCCGCACGGGGCGGAAAACGATGGGTGAGATCGCGGCCGACCATTCCGCGGACGATGCGATCCTCGGCGAGGTCATCGTTGACGGCGATCGTCTCGATCGTGCGTCCGTCGCGCAGGATGGTGATGGTGTCCGCGACGTGCATCACCTCGTTTAGCTTGTGCGAGATGATGATCGAGGTGATCCCATGCTCGCGCAGATCCACGATGAGATCGAGCAGATGGCGGCTGTCGGAATCGTTCAGCGCCGCAGTCGGTTCGTCGAGGATCAGCAGACGTACCTTCTTCGACAGCGCCTTGGCGATCTCGACAAGCTGTTGTTTACCTACTCCGATGTCAGCGACCCGGGTTTGCGGACTCTCCCGTAGGCCCACCCGGTCGAGCAGCGCCTGCGCCTCGATAAGCGTTTGGTCCCAACCGATCACGCCGAAACGACTTTGTTCGTTGCCCAGGAACACGTTTTCGGCAATCGACAAGTAGGGCACCAGCGCGAGCTCCTGGTGGATGATCGCGATACCGGCGCGCTCGCTGGCCCGGATGTCCTTGAACTCGCATGCGTGTCCGTCGAACAGAATGTCGCCGCTGTAGTCCCCGTGCGGATACACACCGCTGAGGACCTTCATCAACGTCGACTTGCCCGCGCCGTTCTCGCCGCAGATCGCATGGATGGCACCGGCTTTCACCGTCAGATCCACCTCGGAGAGTGCGGTGACACCGGGGAACTCCTTGGTGATGCCCCGCATCTCAAGAAGCGTTGAGGTCACTGAACCTGGGCTTCGGTGTAGTAACCCGAACCGATCAGCACCGACTGGTAGTTCGACTTGTCAACGCTGACTGGTTGGAGCAGATACGAGGGCACCACCTTGATGCCGTTGTCGTATGTATTGGTGTCGTTGACCTCCGGCTTCCCGCCGGTGAGGACCGCGCTGGCTTCCTGCACAGCGGCCTTCGCCAGCTCACGGGTGTCCTTGAAGACCGTCTGGGTTTGCTCACCTGCGACGATCGATTTCACCGACGCCAACTCCGCGTCCTGACCGGTCACGATGGGCAGCGGTTTTGCCGCGTTCCCGTAGCCCGCACTCTTCAGCGCCGACAAGACGCCACGGGAGATCCCGTCGTAGGGCGACAGCACCGCGTCGACCCTGGCCGTCGTGTAGGCCTGACTGAGGAGGTTATCCATTCTCGACTGGGCCAATCCGGCATCCCAGCGCAGTGTGGCGATCTGATCGAAAGAGGTCTGGCCGCTCTTGACGACGAGCTTGCCGCTGTCGATGTACGGCTTGAGCACGCTCATGGCGCCGTCGAAGAAGTATGTTGCGTTGTTGTCGTCGGGAGAACCGGCGAACAATTCGATATTGAACGGGCCTTTGCCTTGGGCGAGACCGAGCTTGTCGGCGATGTAGCTGCCCTGCAGCACACCAACTTTGAAGTTGTCGAACGTCGCGTAGTAGTCGACGTTCGGTGTGCCCTTGATCAGTCGGTCGTAGCTGATCACCGGGATCTTCGCGTCCGCCGCATGTTGCAGCGTTGTGGTCAGTGACGAACCGTCGATCGGCGCGACGACGAGAAGCTTCACGCCCTTCGTGATCATGTTCTCGATCTGCGACACCTGGTTCTGGACGACGTCGTCGCCGTACTGCAGATCAGTCATGTAACCCAACGACTGGAACTGGTCCACCATGTTCTTGCCGTCGGCGACCCAGCGTTCTGACGATTTGGTTGGCATCGCGATACCGATGGTGCCCTTGTCTCCGTTGCCGCCCGCGGCGGTGTCGGTGGACCGGCCACAGCCCGAGAGAGCCAGCGTGGTCAGCATCGCCAATAGGGCGGCGAGCCAGATCAATTTCCTCACGAAAATCCTCCTGAGTGGACACGGCTTCGTCGGGACGCAGCCGATCGAGAATGTGAGCGTTAACATCTCGGAGCGTTAGTATGTGAGCCACGCCACTGGCTTGTCAACAACCGGTTGAGATCTGGCCTCTGACGTGCGGAGTTGTCAGGCGCGCAGCTCGCGAACAGCTGACGGCCTAGCGGCGGCGGTGGTTGGCGCAGACCGTTGACACCCGCGGTTTGTTAACGCTAACATCCTGGCTTTGTAACGCCGGTCACACCCGCAGGTGCGGTACGAACCCATGCCGACCTGGCCCGCAGCGACCGATTTCGACAACCGACAAATGAGGAGTCGCGGTGAAGAAAATCCTTGCAACGTCGCTGGGAGCGCTGATCGCCCTGGCGATGGTGGGCTGCGGCAGCGGACCCGCCCCCGGTGGCGGTGGCGGATCAAAGGACGGGCAGATCACCATGGGCTTTTCTCAAGTCGGCGCGGAGAGCGGCTGGCGCACAGCCAACACAAAGAACATTCAGGAGTCCGCGGCGGCCGCCGGCATCGACCTGAAGTTCTCCGACGCCAATGGGAAACAGGAGAACCAGATTTCGGCGATCCGTTCGTTCATCCAGCAACACGTCGATGTCATCGCCTTCAGCCCGGTGGTGCGGACAGGCTGGGACGCAGTGCTGCTCGAGGCCAAGAACGCCGGCATTCCGGTGATTCTCACGGACCGCGCGGTCGATACTCAGGAGACCGACGTCTACAAGACCTTCGTCGGCGCCGACTTCGTCGCGGAAGGCCGCAGCGCCGGCGACTGGGTCGTGAAGCAATATGCGACGGCGCCAGGGCCGGTCAATATCGTCGAACTCGAAGGCACCACCGGCGCCGACCCCGCCATCGACAGGAGCAAGGGCTTTTCGGAGGCCATCGCGGCCAACCCCAACCTGAAGGTAATCGCCTCGCAGACAGGCGATTTCACCCGGTCCGGCGGCAAGCAGGTGATGGAGGCCTTTCTCAAGGCCAACCCGAAGATCGATGTCGTGTTCGCCCAGAACGACGACATGGGCCTTGGCGCGATCGAAGCCATCGAGGCGGCCGGGCTCAAACCAGGGCAAGACGTCAAGATCGTCGCGGTCGACGCCACCCACGACGGCATGCAGGCCCTGGCCGACGGCAAGTTCAACTTCGTCGTTGAGTGCAATCCGCTGCTTGGCCCGCAACTGATGGACCTGGCCAAGAAGGTAGTGGCAGGCGAAACGGTGGCTCCGCGAGTTGTGGTGCCCGACAAGACGTTCGACCAGCAGCAAGCCGTCGCTGCGCTGCCGGACCGTAAGTACTGACAACACCTCTGAAGACCCTTGGCGCCGCCCCGGAGTGGCCCAACCCCAAAACCCGGGGCGGCGCCAAGTTCCACCACCGGAAAGCGAGTAGGCAATGGCACCGACATCCACCGCAGAGCCGCAGGCTCCGGTGGTTGAGATGTGCGACATCAGCATCAGCTTTCCTGGAGTCAAGGCGCTGGACGGTGTCTCGTTCCGGCTGCTGCCCGGCGAAGTGCATGCCCTCATGGGTGAGAACGGTGCCGGTAAATCGACTCTGATCAAGGCGCTCACCGGCGTGTATGACATCGACACGGGCACCATCACGGTGGCGGGCGTGCCAAGCCGTTTCACCGGGCCACGGCAGGCGCAGGACGCCGGGATCAGCACCGTCTATCAGGAAGTCAATCTGTGCACGAATCTCACCGTCGCAGAGAACATCCTGCTGGGGCGCGAGCCGCGCAGGCTCGGCCGAATCGACCATCGTGCGCTGAACCGTCGCGCCCACGAACTGCTGTCGCAGCTGGAACTCGACATCGACCCGCGCTCAACGCTCGGCGCCCATCCGATCGCCATTCAGCAACTCGTTGCCATCGCGCGCGCCACCGCCGTTTCGGCGCGTGTGCTGATTCTCGATGAACCGACGTCGAGTCTGGACGCAGAGGAAGTTGCCGAACTCTTCCGGGTGATTCGGCAGCTTCGCGACGGCGGGACGGCGGTCCTGTTCGTTTCGCACTTCCTTGATCAGGTGTATGAGATCTCGGACCGAATGACGGTGCTGCGCAACGGTCGCAGGGTCGGTGAATACCTCACCGCTGACCTGGATCGCCATGCGCTGATCGCAGCAATGTTGGGCCGGGAGCTGGATGTACTCGAGGAGATCGCCGACGCCGAGCCGGGCGCACACCGCGACGACACCGTCCCGCCAATCGTGCGCGCCGTGGATGTCTGCCGCAGGCCGCGGGTCGATCCGATAACCCTCGACATCTTCCCCGGCGAGGTGGTCGGCCTGGCCGGGCTGCTTGGTTCGGGCCGAACTGAGTTCGCCCGCTTGCTGTTCGGCGCGGACAAGGCAACGAGCGGGCAGATCGCCGTCGACGGCAAACCGGCCCGATTGCGCTCACCGCGCGCTGCAATCGCTCACAAGTTCGCGTTCACCTCGGAGAACCGAAAGGGTGAGGGCATCGTCGGCGAACTCAGCGTTCGCGACAACCTGGTGTTGGCGTTGCAGGCACGCCGGGGCTTCGCCCGACCTTTGTCGGCGAAGGCCAAAAGCGAACTCGTGCATCGCTATATGGAAGCGCTCGACGTCCGTCCCCGCGACCCCGATGTGCTCATCAAGAACCTCAGCGGCGGAAATCAGCAGAAAGTGCTGCTGGCCCGCTGGCTGATCACCCGGCCGACACTGCTCATCCTCGACGAGCCCACTCGCGGCATCGACATCGGCGCCAAGGCGCAGATTCAGAAACTGGTGACCGATCTGGCCACCGACGGCATGGCAGTGCTGTTCATCTCGGCCGAACTCGATGAGGTGGCTCGGATCAGTGATCGCGTCGCCGTAATGCGCGACGGACACAACATCGCCCAGATCGACGGCGGCTGCGCGGTTTCGGAGCTCACCCGGCTCATCGCCAGCGGGAGCCATTGATGATGCGTCGCCTGACCGCCTCGCCGCTGCTGTGGCCGACCTTGGCACTGATTGCGTTGCTGGGCCTCAACGTCGTACTCACTCCCGCGTTCTTGACCGTTCGGATCGAAGACGGCCACCTCTACGGCAGCCTCATCGACATCCTGCGCAACGGCGCACCGACCATGCTCGTCGCGCTCGGAATGACTCTCGTCATCGCCTCTCGAGGCATCGACCTGTCGGTCGGTGCGGTGGTGGCGATCTCCGGGGCGCTCGCATGCGCGCACATTGCCTCCGCGGCAGACCCGGGCAGCGTGGCCACCATCGTCACCGCTATGTCGATTGCGCTGGGCGTCGCCGTTGTTCTGGGCCTGTGGAACGGAATGCTGGTGTCCATCTTCGGGATTCAGCCGATTATCGCCACCCTTGTGCTGATGACGGCCGGTCGCGGCATCGCGCTGCTGATTACGGAAGGCCAGATCGTCACCGTAACCAGCGAGCCATTCAAGGTCCTCGGCGCGGGCTACGCCCTCGGTCTACCGGTGGCGATCTTGACGAGCCTGACAGTATTCGCCGTTGTCGGACTGATCACTCGGCGCAGCGCACTTGGCATGCTGCTGGAGTCCGTCGGGGTCAATCCCGCCGCCAGCCGGCTGGCCGGCGTGCGGTACCGCACGATCGTATTCGCCGTGTACGTGTTCAGCGCGCTGTGCGCCGGCATCGCGGGGTTGATGATCGCCTCCAACATCTCTGCCGCAGACGCAAACAACGCGGGACTGTGGATCGAGATGGACGCCATCCTCGCGGTGGTGATCGGGGGCACGTCCCTGCTCGGCGGCCGCTTCAGCCTGACGGGGACGATCCTGGGCGCGTTGATCATTCAAACCCTGACGACAACCGTCTACACCGCGGGCATCACTCCGGAGACGACGCTGGTCTTCAAGGCGGTAGTAGTGATCGCGGTCTGCCTGCTGCAAGCACCGCGGTTCCGCCGACTGCTTCGACGACGGCGACGCGCCGCGCTGCAGCCCGCAGTCCCGGAACCCGAAGTCGCCGAACCGGCACAGCGAGCGGACAAGGTGGCGGCATCGTGAGCACCCCAACCCTGCGTCGCCACCCGATCGCCCCGGCGGTGGCCGAGCGCATACGCGGACGCTATCTCTCCCCCATTGCCTCCGTGATCCTCTTCGTGGCGTTGTTCACCACCGTCATCGTGCGCTACGACTTCGCCAGCCCCGCCCAGGTGTTCTTGAACCTGCTCGTCGACAACGCTCACCTGATCGTGCTGGCCGTCGGGATGACGTTCGTGATCCTCACCGGCGGGATCGATCTGAGCGTCGGCTCGGTCGTCGCACTGTCCACGGTGATCCTTGCGAAGACGCTTCAATCTGGTTGGCCCGCACCGATCGCGATCGCGACCGTGCTAATTGTCGGTCCACTGCTCGGCTTGCTGATGGGCACCGTGATCGAGTTCTTCGAGCTGCAGCCATTCATCGTGACGCTCGCCGGCATGTTCCTCGCGCGCGGGCTGTGTTACGTCATCAGCGTCAACAGCCTGCCGATCAAGGATCCGGTGTTGCGGGCGCTCGGGCTGAACTACGTGTACCTGTATGAGGACAAGTTCATCCGCTGGACGGTGGTCATCGCACTGATCGTCGTGGTAGCCGCGGTCTTTGTGTTGCACGAAACCCGGTTCGGGCGAACCGTATACGCGGTCGGCGGCAGCCGGCAGTCGGCCCAGTTGATGGGGCTGGCCGTCACGCGTACCCAGATCTCGGTGTATGTGATCAGCGGTTTCTGCGCCGCGTTGGCCGGGTTGTTGCTCGGCGTGCAGAAGCTGTCCGGCTACAGTCTCAACGGCGTCGGCCTCGAGCTCGACGCGATCGCAGCGGCGGTGATCGGCGGTGTGTTGCTCTCCGGCGGAGTCGGTTTCGTGCTGGGGTCGCTGATCGGAGTGCTCGTCCTCGGCATCATCCAGGTGTTCGTCACCGCCGAGAATCTCGATTCGTACTGGACCCGGATCATGACGGGCATCCTGCTGCTGGTCTTCGTCCTCGTACAGCGCGTCCTGGTCAGGAACACCCGATGACGGCAGAACCCATTCCGCGCCGACCCGTGATGGCCGACGTCGCCCGACTCGCAGGCGTCTCGCATCAGACGGTGTCGCGGGTCATCAACGGCTCGGCGAGCATCCGGCCCAGCACGCGGGAACGGGTGGAGCGCGCGATCGCCGATCTCGGATATCACCCGAATACGGCCGCGCGCGCGTTGGTCACCAGAAGATCCAAGATCATCGGGATCATCGGCAGCAACACCGCGCTTTACGGGCCGGCCAGCATTCAGTTCTCGATTCAGGACGCAGCGCGCGCCGCGGGCTACTTCTCCAGCCTGGTGACGCTGGCCGCGGTCACCCACGACGAGTTGCGCGGAGCGCTGAACTATCTCAGCCGCCAGTCGGTGGAGGCGATCGTCATGATCGTCACCCAACAGGAGGCGCTCGCCGTGGTGCGGTCGGAGGCCACCACCATCCCGTTGATCGTCGTCGAGGGTGAGCTGTCGGGGCGCGGACTGAGCGTCGGTGTCGACCAAATGGAAGGCGCACGGCTGGCGACACAGCATCTCATCGACCTCGGTCACCGCGATATCGTCCATGTCAGCGGCCCGTTGACCTGGACCGAGGCCCGTGCCCGCCGGGCCGGCTACGTCGAGGTCATGCGCGCCGCCCGGCTGCCGGTGCGGGCCGACCTGGAAGGTGACTGGAGCCCGGCTCGCGGTTATGCGATCGGCCGAGAATTGGTCAAGCGCAACGACTTCACGGCCGTCTTCGTTGCCAACGACCAGATGGCGATCGGCATCCTGCACGCGTTCGCACAGGGCGGTATCGCTGTGCCCGACGACGTCAGCCTGATCGGGTTCGACGACGTTCCCGAGGCCGCCTACCTCAATCCCGCGCTGAGCACGGTGCGACAGGACTTCCACGCGGTCGGCCAACGCGCGATCGAACTTCTCACCGCCGTCCTCGACGGGGTGTCGCCGGCCACTCCGCTGCTCGCTCCGGAACTCGTCGTTCGCGATAGCACTCGCCCGCATACCAGGACCAAGTGAGGATCTTGATGCACCGCCAGAAGTACACGATCGGAATCGATTTCGGCACTCTCTCCGGACGCGCCGGCGTCGTTCGAGTAGATGACGGAGAGGAACTGGCCAGCGCCGAGCACATTTACGAACACGGCGTATTGACTCAGTCGCTGCCGGTTGGTGGCGTGCGCCTGCCCGCCCAATGGGCGCTGCAGGTGCCCGAGGATTACCGACGTGTACTGAAAATTGCTGTACCAGAGGCGATCAGCCGAGCCGGCATCGACCCGCCCGACGTGATCGGCATTGGCACCGATTTCACCGCCTGCACCATGATCCCGGTGCTCGCCGACGGCACACCGTTGTGCGAGACGGCGGCCTTCGCCGACCGCCCGCATGCATACGCCAAGCTGTGGAAGCATCACTCTCCACAGCCACAGGCCGATCGGATCAACGCCCTCGCCGCCGAACGGAATGAGCCGTGGCTCAAGCGATACGGCGGATTCATATCCAGCGAGTGGGAGTTCGCGAAGGCGCTGCAGATCCTCGAGGAGGATCCCGAGGTCTACGACGCCATCGACCGCTGGGTCGAGGCCGCCGACTGGATCGTCTGGCAGCTGTGCGGGTCTTACGTGCGCAACGCGTGCAGCGCCGGCTATAAGGGCATCCGCCAGGACGGGCGCTACCCCACCCGGGACTTCCTGACCGCGCTCCATCCCAAGTTCGCCGATTTCGTCGACGCCAAGCTCGACCATCCGATCGGAGCACTCGGCGATGCCGCCGGAGTGCTGACCGAACAAGCCGCCCAGTGGATGGGCCTGCCCGCCGGGCTGCCCGTCGCCGTCGGCAACGTCGACGCGCATGTCACTTCGGCCGCGGCCAATTCCCTCGAACCCGGCCAACTGCTGGCCATCATGGGCACATCCACCTGTCACGTCATGAATTCGGATGTCCTCCAAGACGTTCCGGGGATGTGCGGCGTCGTCGACGGTGGCATCGTCGCCGGGTATTGGGGGTATGAGGCGGGTCAGTCCGGAGTCGGCGACATTTTCGCGTGGTTCGTCGACAACTGTGTCCCCGGGTCCATCCACGAGCAGGCCCGGGATCGCAACGTGTCCGTCCACGACCTACTGACCGAGCAGGCCGCGGCACAGCGCGTCGGCCAGCATGGATTGGTCGCCCTGGACTGGCACAGCGGCAATCGTTCGGTGCTGGTCGATCACCAGCTGTCGGGGGTGATCGTCGGGCAGACCCTGGCCACCACGTGTGCCGATCTGTACCGGGCGCTGCTGGAGGCGACGGCCTACGGGACGAGGATGATCGTCGAGACCTTCGTGAACAACGGTGTGCCGGTGACCGAGGTCGTTGTCGGTGGCGGCCTCCTCAAGAACCGCCTGCTGATGCAGATCTACGCCGACGTCGTGGGATTGCCGTTGTCGACCGTCAATTCGGCACAGGCGCCCGCGCTGGGCGCTGCGATTCACGCCGCCGCGGCCGCCGGCGCATACCAGGACGTGCCTGCCGCTGCAAAGCAGATGGGCGGCCGTACCCGCAACGCTTACCTCCCCATCGTTGACAACGTCGCGCGCTACGACCGGCTGTATGCCGAATACGTCAAGCTGCACGACTGGTTCGGCCGCGGCAACGCAATGATGCGCACGCTGCGCGAGATATCCACCCCCGCAACAGCTGGAGCGTCCCGATGACCGTCACATCCGAAATCAGCGCTGTCGTCGCCGAACTGCGCCGCGAGGTTTGCGATCTGCACGCACAGTTGACGAAGTATCAGTTGGTGATCTGGACCGCCGGCAACGTCTCGGCGCGGGTGTCCGGTCACGACCTGATGGTGATCAAGCCGTCCGGCATGGACTACGACGCCCTCACGCCCGACGACATGGCGGTGTGCGACCTGTACGGCAACCTGGTGGACGGCC
>DASRJA010000676.1:0-2682 GCA_035649695.1 Mycobacterium sp. | reverse complement strand
GTGATGAACCGGATGGGTCTCTACCCGTTCAGTGATCCACGGGAACTGGCGCTTCGGCAGGCGCTGTTCCGCGACGTGCTAGGGGTTCGCGAGCAACGCTGAAGCGGGCGCTCAGCGCTTCGTGTCGCGCCAGTCGACCAGCTTCTCCACCGTGCTGAGGTCGTATTTGCCCTCCGACGCGCGGACCTCGGTATGGAACAACGTGGCGCCGGCGGCCAGGTAGGCGTCCGCCGACTGCGGATCCGTCCACAGCGTCGAGCGCTCGATATCGCTGTCGGCGCGCCCGAATCCGGCGGCCAATTCGGCGACGCGGGCACTGGCCTCGCGGTAGGAGTCGATGGGCAGGAAGGTGTGCCAGATGTCGGCATGGCGTGCGACGGCGGGCAAGGTGCGCTTGGGGCCGGATCCACCGATCAGGATCGGTATCTTGCGCAGCGGTGCCGGCTGCAACAGGTCGAACCGGCGCTCGATGCGCAGCAACCCCTCATCGAAATGATCCGCCCGCGATTTGATCGTTCCATAGTCGAAACCGTAAGTGGTGTAATCCTTCTCGTACCAGCCAGCGCCGACGCCGAGGATGGCCCGGCCGCCGCTGATGTGGTCGACGGTGCGCGCCATGTCCGCGAGTAGATCGGGATTGCGGTAGCCGATCCCCGCCACCAGCAGGCCAAGTTCGGCGCGTGTGGTGATCTCGCCCCAGGATGCCAGCGCGGTCCAACCCTCGAAGTTGTTCACGTCGGGCTGCACCTCGGCCAGCACCGGCTTCGCGTCGGCGATCGACTCGATGAACGGCGCATGGAAGTGGTCATAGCCGAAGATGACGTCCACCCCGATCTCCTCGGCATGCAGGACAGCCTGCCGCCAGGTAGCGTAGTCAGGGGTGTCGGCGGGCTGAATTTGAACGGCAACGCGTACGGGAAAGGTCATTCACCCGACAAGCAATGCTCGCCGCGATTTATTCCGGGCCGCCACGACCAGACCCGTTGTCAAGCCCAAACGTGTTGAGGGACTGCATCTGTGGACTAATCCGTGACTGTGGATAACTTTCTCGGCGGTCGGCGGCCATTGGCATAATCGCAAGTGTGTTCGACTCGGAGTTCTCGACGGCGGATGATGCGACGGTCGTCGCCGCCATCGAGGAGGCCACGCGAGCAGAAGCTGCTGCCGGGGCTCGTCGGCTGGCTGCCATCGCTGAGGTCGCCCGGCGCCGAGTCGTTGACGATGACGAGCGCGCGAACTGGGCGTTCGACGGCTGGGCTTCAGCGGCCGCCGAAGTGGCGGCGGCCATGACGGTGGGACATCGCCGGGCCTCGGCGCAGATGCGGATCGCGGTCGCGCTGCGTGACCATCTTCCCCGCGTTGCGGCGCTGTATATGCAGGGCATGCTCAGCTCGCGGGTGGTCTCCGCGATCACGTGGCGCACACAACTCGTGGAAGACGCCGACGCGCTTGCTCTCATCGACGCCGCCCTTGCGGAGGGAGCGACCAGATGGGGTCCGCTCTCGGAGGACCGGCTCGATCAGGCGATCGACGCGTGGATCCTGCGATACGACCCCGCGGCGGTGCGCCGCTCTGAATCATCCACGCGTACTAGGGACTTCTCGATCGGTGATCTCGATGATCCCGCCGAAACCACATCGGTGTGGGGTCGGCTATTGGCTACCGACGCGGCGGTGCTGAAGCGTCGTGTCGCACAGATGGTGCAGAGCGTCTGTGACGACGATCCCCGCACCATCGGCGAGCGCCGCTCGGACGCGGTGGGCGCTATTGCAGCAGGCAATTCCCGTCTCGCGTGCCAATGCGGTTCGGAAACTTGCCCCGCAGGCGATGCACCGAGTTCCTCTAACGTGGTGATCCGGGTGCTTGCCGAACAATCAGCGGTCAACGCGGCAACTGCAGGCAATGACGCATCACAGGAACAGACGTCCGAGGCGGCTACGGTCGCACCGCCCGCAGCGCTGATCGTCGGAGAGGGCGTCGTGCCGACACCGTTGCTGTCGCAGCTGATTCGCGGCGGCGCCAAGGTCCGTCCGATCACCATGCCCAGCGAAGAGCCGGAACCGCATTATCGACCGTCGGCAGAGTTGGCCGAGTTCGTGCGAATGCGAGATCTCTACTGCCGCGCGCCGGGCTGCGACGTGCCGGCCGATCGTTGCGACATCGACCACACCATCCCCTATCCGGTCGGGCCGACCCACGCGTCAAACCTGAAGTGTCTGTGTCGAACTAACCATTTGATGAAGACATTCGGCGGATGGCACGACATTCAGTTGCCTGATGGCACGGTCATTTGGATCTCGCCCAGCGGCAGGAAGTACATCACCAAACCGGGTAGCCGGCTGTTTTTCGAGACCTGGGACACCACGACCGCCGACCTTCCCCCCCGTCGATCGTGGTGCCGAACACCGGCGACCGCGGCCTGATGATGCCCAGACGACGACGTACCCGCGCTGCCGAATACGCCGCACGGATCAAGGCCGAACGCGCGCGCAACGAAGCGCCCGCACCGTTCTAACCCTTGCGGATCATCTCGATGACCGCGCTGAAGTCCTTGTCGGCGTGATCGGCGGCGAACTTGGCGTAGATCTCGGCGGCGTGGCTGCCCAGCGGCGCCGACGAACCGGTCGACCTGACCGCATCCATGGCCAGGCCGATGTCCTTGTTCATGAGTGCGGTCGCGAA
>DASRJA010000675.1:0-5157 GCA_035649695.1 Mycobacterium sp. | reverse complement strand
CTGGTTGGAAGGCCCCGACGGTGAAGTCATCTCGACGCTGCGGCTGCTGGAGGAACATCCGGGCGGGCACAAGGGGTTCCGCATCGGTCGGGTCTGCACCAAGCGCAGCGCCCGCGGCCACGGGCATACCAACCGGCTGCTGCAGGCCGCGCTGGCCGAGGTCGGCGACTATCCGTGCCGCATCAACGCACAGACGTATTTGGCGGAGATGTACACCGGGCACGGATTCGTTCGCGATGGCGAGGAGTTCCTCGACGATGGCATCCCGCACGTGCCGATGGTGAAGCCGTGACGGCGGCCTATCCGTTCAGCGCGATCGTCGGACACGACCGGTTGCGGCTGGCGTTGCTCTTGTGCGCGGTGCGGCCCGAGATCGGCGGCGTGCTGATCCGCGGAGAGAAGGGCACCGCGAAGTCAACCGCCGTACGGGCGCTGGCGCAGGTGTTGGCCGGCGCGTCGCTTGTCGAACTGCCTATCGGTGCGACCGAGGATCGGGTGGTCGGGTCGCTGGACCTGCAGAAGGTGCTGCGCGACGGCGAGCATGCATTCTCGCCGGGCCTGCTGGCCCGCGCACACGACGGCGTGTTGTACGTCGACGAGGTCAATCTGCTGCACGATCACCTCGTCGACGTGATCCTGGACGCCGCCGCGATGGGCCGTGTGCACGTCGAGCGCGACGGCGTCTCGCACAGTTACGAGGCGCGATTCGTGCTTATCGGCACGATGAATCCCGAAGAGGGCGAACTGCGGCCGCAGCTTCTCGACCGGTTCGGGCTGACCGTCGACGTGCAGGCCTCCCGCAACGTCGACGTCCGCGCCGACGTGATCCGGCAGCGGATGGCGTTTGAAGCCGATCCGTCCGGGTTCGCCGCTCGATATGCCGAGGTGGACGCCGAGCTGGCGCGCCGTGTCGCTGCCGCGCGCGCACGTGTCAACTCTGTTCTGTTGCCGGACAACGAATTGCGACGCATCGCCGCGCTGTGCGCGGCCTTCGACGTCGACGGGATGCGGGCCGATCTGGTGGTGGCGCGCACCGCTGTCGCGCATGCCGCGTGGCGTGGCGCAGATGAGGTAGCGGAAGAGGACATCCGGGTGGCCGCGGAACTCGCATTGCCGCACCGACGTCGGCGTGACCCGTTCGACGACCCCGGACTGGACCCGGACCTGCTCGACGAGGCGATGGCTCAGGCGGGGGAATCCGCCGACGAGCCAGAGCCGGATCCCGATCCGCCGAGTGGTGGCGAATCGATGTCTGAACCTGAAACATCGGTCCCGCAACGTAATTCGAGCTCTGCTCCCCGGCCGAGCGCAGCGCCGTCGCCGGTGTTTCGAACACGGGCGATCGTGGTGCCCGGCGTCGGCGAAGGGGCGCCGGGACGCCGGTCGCGTGCCCGCAATCGCACGGGTAAGGCGATTGCCGCGACCGAAGACTGGCAGGCGGGCCACGGCGTGCACGTGTTCGGGACGCTGCTGGCCGCCGCCGGTCGCCAGCGCCGCCCCGGCAGGCCGCGTCCTGAAGCGGACGACGTGCGTCGGGCGATCAGGGAAGGGCGCGAAGGCAATCTGGTCATCTTCGTCGTCGACGCCTCCGGGTCGATGGCCGCCCGGGATCGGATGTCAGCGGTCAGCGGTGCGACGCTGTCGCTGTTGCGGGACGCATACCAGCGCCGGGACAAGGTGGCGGTGATCACGTTCCGGCAGCAGGCTGCGCAGCTGTTGTTGCCGCCGACGTCGTCGGTGCACATCGCGAGCCGACGGCTGGCCCGGTTCGACACCGGCGGGAAAACTCCACTGGCGCAAGGCTTATTGGCCGCCCGCGATGTGGTGGTGCGCGAGAAGGCGCGCGACCGGGCGCGGCGCAGCCTGGTCGTGGTGCTCACCGATGGGCGCGCCACGGGTGGGCCCGACCCGCTGGGACGCGCGCGGTCCGCCGCGGCACTGCTGGTTGCCGAGGGCGCTGCCGCCCTCGTGGTGGACTGCGAAACTTCGCACGTACGACTGGGTTTGGCCGAGCAGCTGGCCCGCTACCTCGGCGCGCCTGCGGTGCGGTTGGCACAACTGCGCGCCGACGGGTTGGCCGACGTCGTGCGCGACGCCGCCTAGGAGGTTTCGATGCCACAGGGTCAACCGCTGACTATTCCCGACGATGGCCTGTCGACCCGCGCCCGGCGTAACGCCCCGCTGCTCGCCGTGCACACCGGCGCGGGCAAGGGCAAATCGACCGCGGCGTTTGGCATGGCGCTGCGGGCCTGGAACCAGGGGTTTGACATCGCCGTCTTTCAGTTTGTCAAGAGCGCCAAGTGGAAAGTGGGCGAGGAAGCCGCGTTTCGTGAACTTGGCCGATTGCACGACGAGCACGGGGTCGGCGGTCCTGTGGAGTGGCACAAGATGGGCGCGGGCTGGTCGTGGTCGCGCAAGCACGGCACTGACGTGGACCACGCGGCGGCCGCCGCGGACGGCTGGGCTGAGATCGCGCGCCGATTGGCTGAGCAGCGGCACGACCTCTACGTCCTCGACGAGTTCACCTATCCGCTGAAATGGGGCTGGGTGGATGTCGACGAAGTCATCGCTGTACTGACGTCACGGCCAGGTACCCAGCATGTCGTGATCACCGGTCGTGACGCGCCGCAGCCGCTGCTCGACGCCGCCGATCTGGTGACGGAGATGACAAAGGTCAAGCACCCGATGGACGTCGGCCGCAAGGGCCAGAAGGGCATCGAGTGGTGAGCACGCCGGCGGTCGTCATTGCCGCGCCCGCGTCGGGCAGCGGAAAGACCACCGTCGCAACGGGTTTGATGGGTGCGCTGCGGCGGGTCGCGCCGTTCAAGGTCGGCCCGGACTTCATCGACCCCGGCTACCACGCGCTGGCGGCAGGCAGGCCGGGGCGCAACCTGGACCCGGTGCTGGTGGGGGATCAACTCATCGGTCCGCTATACCGACATGGCAGCGCCGGCGCGGACATCGCGATCGTCGAGGGCGTGATGGGCCTGTTCGACGGGCGCATCAGTGACGAGGTGGCCGGGACCGCTCAAGGGTCCACCGCCCACGTCGCCGCGCTCCTTGGCGCCCCGGTGATTCTGGTTGTCGACGCTCGCGGCCAGAGCCACAGCATTGCGGCTCTGCTGCACGGGTTTTCGACGTTCGACCAATCGGTGCGCATTGCAGGAGTGATTCTCAACCGGATCGGGTCGCCCCGCCACGAGGAGGTGCTGCGGCAGGCCTGCGCGCACGCCGGTGTGCCGGTGTTCGGCGCGATCCCGCGCGCGGACGAGCTGGCCGTGCCGTCACGACACCTCGGCCTGGTCACCGCCGTCGAATACGGCGAGCAGGCGCGGGCCGCCGTCGACGCGATGACCGAACTCGTCGGCCGCCATGTAAACCTGGACGCCGTCGCCGCCGCGGCCACCAGTCGAGTGAGCGGCGAGCCATGGGACCCCGCCGTCGCCGAGCCCGCTGCCGAGAACGTCACCGTCGCGCTGGCGGCTGGTAAGGCGTTCTCCTTCGGCTACACCGAGCACGGTGAATTGCTGCGCGCCGCGGGCGCCGAGGTCGTCGAATTCGACCCGTTGACCGACCCGCTGCCACCGCAGACCGCCGCGCTGGTGCTGCCCGGTGGCTTCCCCGAACAGTTCGGCACCGACCTGTCGTCCAACGATGTTGTCCGCCAACAGATCCACGAACTGGCCGCCAGCGGCGCGCCGATACACGCCGAATGCGCGGGCCTGACATATCTGGTCGACGACCTCGATGGTCATCCGATGTGCGGGGTGTTGTCCGGATCGGCACGGTTCACCGACCAGCTCACGCTCGGCTACCGGGAGGCGGTCGCGGTGGCCGACTCGCCGCTGCACACCGTCGGCGCTCGCGCCATGGGTCATGAATTTCACCGCACCACAGTCACATTCGCCGACACCTATCCACCTGCGTGGGTGTACGCAGGGCGTGATGTGCCCACGGTCCGCGACGGCGCCATCGACCGCGGAGTTCACGCGTCATATCTGCACACCCATCCGGCCGCACACCCGGGCGCTGTCAGGAGGTTCGCGTCGCGCGCGGCTCAACAGCGTGTCGCGCCGGCTATCAACGACTGAGCGCGCGATTGCTTGCTACGTGCGTAGCTGGCTCGCTACACTTGTCGCATGGCTGCCATTCCCGCACGTGACCTGCGAAACCGAACCGCCGAGGTCCTTCGCCGCGTCGAAGCTGGCGAGGAGATCGAGGTGCTCAAGGACAACCGCCCCGTCGCGCGGATCGTCCCGTTCAGGAATCGTCGTGCGTGGGTGCCTGCGGCTGAAATTGCACATGAGCTGGCCCGGCTCGGGCCAGACACCACAGGGCTTGCGGAGGAACTGCGCGCCACACTCACCGACACGACCGAGGACTTGCGTTGGTGAACACACTCCGTCGCGCCGTCGCCGACACCTCGGTGCTGATCGGTGTTGAGGCAGTCCGTTTCGACGCCGATTTCCTGAGGGATTACGAGCTTGGCGTTTCGACGGTGACTATCGGCGAACTACGGCTTGGTGTACTACAGGCGGGCGACCCGGCCATCGCGGCGCGGCGCCTGTCTACCTTTCAGCTCGCACAGCGATTCGAACCGCTTGCTATCGATGAGGCTGTAGCGGAGGCATGGGCGCTTCTGGTATCCCAGCTTCGCGCCGCGAGTCGCAAAGCGCCGATCAACGACACGTGGATTGCTGCCACCGCCATAGCCCACAAGGTCCCGGTCGTCGCTCAGGACGCCGACTACGACCACATGCCCAACCTCGAGGTCATCAGGATCTGATGCGCCCAACCTCTAAGCTCGCCGGGTGACCGATAACGCCTACCTCGCCGGCCTTCGCCTGACCGGCAAGAAGGTCGTCGTCGTCGGCGGCGGCACGGTCGCACAGCGCCGCCTGCCGCTATTGATCGCCAACGGTGCCGACGTGCATGTCATCACCAGCAGCGCCACCCCCGCCGTCGAAGGCATGTCGGGAATCACGTTGACGCTCAGGGAGTTCCGCGACGGCGACCTCGACGGAGCCTGGTATGCGATCGCGGCCACCGACGACCCGGACGTCAACGCGGCCGTGGTCGCCGAGGCCGACCGGCGTCGGCTATTCTGCGTTCGCGCCGACGCGGCCCGGGAGGGCTCGGCGGTCACCCCGGCGTCGT
>DASRJA010000674.1:0-7775 GCA_035649695.1 Mycobacterium sp. | reverse complement strand
CGGAATCGTTGGCCTTTTGTCTTGGGGAACTCATCGCTGAGTTCGTGATGAGAAACCTACGAGCGAACCCCCAGCTCAGCGATGTCCCGCAACGACCAACTTCTGACGCTGTCTTATCTCTTGGAAACAAACTGCTCAGATACGCGGGCGTCCTTACTACAGGCGCTTGTCTTGGCTGGTGATATTCGCCGATGTCATTACCGGTCCAGCTGCAGCGGGTTGCGGCCAGTGAAGGCTATGAGTTGGACGAGAGGACTGGCGTCAGCGGGCACCGGCACGGGTGGGTCGAATCCCGCCGCGGCGCGGCTTTGCGCGTTGAGTGTCTGAGATGCCAGACCGAGGACATGAGCGGCGTGGGCGTCCGAGACGTGGAACGGGCGCTCAAGAGCCACGGCGAAATCCCAGCCGTGCACCAATAGTTCGAGGGACAGGATGCCGAGCGCAAGATGTGCGGGCAGCGTCCGCCCGCTGAACACAACTTCGTCGGCCAATCCTCGGCGCCGCCATTCAGCCAGGAGCGGTTGCGTCAACTGCTGGATGCGCCCGTCGATGGAACCCCCGTCCGGCACCGTGGTCTTTAGCTCAGCGGCGGCGCCGAGGCGGGCGATGGTGTCGATGAGATGGTCGGCGAGGGCCTGCACATCCCACTCGCGACAGGGCGTGGGGCGGTGCAGGTCGTCGTCGCCAATCGTTTCGACGACGTGGTGTGCCACGACCAATGCCTGGTCAGCACTGGTGAAGTCGTCCACGGGTCCTCGCTAGGGCTGGTAGGGCGGATAGTCGGTGTATCCGCGGGGACCCGACGTGTAGTGCAGGGCGCGGTCGGATCGTTGGATCGGCGCGAGGGCGGCAAAGCGTGCAGGCAGGTCTGGGTTGGCGATGAACGTTTCGCCGAATGCGACGAGATCGGCCAGCCCGTCGCCGATGAGCTGGTTTCCCCGTTCGCGGGTCATCCCGACATTGGAGATGAGGGTGCCACGGTAGCGGGGCCGGAAGTGGCTGAACATGCCGTCGCCCTGGAGTCCCGCTAGCGGGCCACCGCTGAGATCGGCCATCGCGCCCATCAATAACCAGTGCGCCAACGGGTAATCGTTGAGCCGGTCGACCACGTACTCGGAGGTGGCCAATGTGTCACTGGTCGAGACGAACTCACCACGCTCACCCCACGCCGGACCGGCTTTGACGCCCACCCTTCCGATGTCGATACGCTCGCCGACAGCATCGAGCACGTCGAACAGCAGACGTGCCCGGTTTTCGATCGAGCCGCCGTAACCGTCGGTACGCACATTGGTACGGGGGTTCAGGAACTGGCTGATCAGATAGTTGAATCCC
Source organism: Mycobacterium sp. (assembly GCA_035649695.1). Classification (GTDB taxonomy): domain Bacteria; phylum Actinomycetota; class Actinomycetes; order Mycobacteriales; family Mycobacteriaceae; genus Mycobacterium. Next base: position 6,443 of record DASRJA010000674.1, on the reverse strand, counting down.
GCCTGCAACTGCACCCCGTCGAATCCGGCGCGCATCGCGTTGGCAGCCGCGACGGCATAGTCGTTGATCGTGGTGCGAATGTCGTCTCGCGTCATGGCCCTCGGGGTCACGGTTGGCTTGTTACCCGATGGCGTGGGTGAACTCACTACGGGATTGACGGCCGACGGCGCCAATGGTGCTGTGCCGGAGAAGAAGTCGGGATGTGACGACGAGCCCGTGTGCCAGAGCTGCACGAAGATGAGGCCGCCTCGGTGGTGCACGGCGTCGGTGACCGCCGCCCAGGCACGCACCTGGGCGTCGGTGAACAGTCCTGGAACGTCGTGCCAGCCGACGGAGTCGCGACTGATCCAGGTGCCTTCGGTGATGATCAATCCGGCTGAGGCACGCTGGGCGTAGTAATCGACGTGCAGTTCCGTCGGCAACAGGCCGGGATTCGTTGCGCGGCAACGTGTCAGCGGTGCCATGACGACACGGTTGGCGAGCTCGAACTCACCCATCCGGTACGGCTGCAGCAGGGGCTGGATCTCGTTCACGAGACCTCGCGCCGGGCGTGGAGTTTCAGGAAGGCCGCCAGGTGTTCGATCGCGAGCGCGGATTCCGGTAGTCCGGCGGAGATGTAGACGGGCCAGACGTGGATGCCATGGGGCCACGGCTCGAACGTGGTGTCGACTCCCCCGGCCGCGGCGGCGTCGCGAATGCGCGTTGCATCGTCGAACAGGATCTCGTCTTCGCCCACCTGGATCAGCAGCGGCGGCAGACCGTGCAGATCTGCGAAAACGGATGAACAGCGGGGATCGGCCGCGTCGGCACCGTCGAGATATTCGGCTGCCATGGATTCCAGCAATTCGCGGGTGACGTAGGGGTCCGCGAGCTTTCGCAATTCCATCGAAGCCCCAGAGAGTGTGAGGTCCGCAAAGGGTGAGATCACCGCAACGCACGAAGGCAGCGGCAGGTTCTCGTCGCGGGCGGCGACCGTGACGGCCAGCGCCAAGTTGCCGCCCGCAGAGTCCCCCAGCACGGCGACGGTCTCGGGATCGGCTCCACCGTCTCCGACGGTCCACCGGTAGGCGGCGACGCAATCGTCGAACGCCCCGGGGAAACGAGTTTCAGGAGCCAGCCGGTAGTCGACGGTGTGCACTCTGGCCTGCGCGGCGAGCGCGACGGCGCCCGCCAGCGGCAGGTATCGATCCGGAGGCGAACCGCTGACGTAGCCGCCGCCGTGGAAGTACACGACGGTGCGCTCGGGCGACGCCACGAGTGGTTCGACGGTGACCGCGGGGACGCCGCCCAGACTACTGGGGTAAGTGGAGGTTCCTTCCAGAGCGGCATGCCCGTCGTTGAAGTCTCGGGTCCTCGCCGTATCGACGACCGTTGGCATGCCGCGCAGGTATTCGACGAACGCCTGCAACAGCAACGACGGAGGTGCCGGTGACGGCGCTGCGGGGAAAGTGTCGCCGAACATGGGTAGGCCGCTTTGAGATTCGGTTTCAGCGACCTCATCCTGGATGACGTCCCAATGTTCGGCGAGCTTGCCGTCGGCGACGCGGACGATGTCGGCCACCACCCAGTTGACCGGTTGGCCGTGATTGGAGAACCGGCCGTGCAGAATGACGTGGTCGCCATTCGCGAGGACGAGTTGATGCTCGTAGCGCAATTCTGCGGGCAGGCTCTTGACGAGGTCGAACAGACCGGTGCGCCCGGGTGCGATGTGGGCGCTGTGCTGGATGTAGTCCGGTGACCAGAGCGCTTGGGCGTGGGAGTAATCGCGCCGGTTGAACAGAGCGTCGAACGCCTCGATCACCAGAGCCTTGTTGGCGTCTTCGGTTGCGGTCATGTCGCCTTTCTGGAGATTCAGATCTGGTTGTAGCCGCCGTCAACGGGAAGCGCGGCCCCGGTGGTGAAGCTGCTGAGACCGCTCGCCAGGAGCACCACGGCATCGGCGACTTCATCGGTGGTGGCTAGTCGTCCCAGCGGGATGCCCTGGCTGCGTTGTGCTTTGAATTGGTCGTCGTCGAGAGTGGAGTCCGCGTCGTTGAGGGAATTCAGGATGATCGAGCCGTGCTCTCTGATCAGTGGGAGCAGCGTCTGCACCGTGAAGACAACGCCTTTGACATTGATGTCGAACAAGTGCTGGAAGTCTTCCTTGGTGATGGACCCCAGCGGGGCACTGCGGGCGACGCGGGCATTGGCGAACAGGATGTCGATCCCACCAAGTCGCGCCGCCGCTTCGGACCGTCGCTCGAGATCGGCCGCAACGGTGACGTCGCCCGTCACGGCATGAGCGTGCGGACCGAGTTGCGCCGCCGCTGCGTCGAGTTCGGTGCGGCGCCGGCCGGTGACGATGACGCTGGCGCCCTCATCGATGAAGCGTTGCGCCGTCGCCAATCCGATACCGCTGCTTCCCCCGGTAACCACCGCGGTCTTGTCACTGAGTAGACCCTTCACACGTCCTCCGTGCCGAGGTGAGGAGGCGCGTCGCCGCCCAACAATGTGATCAGCCCGGCGAGGAGCTCGTCGAGTTCGCGCGCGTGCAGCATGACGGACGGGTCGTGCCGGAACATCCGCTCGGCGATCGTGTGATTGCCCATCAGGTATTGCGTGGTCTTCCACGACGACGGCGAGCCGGACAAGGCGGCGGTGATGTCACTGCGGTAGTACCGCATGAAGCCATGAGGCGCATAGATTTTCGCAAAGTCGACCGTGGCCGGCCACGAGGCAAATGCCGAGAACCGGGCGAAATCAACCTCGGGGACCAGCGATTCGTAGCGCTCGCGCGCCTCCTCGTAGGTCTGGGGCAACGCCACGACAAGCCGTCGTGAGGGATGGTCGACCGCGGTGCTGTGAGTGGTCATGCGGCGAGGGCCTCGGTGATGAACTGTGCGACCGCGACGGGCTGGGCGATGAACACGGTATGCGAACCGGCCAGCGACTTGGTGGTGGCGCCCATGCGTTCGGCCATGAACCGCTCCGCGCCGGGAGGGATGGCGTTGTCGTTCTCGGACACCAGGTACCAGGACGGTGTCGTCTTCCACCCTGCCGCGGTGGCGTTTTCGGTCAGGGCGGCCAGTGACAGCGGTCGCTGGGTCGCGAACAAAGTCTCTGCGATGTCGACGGGCGCGTCGGCGCAGAATGTTTCGCGGAACCGTTCTTTATTGATGTAGAGGTCGGGCCCCTGCGGTGCTCCAGGTGCGTCGAATGTCGTGGGGTAGGAAGTGCTCGCCAATAGCGACGGCGGGAACGGCTGTTGAACGCTGGCACAACTCTCGCCGACGTCAAGGCTGAACGCCGCCAGGTAGACCAGGCCGGCGACGTTGTCCAGGTGCGCGGAGGCCTGGGTGATGACGGCACCGCCGTAGGAATGACCTACCAGTACCACCGGGCCGTCGATCGCGCCGGCGTGCGCGGCAATGGCGGCCGCATCGAAGGCCAGACTGCGTAACGGGTTTGGCGGGGCAACCACCGTGTGCCCTGCGGCCTGCAGCTCACGGATCACTCCGCCGAAGCCCGATGCATCGGCGAAGGCGCCATGAACCAGGACGACAGCGGGTGCGGGTGACGTCGTCATCAATGCGACCCTTTCCCAGCCGACGAGCAGATACGTGCCCGCCACCCAAGATGGCAGTGCGATCGGCGGCGGTCCGTCACCTATTCGGGTGAGGGACATCGATGGGGAAGGCTGCGGCGCAACGGTCAACGGTCCTCACCTGAATAGGTGAAGGACCGCCATCTCGCTGAATGCCAGCTTTGAAGTCAAGCCATTCTCCGAATCCGCATACGTACCGACCCCGGAGGCGCCAGTGACAACGGCACAAAAGCAGACGTACGCAGAGGCGCCGACGAAGGTTGTCGGTACCGCGGACGGTTTCGACTACGCCTACCGTGACGTCGGCACCGGCACCGTGCCGCTGGTATTGCTTCAGCACTTTCGCGGCAACCTCGACAACTGGGACCCTGCGCTCATCGATGCCCTGGCATCTCATCGCCGCGTCGTCGCATTCGACAACGTCGGTGTCGGCGGAACGAAAGGAACAACTCCGAACACCGTTGAGCAGATGGCTGCGGACGCCGTCTCGTTTTTAGACGCGATGGAGTTCGACAGAGTCGACATCCTCGGCTTCTCGATTGGCAGCTTTGTTGCGCAGGAGCTCGCCCTGATGCGACCCGCGTCGGTGCGCAATCTGATACTGGCCTCTGCGGCGCCCAGGGGCGCCGCGGGGATGCACGGTTGGGCACCATGGGTGATCGACGCCGTCGGCACGCCTCAACTCGACCCGGCCGGCTACTTGAAGGTTTTCTTCGCGGAGTCAGCGTCGAGTCAACAGGCGGGCCAGCAAGCCCTGCAACGCATGTTCACCAAAGCCAGTGGCTTCGACCAGCCAACGACCTGGCAGACACGACAAGCCCAATATGATGCTGTGTGCGCCTGGGGCATTCCGAATCACGCACTGCTGCAACGCCTCAGCGCCATTGAGCACCGCGTGTTCATCGCCAACGGCGAGAGCGATCCTATGATCCTGCCGCACTTTTCCTACCTCCTCGCCGGACTTATTCCGGGCGCGCAGGTCAAGATCTATCCCGACTCCGCGCACGGGTTCCTATTTCAACACCATGCTGAATTCGCTTCCGACGTAGAACAGTTTCTCTGCATTAACGGGGGTCCAGATGAGTAAAGACGACCTACAGGCCGACGTGTTCATCGGCTCGGCTCTGCCCTTCGAGCAGGGTGCGGGAACGTTCTCGGCGACAACATCCACTCTTGTGTCCGGCAAGTCCGACGCCGTACTGATCGACGCACAGCACATCCGCACGGACGTGGCCGCGCTCGCAGAGTTCATCCAGCGCACCGGCAAGCGGCTGACGACCATCTATGTGACCCACGGCCACGCCGACCACTGGTACGGCGCAGGCGATTTGTTGGCCACCTACCCCGACGCGCGTGTGGTCGCGACGGCCCCGGTCGTCGAGTACATCAACCAGGCGGCAGAGACCGAAGCGCAGCAGTGGGCGGCGATGTTCGGCGAACGGGTGGCCAAGCCGACTGCGGTGCCCGAGGCCCTCGACGGTTTGACGATCGAGCTAGAAGGACACGAACTGCGAATCGTCGAAGTCGGCCAGGGCGACATCAAGCCCAGCACGGTCCTCTATATTCCCGATCTCGAGGCAGTCGTCGCCGGTGACGTGGTCTACAACCAGATCCACGCGATGCTCGGATTGAGTGGACCCAATGGTTGGCAGCGTTGGCTCCAAAGCCTGGACGCCATTGAGAAACTCTCCGCGAAGATGGTCGTCGCCGGCCACCGCAAACCCGAGTCCTCCGACTACGAGGTGAGTCGCATGCTCGATGAAACGCGTTCGTACATCAGTGATTTCGCCGACGCCGCCCAGCAGCTCGACAATGCCGACCAACTGGTTCAACAGATGAAGACGAAATACCCCGATTTCGGCAACCGCTGGACACTGCACTTTTCGGCACAGTCATGGTTCTCAAGAAAGCGGGCTTGAGATGCGGCGTGCGAAAATTCAGGCCGAAGACGGCACGATCCTGCGAGCATACCTGCACTCACCCGGCCCGGGCGCTCATCCCGGGATCGTCATGTGCCCCGGTTTCGGCGGAGTGAAACCGCACATCGACCCGTACGCCGCCTTGTTCGCCGAAGCTGGTTTCGCTGTGCTCAATTTCGACAATCGGGGCTGGGGCACCTCCGACGGCGAACCTCGGCAGGAGCTGAACGTCTTCAAACACCTCACCGACCTTCGCGACGCCATCACCTTCGCCGAATCACAACCGGAATTCGACTCCGAGAAGGGATTTGGCATTTGGGGATCGAGTTTCTCGGGAGGACTCGCGATCGTCACCGCCGCCAATGACCCGCGGATCCGGTGCGTGGTGGCGCAGATCCCGAACGTCAGTGGTCACCGCAATGCGGTCAAGCTGTTTACCGCCGAGCAGATACGCGAGATCCGCCGTCGAGCCGCGACCGACCGACTCGCTCGCCTGGCCGGAGAGCCCCCGATGACGGTGCCGATGTTTTCCGAAGACCCCGACGAACTGTGCGCATTCCCGGGGGAGTTTCCCGAGGAGTACCGCGAAGCAATCGAATCAGGGATCTGGAACAACGAGACGACGATTCGCTCGTTGGAGAATTTCCTCGAGTTCGAGCCGGCGGGCTGGCTGCCCTATGTGACGCCCAAGCCGCTGCTGATGATCCTCGCCGAACACGATCGATGCACCTTCACCGAGGTTCAGCGGGAAGTATACGAAACCGCCCCTGAGCCCAAGAAGCTGCTCAGCTACGACGGTGGGCACTTCGACGCGTACACAACATTTTTCGAGCAGACCGCTCCCCCGGCTCGCGACTGGTTCGTCGAGCACCTGGGGGCACCGTCGAACCGGCACGTCAGCGAATCTGTAAGTACATAAGTAGGAGGACGCATGCCGCTGT
>DASRJA010000673.1:0-14398 GCA_035649695.1 Mycobacterium sp. | reverse complement strand
GACATGTCCAGCCCGATGCTGCGCTTGCCGCGGTTGGCGTGCTCGATGTTCGGGTTCGGGTCGCCCTCGACGCGCAGCGGACCGGTCTGGCGCAGGCCGCGCTGCGGATCACCGGTGACGGCGTGCTCGACCTTGATAATGTCGGCGCCCCACTCGCCCAGCACCGCGCCCGCCGACGGGACGAACCCGTACATGGCGACCTCGAGGACGCGGATACCTTCCAGCGGCCTCATGAGACGACCGTCGCGAACGTCTTGCTTTCGAGAAACTCCTCGAGCCCCGCAATCCCCATCTCGCGCCCGATGCCCGACTGCTTGAAACCACCGAACGGGCTGTCGGGACTGAAGTAATTGCCGCCGTTGATCGAGAAGGTTCCGGTTCTGATGCGACGGGCCACCGCCAGCGCACGGTCCTGGCTGCCGAACACCGCACCAGAAAGGCCGTAGATGGAGTTGTTCGCGATGCGCACCGCGTCGTCGTCGTCCTCGTAGGCGATCACTACCAACACCGGGCCGAACACCTCTTCTTGGGCGATCTCGCTGTCGGGGTCGACGTCGGCGAGCAGCGTCGGCGTATAGAAGAAGCCGGGGTCGACCTTTTCGCCACCGGTCACCAGCGTCGCGCCCGCCTCGACGGCACGCTTGACCATCCCGTCGACCTTGTCGCGCTGTTTCTCGCTGATCAGCGGACCCATGTAGATCTTGGGATCGGTCGGATCGCCGTAGCGGACCATCGCGAAGTTGTTCTTGATCAGCTCGACGATCTCGTCCTTGTGCTTGCGGGGCACGAGTAGCCGCGACGTCAGCGCGCACCCCTGGCCGGCGTGGGTCACCATCGAGAACGCCGAGAACAACGCGGCGGTGTTGAAGTCAGCGTCGTCGAGCACGATCGCCGCCGACTTGCCGCCCAGTTCGAGGAAGACACGCTTGAGCGTGTCGCTGGCGGCGGCCATGATCCGCCTGCCGGTCGGTGTGGAACCGGTGAACGAGACCATGTCGACGTCCGGGCTGGTGGTCAGCACGGCACCGACCCCGGGAGCCGCGCCGCTGAGCACATTCACTACGCCCGCCGGAATGTCGGTGTGGTTGGCGATCAGCTCACCGATCGCGAGCGTGATCAGCGGGGTGTCCGGCGCCCCCTTCAGAACGACCGTGCAGCCTGCCGCCAAGGCCGGCGCCAGCTTGGCCAGCGCCAACTGATTCGGATAGTTGTAGGCGATGATCGCGGCGACGACGCCCGCCGCCTCCTTCTCCACCCAGCGGTGGTGCTGCATGCCGCGGCTCTCGATGTTTCCGAGATCTTCGGTCATCGAATAGTTCTTCAGCAGATCCGCGTAGTAGCGAACGATTTCGACCGGCTGATCCAGCTGCGCACCGGCGATCAGTGCCGGCGTCGCGCCGACCTCGGCGGTGGTCAGTGCCGCGAGCTCGTCGCGGTGATCGACCAGCGCGCGGTGAAGCTGTTCCAGGCAGCGGATGCGCAACTCGGTATTGGTCGACCAATCCGTCGTATCGAAGGCCCGTCGCGCGGCGGCGACGGCGGCCTCGGCATCCTGGACGGTCGCATCGGGCGCATAGCCGAGGACCTCACCCGTGGCGGGGTTGATAGAAGGAAACGTCCGATCGGTGTCGAGCAGCTTTCCGTCGATCAGGAGGCGCCGTTGCGCCGTCCCGGCACTGGCTGCGTCGCTCAAGATGGTGGGCGTTTCCTGCACGATCCTCCTCAGCAAGCATCCACATGTGATGGAAACTTCATTCTCATCCGCCGCGAATCATACATTCGCCTACAGAGAACTCAAACAGATGTGCAGAACTCCCGCTGGCCTGCAACTAACGCTAAGACAAACCACCTCCAAACGTCTCACCAGTGCGAACGAGGCTCCTCTGCTGTCTTGCGATAACGCACACTCCGAGAGTACGGTTCTCATAATCGGAAGGACGGTTCTTGATAACTGAGGCCTGCGCGTGAAGACCGCGGTTGTTACGGGTGGCGGCTCCGGCATCGGACAAGCCGTCGCTCGACGGCTGCGCGCCGACGGCATGGATGTCGCCACCATCGACCTGAACCCGTCCGATGAAGCGTTCTCCTTCACCGCAGACGTCACCGACCGTGACGCGGTTGAGGAGGCGCTGGCGGCAATTCGGGCTCAGCTGGGTCCGGTCACCGTCCTCGTGAACGCCGCCGGACTCGAGAAGTTCAAGCGGTTCACCGAGCTGAAGTTCGAGGACTGGCAGCGGGTCATCGACGTCAACCTCAACGGCGTCTTCCACTGCATCCAGGCGGTGCTGCCCGACATGATCGAGGCCGGCTGGGGCCGCATCGTCAACATCTCCTCGTCGAGCACCCACTCGGGACAGCCGTACATGTCGCCGTACGTGGCCGCCAAATCGGCGGTCAACGGGCTGACTAAATCGCTCGCTCTTGAGTACGGACCCGCGGGCATCACCGTCAACGCCGTGCCACCCGGCTTCATCGACACCCCGATGCTGCGCAAGTCCGCCGAGCGCGGCTACCTCTTCATCGACAAGAACATCGAGTCGACGCCGGTGCGTCGGATGGGCAGGCCCGAGGACATCGCCGCGGCGTGCGCATTTCTGATCTCTGAGGAAGCCGGTTACATCACCGGCCAGATCTTGGGCGTCAACGGCGGCCGAAACACATAACGAAAGGAATGCTTCGAATGGGACGCGTTCAAGGGAAAGTCGCATTCGTCACCGGCGCAGGACGCGGCCAAGGCCGCAGCCACGCGATACGGCTGGCTGAGGAGGGTGCGGACATCATCGCGGTCGACCGGTGCGAAGACTTCGCGACCATCGGCTACCCGATGGCCACCCCGGAGGATCTCGAGGAGACAGCCCAGTTCGTCGAGAAGACCGGGCAGCGCATCGTGACAGCCAAGGTCGACGTCAGCGATGCAGGACAGCTCAAATCCGCGGTGGACAACGGCGTCTCCGAATTGGGTGGGCTCGACATCGTCGTCACGTCGGCCGGAATCGCGGGCATGAAGGGCTCCGGCGACATGCACGCCTGGGTCGACGTGATGAACACCAACCTGATCGGCACGCTGAACGCCATCCACGTCGCACTGCCGCACCTGCGTGAGGGAGCGTCGATCATCGCCACCGGTTCGACCGCGGCGCTGATGGACGTCTCCAAGAACGACAACCCCGGCACCGACCCCGGTGGCGCTGCCTACCTTCATTCGAAGCGGCTGCTGTCGCAGTACGTCCACAACCTTGCGACCGAGCTCGCACCGCGGGGCATCCGCGCCAACGTCATCCACCCGACCAACTGCAACACCCCGATGCTGCAGAGCGAGCCGATGTACAGGTCGTTCCGCCCCGATCTCGAGCACCCGACCAAGGCCGACGCCGAACCGGTGTTCTACGTCCAGCAGGCGATGAAGGTGCCGTGGATCGAGCCCGAGGACATCAGCAACATGGTCCTGTTCCTGGCCTCAGACGAGGCCCGCTACATCACGGGCACCCAACAGCGCGTGGACGCCGGCGGCTACTTGAAGTGGTACGACTACCACATCTGATCGGAGTGTTGCATGAAGGTTTTCGTTGATTCTGCGCGCTGCCAGGGCCACACGCTGTGCTCGATGATCGCCCCAGATTCCTTTGAGCTCAGCGACATTGACGGCACGTCATCGCCGGTGAACGAGGTCGTTCCACCCGATCAGGAGGACGCGGTCCGCGAGGCCGTGCACTCGTGCCCCGAGCAGGCCATCACGATCGAAGAATAAGGGAGACAACATCTTGAGCGTCGACGACATCCGCGCCGCCGACAACGATCGCAAGAAGAACCGCTATTACTTCGATCGCCACACCCCGGAGTACCGGCTGCAATTCGAGAAGATCACCGAGGAAATGCAGTCGAAGTGCCCCGTCGCGTGGTCGGAGACGTACAACGGGCACTGGGTGGCCGCCGACAGCAAGCATGTCTTCGAATTGGCCCGCTGCCCAGCGGTTTCCAATCATCACGACCTGACCGGCGAGACGCCGTATCAGGGCATCACCATCCCGAAGGCGCAGCGCGCCACCGTGGTACGCGGCGGCATCCTGGAGATGGACGAACCCGAGCACAGCACCTACCGGGGTGCGCTGAATCCCTACCTCTCCCCAGCGGCGGTGAAGCGGTGGAAGCCGTTCGTCGACGAGATAGTGCGTGCGGCGCTCGACGAGAAGATCGAATCGGGCCGCATCGATTTCGTTGACGACCTCGCCAACATCGTGCCCGCGGTGCTCACGTTGGCGATGATGGGCATCGAGCTGAAGAAGTGGCCGGTGTACAGCGAGCCTGCTCACCTGTCGGTATCCACGCCCGAGCACTCCCCTGATGCCCCGCGAGTCGCCGAGCTCAACCGGCAGATGGGCATCGACATGATCAACACCATGAACGAGGTTCGGGAGAACCCGCGCCCCGGGCTGGTGAATGCGCTGCTGCAGCTGCGGATCGACGGCGAGCCCGCACCGGACCTGGAAATCCTCGGCAATCTCGGCTTGATCATCGGCGGCGGTTTCGACACCACCACAGCGCTGACTGCGCACGCCCTGGAGTGGCTGTCGGAACACCCCAACAAGCGTGAGCTGCTCAGTCGCGAGCGCGACACCCTGCTCGACCCGGCGACCGAAGAGTTCCTGCGCTACTTCACGCCGGCACCGGGCGACGGGCGCACGTTCTCCGAGGACATCGAGGTCGAGGGCCAGCAGTTCAAAGAAGGTGAGCGACTCTGGGTTTCATGGGCCATGGCCAACCGCGACCCGGCGGTGTTCGATTCCCCCAACGAAATCATCCTTGACCGAAAGGGCAACCGGCACTTCAGCTTCGGCATCGGCGTGCACCGCTGCGTCGGCTCCAATGTCGCCCGCACTGTGTTCAAGTCGATGCTCACCGCGGTTCTCGACCGGATGCCCGACTACGTATGTGACCCCGAGGGCACCGAGCATTACGAGACCATCGGCGTCATTCAGGGCATGAAGCATCTGCCTGCCACGTTCACCCCTGGGAAACGTCTGGGTCCCGGACTCGACGAGACGCTCGAGAAGCTGCAACGCATCTGCGACGAGCAGGAGCTGGCCCGGCCGATCACCGAACGTAAGGAATCCGCCGTCATCGATTGATGCCGAGTGGTTTGATTGGCAGCCATCGGGTTGGGGTCGACGAAGGGACGAGGATGAAGTCGATGACACTCGCGATTGCGACCGCCGCGCTGACCGCTGCGGCGTCGGTGGTCGCCCCGCCCGCTCAGGCCATGATGTCCCCAGGAAATTACGACGTGAACACCAACCGGTATGAGCGGGCTTCCTGGGTGTGGTTCATCTCGCCCTGTCAACCCCCGGACGACAGCTGCTTGGACATCAGCGCGATACCGCGGCTGAAGTTCTATGCCTACTACGACGGAGACGCGCACCTCGTCAACGGCCAATACACGTTGAACGTGGACGTGCCCGACGGATTGCAGTGCCTTCCTGGCTACGCGATGCCGACGCATGAGACATGGACGTGGGACCAGGTCTCGCTGTTCGGCACCATCGAGTCGAATTATGACGTCGGCTGCTTCAACGGCCCACCGGGCTCCCAATTCTGGACGTTCGCGCTGCAGCGACTCTAGAACCCGGCGGCGGCACGAAGCCGCCAAGCGGCGTTGCCTGACATCAAAAACTGCATGCGGTTTTGGCTTACACTTCCGCCGTGTTCTCGGAGACGCGCTATGCGATGAACGGGGACTTGCGCGTCGCCTATCGTGCATCGCCGCCAGGCCCTCGCGATATCGTGTTCGTCTGTAACCCCATCACGAGTTGTGAGGTCTTCCCCGAGCTGCCGTCTGCCCAAGCCTGGTTCGAGGCGATGACTTCTCTTGGTCGAGTGATCTACTTCGACGTACCCGGCACGGGGGTGTCCGATCCCGCAACGTGGAGCCTAGAGCTATGGGCCGACAGCATCACTGCGGTCCTCGACGATCTCGGAAGTAGTGAAGCGGTCCTCGTCGCGATTGACGGCTCGTTCGTGCAGACGGCGCTTTTCGTAGCGGTAAACCCGTCCCGGACAAGTGCACTGGTGGTTCTCGAGGGCTACGCGGATCCGCTTGCTGAACGCACACAAGGACTTGACTTAGAGGAAACCGTCGCTGCCTATGTCGCCATGTGGGGTACGGGTGAGTTCCAGCATCTATCAAATCCGGACATGCCGTGGAACGAGGAAATTCGGGCAGCCTGGGCACGGCACGAACGTTGCGCGGTAAGTCCAGGGGCCGTTGCGCAAATGGTGACTCAGATTGCCGAGTTGAATGTGCGACCTCTGCTCCCGGCAATCCGCGTGCCTACCCTCGTCGTCCACCACGCCGACGACCAGGTGATCCCGCCCGAGTGGGGCAAGTACATCGCTGATCACATTTCGGGCGCGAAGTATGTTGAGCTGCCAGGCCGCAATCTGTATCACTTCGTCGAGCCTTGGCGCGATTCGTTTCAGGAGATCGCGGAATTCCTCACCGGCCAGCAGGCTGACGTGGCCGATGATCGGGTTCTGGCCACTGTGTTGTTCACCGACATTGTGGGCTCGACGCGCCGGGCCGCCGAGATCGGCGACCGTGACTGGCATGCGCTGCTCGACGCACATGATGCCGTGGTGCGGTCGCAGCTCGCCCGCTTTCGGGGCCGCGAGGTGAACACATCCGGAGACGGCTTTCTGGCGATGTTCGACGGCCCGCAGCGAGCGATCCGCTGCGCCATGGCAATCCGCGACGCGGTGCAGGCGCTCGGCATTGAGGTGCGCGCCGGGTTGCACACCGGCGAATGCGAGGTTCGTGGCGAGGACATCGGCGGCATCGCCGTGCACATCGGGGCGCGCGTCAGCGCCCTCGCAGGACCGAACGACGTGCTCGTTTCCAGCACCCTGCGCGACCTGGTGATCGGGTCAGGGCTGGAGTTCGAGGACCGCGGCGCACACGCCCTCAAAGGTGTCCCCGGCGAATGGCACCTATTCGCCGTCGCATCGTAGATGTGAACCCATTTCGGGTACCGATCATCTGAAGGGCTACAACGCAACCCGAGGCTTCCGCGACTATTGCCGGACATACCGCACCCGGCGTGCGACCGCTGTGCCGATCGCCTCTGCGCTCAGGATTCACTGCGGGCGACAGGCCGATCGTCGTTGCGCATTCGTGCTCTGCATGTCCTTGCTTCGCGGAATACCCAACTCGCTGTCGTCATCGCTGATCCGCCACGGGTCACGAACCCACCCGCACGGCGGCTGCGGGTAATTGATGGGTCATTCGGAACCTGCGGAACCCAGGTCATCGCGAACCCCTCCCAGCTTGATTGACGGCGGCGTGCACAGAACGGCTGCGGCAAGCTGCACGACGACCGCCGCGCCGCGATGCCGTGTACCCGCACCCAGCCCGCGCTGAAAGAAGCTCTCCACCAGCGGATATTGCTGCCACGGGCCAGGGGATATGCCGAAGCCCTTGTCATCCTGGTGACTTGTGCATCCGGCGCGCGACGGCGTTGTCAGTCGAGTCCGGTCCGCTCGACGCCACGACGGCGAAATACCCTGCCGGAATTACGTTCGACTCGATCAACCAGGCGTTGCCGTAGCTGCCTTGCACGGGCACACCCGCTAGGTTGTCGGGCGGCTTCTGCCCAACGATTGTCTGGTCCGTAAGGTACGGCGGCACAACGGCACTCGGAATGAAGTCGTACTTCGCGACCTGGACCGTTGTTGTTGGTCTTCGTCGTCGCGCTAGGACTGAATGGCTTCCGACTCAACGGGATTGGCGAGGATGAGCAACTGCGACCCGCCACCGAGCCCATAGCCGTGTTCGGTTATGTGGTGCACGGCGGACTCTATATCCCCGCTGTCGATGTCCGGCGATCCACTGACGAGGTAGTGATTGACCAGCGCTTAAGTCCTCAACGCGCCCTGACCCGCCTTTGAGGATGTGGGATCCGGCATGCACTCCCACGCTCCGATCAGCGGTACTCGCTGGCCGATACCTTCGCAGGGTTGCGTTCGATCTGGCGACTGTCGTAGCAAGCCGTCTCGTCAAACTAGTCACGCTTAGTCGCGCGGGGCACCGCGGCGCCCCGGCGAGCAGGAGCCTCTGCAAAATTGTCTTATCGCAGTGAGAACTTCTGGCCCTACTTAATCTGCGAACGCGCTGTTCGAAGGGTGTGAGTGCGAGAGAGGCGCCGGCCAGCGTCTGAGCCGGCCTTTCAACTTCTTGCCACATTGTTGACGTCGCATAGCCCACCACCCAGCCTGAAGGCATGGCGGTGGCGATCCGTTGCTGCCCATCGGAAAGCGTCAACGACGAGGATATTTGCCTCTCAACGACAGAGAGCGATCATCTCCCATGTCAGCAAGAAAGTGGACCGAGGCGGATGTGCCCGACCAGACCGGACGGGTAGCGATTGTCACGGGCGCCAATACCGGCCTGGGCTACGACACCGCTCGTGTCCTAGCCGAGCGTGGAGCCATGGTGGTGCTCGCCGTTCGCGACCCAGAGAAGGGTAAGGCTGCACAGGACCGGATCCTGAACACAGCGCCTCGCGCTGACGTTTCTATTCAGCAGCTCGACCTCGGATCCCTGCGATCTGTGCGCGCCGCGGCTGAGGACTTGTCCGCCGCATATCCACGCATCGACCTGCTGATAAATAACGCCGGAGTGATGATTCCGCCGAAGCAGGTCACACCGGACGGCTTCGAATTGCAGTTCGGCACCAACTATCTCGGTCATTTCGCGCTCACCGGGCTTCTGCTGAAAAATCTCATTTCCGTCGATGGTTCACGGATCGTCGTCGTTAGCAGCAACGCCCACAAGCTCGGCGGTGCAATACATTTCGATGATCTCCAGTGGGAGCGCCGGTACAACCGCGGGGCCGCCTATGCTCAGTCGAAGCTGGCCAACCTGATGTTCTGCTATGAACTGCAGCGGCGGTTGGCTGCCGCCGATGTGCCCACCATCGCGGTGGCCGCCCATCCTGGGTATACCGACTCCGAGCTGATACGCCATGTGTGGAAACCGGTCGTACCGTTGATGAGGCTGTTCGGTCCAGTTGTGGGACAGGATCCGGCGAAGGGGGCACTGCCCCAGTTACTGGCGGCCACTGATCCGCAGGTGCGCGGCGGCCAGTACTGGGGTCCGCGCGGACTATTCGAACTCAAGGGCTATCCGAAGCTGGTGACAGCCAGTGCCAAAGCCCGCGACGAGGCCGTCCAGAAGCGACTGTGGACCGTAGCTAAGGAACTCACCGGCGTCACCTTCCCCGTCTGATGCCGAACAGCCAAGGGTTTCACCCCGACTTGCGGGTGATTGCACGCGTGCTGCCATGGGGCCCCTACACTCGCCGCACTCTGCCAGTTATTCGCGCGCTGACGCGATTACAGGCACTGCGTTTCTCGAAATATGTCGATGTGGCGGGCCTACCGAGCGGAATCAGCGTGCGGCTGCACCGGCCTCAGCACACTGACAACGCGGGCGCCGCGCTGCTGTGGATTCACGGTGGCGGATACGTCATCGGATCGGCAGCGCAGGACGACCGGCTGTGCCGCCGCTTCGCCAACCGGCTAGGTGTCCCCGTCGTCGCCGTCGATTACCGCCTCGCGCCAAAACACCCTTATCCGGCGGCCCTGGAGGACTGCTATGAAGCGTTTGCGTGGCTGACTCGCTTGCCCGGCATCGATCCCGCGCGGGTCGCCATCGGCGGCGCAAGCGCCGGCGGCGGCTTGGCGGCGGCGCTTGCGCTGTTGGCTCGCGACCGCGGCGAATTGGTCCCGCTATTTCAGCTCCTGGTGTATCCGATGGTGGATGATCGCTCCAGCGATCGCCCCAGCATCAGAGATCGGCGTTATCGGCTCTGGAGCCCCAACAGCAATCGGTTGGGATGGACCGCCTACCTAAACGGCGCCGATCCGCAAGTCGCCGTGCCCTCGCGGCACGACGATCTCTCTGGCCTACCGCCCGCGTGGATCGGCGTCGGCACCCTCGATCCGCTGCATGACGAGAACGTCGAGTATGCGCGCCGCCTCAAGAACGCGGGTGTCGCATGCGACCTTGACATCGTCACCGGCGCTTTCCACGGATTCGACATCGTCGCACCGGCCGCCGGGGTATCACGCGCATTCTTCGACCGGCAGTGCGAAGCTCTGCAAAAAGCATTCTCAAGCTAGAGCTTTCTAGGGGCCGTTCATGATCCGAGTAGTAGGCCCAGCCCTAAGCTGACGAACAGGGTGGAGAGCCAAGGAACTTGGTGACAACGCCCCTCCCAACGCTGTCGACATCTCTGATCCTCCTCGCGCCGACACTGGGTCCGTGTTTCGTCTCTTGCGACAGGAGACCCTGTGACGAGAAACGCATGCAACCTCGATTGAGGCACTCGAGCAAGCGCGGTCGTCGGCCTGATCAAGACATCGATCATTCGTCCGAACGACGAACTGTCAAGACTTCCTGGCGATCTCGACCATCTCGGCTGGGTCGGTGAACTTGACCCGCGGACGTCCGGAGGATTGACCACGGCGGCGTTCGGCTTGGTCGATGGCGTGCCAGCCGTCACCCGAAATCAGCTTCGGCTGACGCACTTCGAGCAGTTGCTGCAGCGAGCGCCGATCGCCGTCGGGGCGGCGGAGCCTGCCGGAGATGAAGTCCTCCATGATGTTTGCGACCGTCTCGCGGGCGCAGTGCTTGTTGGTACCGATCGTGCCATTAGCCCCACGCTTGATCCATCCGGCGACGTAGACGCCTGGGATCGGCTGCCCGTCTGCGGCGATCACCCGACCGCAATCGTTGGGGATGATTCCGCGATGCTCATCGAACGGCAGGCCGGGTAGTTGCCGGGCTCGGAAGCCTACCGAGCGCAGCACCATTGATGCCTCGATCTCCTCGGTCTGGTCGGTCGCGACGGCCTTTATTGCGCCGTCAATGTCGGCGAGCTCGTTGGCAGTGATTCGAACTCCCTCAACCCGGTCGGTACCGAGAATTTCGGCCGGGGAAACGCAGTAGCGGAATACGGCGCGCTTGTTGTGCGGGTCCAGCGGACGGTGCGCGAACTCCTCGGCGAGCCTCACCTTTAGGGCGAGCGCCGGTTCCAGAGCGGGATCTTCGAATTGGGCTCGGCTGGTTGGGTCGAGGTTCAGCTCGCGCTCATCGAGCACGACGTTCACCCCCGGCAGGTGGTTGAAGGCGAGAAACTCCGATGATGAGTAGGCCGCCTGCAGTGGCCCGCGTCGTCCCAGAAGCACGACCTCCCGAATGTTGCTGCGCCGCAATGCATCCAGCGCATAGTCTGCGATGTCGGTGTTCTGTAATTCATCGGTGTCGAGGAGCAAGATTCGCGCCACATCCAAGGCGACGTTGCCGTTTCCAACCACCACCGCCCGCTGTCCGGACAGATCGAATGTCATGTCGGCGTAATCGGGATGCCCGTTGTACCAGGCGACGAACTCGGATGCGGGATGGCTTCCGGGCAGATCTTCACCGGGTATGTCGAGCCGGCGCTCCTCGAATGCGCCCACCGCGTAGATGACGGCGTGGTGGTGGCGCATCAGCTCTTCGTGCGTGATGTGCTTGCCGACTTCGACGTTGAGGTGCAAACCCACAGCGTCTGTCACGAACCTCGCCCCGAAGGTCAGGCCCACATCCTTGGTCGCGGAGTGATCCGGTGCCACGCCGCCGCGAATGAGCCCGTACGGCGTGGGCAGCCTGTCCAGCAACTCGATCTCGACATCCGCTCGGGCCAGCAGTTCGTCGGCCGCATAGCATGCGGCCGGTCCGGCGCCGACGATCGCCACCCGTAGGGTCCCCAGTTCCTTGGGTGGACGTGAGGGCCTCTCGTCCAATCGCCGAGGATCTGCGTGCAGCGGGTGCCGCTCGAAATAGGCGGCGTTGATGTCTATGTATCGCTTCAACGGTTCAGGTAGATCGACCTCGTAGTCGATCGCGCTGGTTGGGCAGACAGGCACGCATGCGCCGCAGTCGACGCAGGCTTTCGGATCGATGTGCAGCATCTCGGCCGTGCTGAATTGGGGGTCATCCGGAGAGGGGCGGATGCAGTCGACCGGGCACACCGACACGCAGCTCGCATCGTTGCAGCACCTCTGCGTGATCACGAAAGCCATAATCTGACAACCAACTTCGGGCGAGCCAACGCTCGTTGATCTGTCTGCCAACCGCATCGCCACGGCTGAATCGTCACGGCGTAGCTGCCCACTCCGACCATCGTCTGCCGCCACCGACCGCCGAAGACAGCCTTGCTTGGACGCTGCGCCATCACCATCAACTCAGCCTTATGAACGCCAAGCGACATCGTCAACGATATGCCATGAAGTTGAAAGCGCTTCAACACCTGGTAAGCCGCGTGCCCGACAGCTCGTACCGACTCCACCTGCAACGATGGCTGAGAAGTCCGTGAGATTTTCTCTCGTGGTGCGAAGAGCAGTTGCAGATGGATTCAGACAGAGCTAGATGCCACCGAGTGCCGCCTACGCGGAAAACCGCGGGGTTTCGGCTGCTTGCTCTAGCTAAACGACGGGCCAACAAAGCGTTTTACAAGCGCGTATTCGATGTCACGGTCCTCGGCCGGCCAGTACCACAGCGCCAGGGTTACCCGCAGCAGCCACTGCGCGGCCAGGGGGTCGTCGGAGCCGATCACTTCCTGGGCCAGCCGGGCAACGCCCGGCGACGCTGTCAACCATTCGCCTTCGTGGCTCGGCCGGATCGAACCCATCATCAGGTCACCGAGCGGGTCGGCCCGGATGTGCTCCAACGCAACCAAGATCGCCGTCACTACGCGCTCCGTACCCTCTAAACCCTTGATCGCCTGACGCACTAACCCGACGATTCGTGAGGAGGTGCGCATCGTCACAGCTTCACGGATAGCGGCCTTGCCGCCGGCGTGACGATAGATCGTGGCCGGCGAACAGTGCACCTCGGCAGCCAGTGCCTCGATGGTTAATGCCTCGAATCCTTCGCGCGAGACCAGCTCTGATGCCGCAGCGTAGATCCGGTCGGCGGCTTCGCTGCCCCGGTCGCGCCCCACCAGCCAATCCTCACGCGCCATGACACCCATCCGTCCCGCCGAACTCGCCCTCTCGCGTTGAGAATTCTGTTGAGTACTTCACTAAATTAATGCGCAGTTCATACGCCTCTCGTGAGAAATGATCAGAATACCCCGCCATTGGCCTCTCGATTTCGACCCGCACGCGTGAGTGCGATGCTCACAGATCAGAACTCGATACACCGGGCAATGACGACTTCAGGCGCAGCTCAGAGAGGGCCGTCGAGCCCCTTTCCTCCCAGCGGCAAGTGCGCGGGCCCGGGGATTCCGATTCCGCAGCGCAATCCCTTGCGCACCGGCCACCGTTCTTTGAGCGATCAGACGAAACGGCTTCATCGCAGTAAGAATTTTGGACCGGGGTTCTACTAACGAAGCCGCTGGTCAGATGGGGCAGATGCGAAAGCTTTCCAAGGCTGGCGTCCGAATGAGACTTTCAACTTCGTGTCGCATCGTTGACGTCAGATGCGCCAGCGCCGAACCTGATGGCATGACGGTGAAGTGCCATCACTATTGGTGGGCACCGCCGACCCGTCCTGCATGCTCGCGCGTCGGCGAGTCTTAGGAGACGCTCATTCGTTCGCACAACGCTCTTTGCGCCGACCCACACGGTGCCGCCGGTCGGCCCGAGACTTTTGCGCTCCTCAGCAATTCGCGAAAGGTGCAGTGGTCATGGCGGTGAAGAACAGCCCGAGTGGCATGGTTACATTACTCAAACCGCTTGGCAGCGCCATAGAGATGAATCTCGCCGGGGCGATCCGCACGCGCCGGCGGGGCTATCGAGGTTGGACTGGCGCGGTTAACACCGACTACGACCCGCTGGACCCCGCCACCGCGGCTCAGCCCCACGAGGCCTACCGAGCGCTGCATCGCAGCGGGCGTGTGCACTACAACCCGAAGCGCGCCACCTGGATCCTGAGCCGACTGAATGACGTCCGCGCCGCATTACGCGACACAGATCAGGTCACCAGCACCCGGGGGGTCACGCGAGTCAGAATGGCGGCTGATCTCTTAGTGCTCACAGACGGTGACGAACACGCTCGGCTACGTAAGCAAGTCCAGCCCGCCTTCACGCGTGGTGCGCTGGAAAACTGGCACGAAATTGCCGACAAGCTCGCAGCCGAACTGGTGTCCGAGGTGCTCGCCGAACCTGGATGCGACGTGGTACAAAGGCTGGCCATACCGATGCCGATGCGTATGATCGCCGCGATCCTGGGCGTGCCAGACACCGACGTTGCCGACTTCCGGCGATGGTCAGAAAACAGCGTTCGGATCATTAATTTCTCACCGACACCCAAAGGTGTTGTGGACATTGCGAATTCAATGCGTGCAGTCATCGCACTACG
>DASRJA010000672.1:0-3808 GCA_035649695.1 Mycobacterium sp. | reverse complement strand
CAACATCTTCCGGTTCACGCAGGCCGGCTCCGAGGTGTCAACGCTGCTCGGCCGTATGCCGTCCGCCGTGGGTTACCAGCCGACGCTGGCCGACGAGATGGGCGAGCTGCAGGAGCGCATCACCTCGACGCGTGGCCGCTCCATCACGTCGATGCAGGCGGTCTACGTGCCCGCCGACGACTACACCGATCCCGCGCCGGCGACGACGTTCGCGCACCTGGATGCGACGACGGAGCTGAGCCGTGCGGTGTTCTCGAAGGGCATCTTCCCGGCCGTCGACCCGCTGGCGTCCAGCTCGACGATCCTCGACCCCTCGGTCGTTGGTGACGAGCACTACCGCGTCGCTCAGGAAGTCATCCGAATCCTGCAGCGGTACAAGGACCTTCAGGACATCATCGCGATTCTCGGTATCGACGAGCTGTCCGAAGAGGACAAGCAGCTTGTGCAGCGTGCCCGCCGCATCGAGCGCTTCCTGTCGCAGAACATGATGGCGGCCGAGCAGTTCACCGGTCAGCCGGGTTCGACCGTTCCGGTCAAGGAGACCATCGAGGCGTTCGACCGGCTCACCAAGGGTGAATTCGACCACGTGCCAGAGCAGGCCTTCTTCTTGATCGGCGGCCTGGAGGATCTGGCGAAGAAGGCCAAGAGCTTCGGTGTGGAGCTTGAGGGCGGCGGCAAGAACAATGGCTCCGACAAGTCGGACGAGGGCGAGAAGAAGGATGACTAGGCCTTGCCCGCACCGAAAGGTGATGTGAGATGGCCGAACTGAACATCGACATCGTCGCTGTCGATCGCGAGATCTGGTCGGGCCAGGGCACATTCCTGTTCACCCGCACCACCTCCGGCGAGATCGGCATCCTGCCCAACCACATCCCGTTGGTCGCGCAATTGGTCGACGACGCGATGGTGCGGGTCGAGCGGGAAGGTGAGGACGATCTGCGCATCGCCGTCGACGGAGGCTTTTTGTCCGTCACTGAGCACGGCGTGACCGTCCTGGCCGAAAGCGCCGAATTCGATTCGGAGATCGACGAAGCCGCCGCACAGCGCGACGCCGAATCCGACGATCCGGCTACCGCCGCCAAGGGCCGAGCGAGGCTTCGCGCCCTGGGCCAGATCGACTAGCGGGCCCGCCGATGAGCGCGTCCATGATGGTGATGGTCGCGCTGGTCGGTGTACTGGCGGTCTTTTCGGTCGCACTTAGTTATCGGCTGTGGAAGTTGCGCCAAGTCGGCGGCACCGCGGCGATCTTGCGGGATGTTCCCGCGGTCGGCGGGCATGGGTGGCGCCACGGCGTAATGCGTTACCGCGGTGGGGAAGCTGGGTTCTATCGGCTGTCCAGCCTGCGCTGGTGGCCCGACCGCAGGCTGAGTCGCCGCGGGCTTGAGATCGTCTCGCGACGGTCGCCTCGGGGCGACGAATTCGACATCATGACCGACGCGATCGTCATTCTGGAACTGCGCGACACCAGCCCGGAACGCCGCCGCGGATATGAAGTGGCGTTGGATCGGGGTGCGTTAACGGCGTTTCAATCGTGGCTCGAGTCGCGGCCGTCCCCACGGGCACGGCGCCGAACCTTTTGATTCAATCGATTGCCGGGCCCGGCCTTTCGGTCTTCGCGCAAGCGCTCATCCGCCGGGTTGCCACAACACATCACCATCGGGGTTGGCTACTCGCGACAGAATGAACAGCAGGTCTGACAGCCGGTTGAGGTACTTAGCCGGTAGCACGCTGACCGAGTCCTTATGTGTGTTGACGGCGTCCCATGCGGATCGCTCCGCCCTTCGCGCCACCGTGCGAGCCACGTGCAGCAGCGCCGAGAGCGGCGTACCGCCTGGCAGCACAAACGAATTCAGTGCCGGCAGCGGTTCGTTGAACTCGTCACACCATGACTCCAACCGATCGATGTAGCTCTGAGTGATGCGCAGCGGCGGATGTTCGGGATTCTCTACGACCGGCGTCGACAGGTCAGCGCCCGCATCGAAGAGGTCGTTCTGAATCTGCTGTAGCACCTTGCGAATTTGCTCATCGGGGTTTCCCAATGCGATCGCGACGCCGATGGCGGCATTGGTTTCGTCGCAGTCGGCATACGCGGCCAGTCGGGCGTCATTCTTTGAGACCCTGCTGAAATCGCTCAAACCGGTGGTCCCGTCGTCGCCGGTCCGGGTGTATATGCGGGTCAGATGAACTGCCATGGTCAAACCGTACCGGGCAGAGTGGCCTGGGAAACTGACACCGTCCGGTGCCGCTGTTTACACTAACCCGCGTGAGCGAGCGATTCGTGGTGACCGGCGGGAACCGGTTATCAGGCGAAGTTGCTGTCGGGGGGGCCAAAAACAGCGTATTGAAGCTGATGGCGGCTGCGCTCCTGGCCGAGGGAACCAGCACGATCACCAACTGTCCGGACATCCTGGACGTGCCGCTGATGGCGGAGGTTCTGCGCGGTCTGGGCGCCACCGTCGAACTCGACGGTGGTGTCGTGCGGGTCACCTCACCCGATGAACCCAAGTACGACGCGGATTTCGCCGCAGTCCGTCAGTTCCGGGCATCTGTGTGTGTGCTGGGACCGTTGGTCGGACGCTGCAAGCGGGCCAAGGTCGCGCTACCGGGCGGCGACGCCATCGGGTCGCGTCCGTTGGATATGCACCAAGCCGGTCTGCGGCAGTTGGGTGCGCGCTGCAACATCGAGCACGGCTGTGTCGTCGCCGAGGCAGAGCATTTGCGCGGCGCGGAAATTCAATTGGAGTTCCCGTCGGTGGGCGCGACGGAGAACATCCTGATGGCTGCGGTGGTCGCCGAGGGCGTCACGACGATTCACAACGCAGCGCGCGAGCCCGACGTCGTCGACCTGTGCACGATGCTCAACCAAATGGGCGCCCAGATCTCCGGGGCGGGGACGCCGACCATGACGATCACGGGCGTCGATCGGCTCTATCCCACCGAGCACCGGGTGATCGGCGACCGCATCGTCGCCGCCACATGGGGCATCGCCGCCGCGATGACGCGCGGGGACATTTCGGTGACGGGCATCGACCCTCAGCACCTGCAGCTGGTGCTGCACAAGCTGCACGACGCCGGCGCCACCGTCACGCAGACCGACGACGGCTTCCGGGTGGTTCAGTACGAGCGGCCCAAGGCGGTCAATGTCGCGACGCTGCCGTTCCCGGGGTTCCCGACCGATCTGCAGCCGATGGCCATCGCGCTGGCGTCGATCGCCGATGGCACGTCGATGATCACCGAGAACGTCTTCGAGGCCCGGTTCCGGTTCGTCGAGGAGATGGTCCGGCTGGGGGCCGATGCCCGCACGGACGGCCACCACGCAGTGGTACGCGGCATCCCGCAACTGTCCAGCGCACCGGTTTGGTCGTCGGATATCCGGGCTGGCGCGGGATTGGTGCTGGCTGGCCTGGTCGCCGATGGCGACACCGAGGTTCACGACGTGTTCCACATCGATCGCGGCTACCCGCTGTTCATCGAGAACCTGATCAGTCTGGGCGCAGAAATCGAGCGCATCGCGTAGACGCCAGGAGGCGTGCGAGGCCGCCTTTCGGTCGAGCCCGACAAAGGCGTACTCTTTACTGAGAAGCCAACGGCCCCAGGCCAATAGGACTGGAGGACGCGGTTTGACGTCTCTGTCCAAGTGGAGTACAGTGGCAGGGTTGCCTGCAGCGCGGGTGTGTTGTTTGAGAACTCAATAGTGTGTTTGGTGGTTTTTGTTTTGTTGTTGTTTTTTGCCGCATTCTGACTCCCCGTGTTGGGGTGCGGTGTTTTTTGATGCCAGTTTTTGGTGTCTTGCTTTGATCAGTTTCTC
>DASRJA010000671.1:0-18069 GCA_035649695.1 Mycobacterium sp. | reverse complement strand
GGTTGGTGGTGACGACGAGGTGACGTTCGGCGTTGGCCTTGTTGTCGATGGGTTCGTCGAACTTCGCGACGACGACCATGCCGACGCCGTATGTCGCGCCGTCCTGCAGCAGGCCTCCGGCGGTCGTTTCCAGATACACCTCGGTCTGGTTGCCGGGGGTCAGCGTAGTGAAGCTGGACGTCTGCCGCGACGGCATGCCGTTGGGCCCGCGAGCGGTAATGCTCATGGTGTAGGTGCGGCCGTAGCCGAGTTGAGTCGTCGGCTTCCACACCGTCCCGTCAGGGGTGAGCACGCCGGGGATCACCTTGCCGGAGTCGCTGCTCATCGTGACGTCGGTGATCGTGCCGGCGGTGGCAGTGACCAGTACGGGACCCGCGGGGCTGACGTGATCTGAGCCCGACGACGGTGCGGTCCACACCGCGGCAGGCTGCGGAGGCGCGGGCTGCGATGCCGCTTGCGGAACGGGGGCGGCGGTCAGCGTGTGGCAGTGGTCGGCGCAGTCGGGAGTGGTGGAGACGACGACGCCGCCGAGCACCGCAAGGACGGCGAATACGGCCGCAAGGCAGGCACCGCGAACACGGCGAGTAGACGTCAACTGTTCTCCGTTGTAGGTCGGCGAGGGCCGGGACGGATCAATATTAGACAGAGCGTCTTGGGGTCCGCGCAACTCGGCTGAGCTGTGCGGATTCGTAATCGTCTTGTTGCGGGGGCGAATTCAGTGCTTCACCCCGCCGTGTCCGCAGCCGTCCAGTCGTAGGGCAGGAACTTCCCGTCGAGGGTGACGACGACACGGTCGCCGGCCGGGTGCGGCTTCTTCTCGACGTTGACGCTGAAGTTGATCGCGCTCATGATGCCGTCGCCGAACTGCTCGTGGATGAGCTCCTTGATGGCGGGGCCATAGACCTGAAGGACTTCGTAGAAGCGGTAGATGGTCGGGTCGGTGGGCACCGCGGTGGGAAGACCGCCGCGCATGGGCACGGCGGCGAGCACCGGCACGACGGATTCGTCGAGGCCAAGGACGTCGACAAGCGCGCGACCCGCCTCGGCCGGGATCGGGTGCTGGCCGAGCAGGGCGGCGGTGGTCCAGACGACGGGCTTGCCGATGGCGTCCGCGAGTTGCTGCCAGCTCAGGCCCTTGGCTAGCCGGGCGGCGATGATCTGCTGCGTGATCTCGTTTCGAGTCATGCAGCCATCATCGGCGCACCAGGCGGTCGGCGCGCACCAGATACAGCTGCCGTAGCGCTAGGGGCGTGTACCACCCTCGGGAGGGCCGGGAATCCAAGTCAGGAGATCCTGAACCCCGTCGTTGTAGACGACGCTGTTCGGCACGTCGCCCACGACGTCGAAGTAGAGCTTGCCGGGGATCCCGCCGCCGATGACGCGGTAGTTGGCCCCGCTCTCAGCGCGGGCGTTGAACATCCAGACCATGGGCATCCCGCCCTGGGCGGTCACGGTTGCTTCATACAACTGGCCGTTGTGGGGCACCGCGTCGGAACTCGGATTCAGCCCGTCAACCGTGTAAGTGATTGTCGGGGCGCCGGTGACGGGATCCAGCAGGGTCTCCCCCTGGCCGAATGGCTTGATGTTGCTGGCCGCCGACGCCGTGCCGACAGCAACGCTGATCATGATCGCGGCGGCGGTCACAGGCGCCGCTAGTTTCTGGATCTTCATCACCGTGACTCCCCTCGTTCAGCCTGGTGTATACCGCAACCGGTACCCGCAGAACCGAGGTCGGAAACGCAATCCGCGCGCCGGTCGCTTCGGCGGTCTGCTGTATGAAAAGGGGTCGGCAGTTCGTCAGGCCGCCCGCGTACCGAGCGACAACTGGGCTAGCGCTTAGCGGCCACCCTCTCGCGCTGCGCGTTGTTCAGGAGTCTCGAAGGGGTTGACTTCCTCGGGAGCCGGGACGACCTCGGGGGCGGCGGGTCCAGCTTCAGGGGCCTCAGCGGGTGCGCCGCCGATGATCTCGGTTGACTCGCCTGTCACGTCCGGGGCACCACTGGAGATCGGCGTCGCTGAGACCCAAACAAGCAGATCCTGGACACCGTCGTTGTAGACGACGCTGTTCGGAGTGTCGCCCACGACGTCGAAGTAGAGCTTGCCGGGCGCTCCTCCGCCGATGACGCGGTAGTTCTGCCCGCTCTCAGCGCGGGCGTTGAACATCGGGGTTATGGGAATGCCCCCGTCGACTGTCACTTCTGCTTCGTACAACTGGCCGTTGTGGAACACGGCGTCCGAACTCGGATTCAGCCCGTGAACCGTATAAGTGATCATCGGGGCACCGGTAGCGGGATCGTTCAGTGACTCCGGCTGACCGAACGGCTTGATGTTGTTGGCCGCTGATGCGGGGATGACTGTGCCGGCAGCCATACCGATCGCGACCGCGGCGACCCCAACAGGTGCCGCTAGTTTCCGGATCCTCACGCTTGCTCCCCTCGTTTCGACGCTATCCACGAAGCGAAAACATACCCCGGCGACTCCGATTCAAAACGCAAAATGCTTCGACCTCGTCCGGTGTCAATGCAACCCGTCCGTCAGCGTCGTGACGGTGCGTCCGTTCGCAACGTCGGCTAGGGGCCCGGGCGCAGCTACGTTTGTCGGGTGGGATCTGCACCAGGCGCTCCCGCCGACCGGGAGATCGTCCTCACCGACGAGTTCCAACACGCGCTGGCGCTGCTGGCCGAAGGCGAGCACCTGTTCCTGACAGGGAAGGCGGGGACCGGTAAGTCGACGCTGATCCGCCGCTTCATGGCCGAGACCGACCGCAGCGTCGTGGTGGTCGCACCCACCGGCATCGCCGCGCTCAACGTCGACGGTTACACGATTCACCGGCTGTTCGGGTTCCGCGCGACGACGACGCTGCACGACGTGCGTCGTGGCGACTATCGGCCGGGACGGTTCACGAAAACCCTGGCGTCGCTGGACACGTTGATCGTCGATGAGGCGTCGATGGTGCGGGCGGACGTATTCGACATGGTGGGCGCGGCGCTGGAGCGGTTTGGGCCGTCGCCGGGTCAGCCGTTCGGCGGCGTGCAGATCGTGCTTGTTGGTGATCTGTACCAGTTGCCGCCAGTGGTCACCGAAGGTGAATCGGACTTCTTCTCGTCGACGTATGAGACGCCGTATTTCTTCTCCGCCAACAGTTTCCGGCGTGATGACTTCCCCACCGTGGCGTTGACGACGGTGTTTCGGCAGCTTGGTGACGATCGAATGACCGCCATTCTCAACGAGATTCGCGAAGGAGTGCTGCTGGGCCATGCCCAAGAACAGCTCGACGCCCGCACGAATCCCGACTTCGTACCGCCCGACGACGAATTCTGGCTGACGCTGGCGCCGACGAACCGGCTGGTGTCGGCGCGCAATCGTCAGCAGCTTGAGCGGCTGCCAGGTGACGAAGTCGTCCACCATGCGCGGGTATCAGGCGATCTGTCGCTGTTCGATCCGCCCGCCGACGACGTCCTGCGGTTCAAGGTAGGCGCGCAGATCATGATGCTCAACAACGACCAGGGTGGTCGCTGGGTCAACGGCACGATCGGCCGGATCGTCGATATCGACCAAGACCGCTACGGGCTCGTCGTCGCCGTCGAATTCCCCGACGGGGAGTGCGAGGAGGTCACCCCGTACACGTGGGAGGCGACGCGCCCGGTGGTTGACGGCGGGGCCCTGCGCCGTGAGGTGGTCGGAACGTTCACGCAGTTGCCGTTCAAGCTGGCGTGGGCGATCACGATCCACAAGAGCCAGGGCCAGACGCTGGACCGGTTGATCGTGGACCTGACGGGCGGGATGTTCTCGACCGGTCAGCTGTATGTCGCGCTCAGCCGGTGCACGTCGATGAACGGGCTGGTGCTGAAACGGACTGTGCTGCCGAAGGATTTGAAGGTTGACCGCCGGATCGCGCGGTTCCTACGGAGCGCGGTGCGCGATGATCGGGTCCGGCGGTATTGCGCGATCGCCATCCTCACGGTCGGCGAGGAGGGGCGGATGTCGCGGCCGCGGCCGGTGGAGTTGGCGGTGGCCTTTGACGACGGGACGGCGCTGTCCACGGTGGTCAATCCGCAGCGCGATTTGGCGGATGCTCGTGCGGCGTATGGGATCACGGTGTCCGACGTGCTGTTGGCACCGACGCTGCGGGAGGCCTGGGCGGTGATCGCGCCGATGCTGGCGGGATACACACCGGTCGGGTTCGGCATCGACGAGACGCTGGGCCTGATCGACTTCGAGTTGAAACGACTGGGCCATGTGACCGCAATGCCGTTGGGGCTACAAGTTTCTGGAGCTTCAGATACGGCGCCTGCCGCGCTGGGGCGGGCACGAGCCGCACTGGACGCGCATGCCCGATCGGGCGTTGACGACGGCGGTGCGTCGCCATTCGACGAACCGGAACCATCTGAATCGGTATCGGGGCTGCTGGTCAGCCGCGATGACGATGCGCCGACGCCAGCGGCCGACCATCTGCCCGGCTTGTCGGCGATACTGCGGGTGAGCCGGGATGTCAGCGCGATCGTGTTGCGAGGAATGTCGGCCCGGCAAGTGCAGGGTCTTGCCGAGACGCCGTGGATCGCGGCGGCGCGACAATCGGTTGCCGATCAGTTATGCGCGGCGGCGTCCCGGGCAACGCTGACCGATGCGGTGGTGGAACGGCTGCAGGAGGCCGGCAAGCTGCTCGGCGTCGACATCGTCTCTGGTACTTGCGTAGTGGAGCGTCACGACATCGGCGCGGCCCTGGTTCCGGGAGCACGAATCTGTTTCACCGGCACGGCGCAGGACGCCAGCGGGCGGATCGTCGAGCGCGACGAGATGGAGCGGCTGGCGCAGAAAGCTGGTCTGGCGCCGGTCAAGTCGGTGACAAAGACACGGTGCGAGGTGCTGGTGACGGCGGAGGCGGGCAGTCAGTCCGGAAAGGCACGCAAGGCTCAGGAGTATGGGAAGCCGGTCTTTCCGGCGGACGAGTTCTTCGCGTGGCTCGCGGGCAAGGGGATCGTCGACGCGGCGGCGTCGAGGACGTAGCAATCGGCTTATCGAGGCGCATCATGGAAGTGTGCGGATCGGAGTTGGCGTTTCCACCGCGCCCGATCCACGGAAGGCCGCGGTGGAGGCCGCAGAGCACGCGCGCGACGAGCTTGCGGGCGAGGCGCCGTCGCTAGGTGTGCTGCTCGGATCACGAGCGCACACTGAGCGGGCTGTGGACGTTCTCGACGCGGTGCAAGTGATCGTCGAGCCGCCGGCGCTGATCGGTTGCGTGGCCCAGGCGATCGTTGCCGGCCGCCACGAGATCGAGGACGGGCCCGCCGTGGCGGTGTGGCTGGCGTCGGGTCTGGCCGCCGAGACGTTCTCGTTGGACTTCGTCCGCACCGGCTCGGGTGGTCTGCTCGCCGGGTACCGGTTCGACCGGACCACGCACGATCTCTATCTGCTGCTGCCGGATCCGTACACATTCCCGTCGAACGTGCTCGTCAAGCACCTCAACACCGACCTGCCGGGAACTGCGGTGGTGGGCGGCGTGGTGAGCGGTGGGCTGGGACCCCATGACACCCGGCTGTTCCGCGACCGCGACGTGCTCACCTCCGGCGCAGTCGGTGTGCGCCTGCCCGGCGCGCACTGTGTGCCGATCGTGTCGCAGGGCTGCCGGCCGATTGGCAATGCGTACATCGTCACCGGCGCGGACGGCCCAGTGATCACCGAGTTGGGCGGCCGACCGCCGGTGCAGCGTATGCGCGAGATCATTGAGGGGTTGCACCCCGACGAGCAGGAATTGGTCGGCCACGGTCTGCAGATTGGGATCGTCGTCGACGAGCGCCTGGCGGCTCCGGGTCAGGGCGACTTCATGATCCGCGGGCTTCTCGGCGCCGACCCCTCGACCGGGGCGATCGAGATCGGCGAGGCTGTCGAAGTCGGCGCGACGGTGCAGTTCCAGGTGCGTGACGCGGCGGGGGCTGACAAGGACCTGCGGCTGGCCGTGGAGCGGACGAGGGCTCAGCTGTCCGGGCGTCCGGCCGGCGCGCTGTTGTTCACCTGCAACGGGCGTGGGCGACGGATGTTCGGGATCGCCGACCACGATGCGTCGACGATCGAGGACTTACTTGGCGGGATTCCGATGGCTGGTTTCTTCGCCGCCGGGGAGATCGGCCCGATCGCGGACCGCAACGCGTTGCATGGATTCACCGCGTCGATCGCGCTGTTTGTCGACGACACGGACTGAGCCTCTGCCTCGACGCTGGTGCGCCGGTGTGTGGGTCACGTCTGTAACACCAGTTGCAGTTGGCGGTGCACTATGCGAAATGCCCAGCTCGTAGCGACTTTTCAGCGACAGGCCGGTCGCCGTGTGACGGGAATCGTTGTCCCTCAAGGGTCGGCGCTGTTGGCAAGCCGTCCGCATTCCACGCGACGATGAGCGTCCACAATGAAGTCGTCCACACGAGAAGTCTGCGTCCAAGCTCAGCTCGCCGGACGCTGAGGCGGCGGCCCAGGCGGTGGACCGCCATTCGGCGATGTGCTGGCCGATTTCTCACCTACGCCGATGGTGAGTGCGATGGTCATGCCGCCGGCCGGATCGCCTGTCACGCTGGCGAGTTCGGCGTCCCAACCGTCGCCGAAGACGTTGTCGGAGCTCAGCGTCACCTGCGACATGTTCTGCACGCTGGCCGAGTAGCCCGCCTCGTACCCGAACACCGCGGTGCACGACTGCTCCGGCAGCGCGATTTGTGAAGTCAGCTGGGCGTTTTCGCCGGCGACGGCGGCTTCGAGCGAATCGAACACCTCGAAGTGGATGTGCGGCCACCGGCCGGCGTAGCAAGCGGGGAAGATCGACGTGAACGACACTCGGCCGTTCTGATCAGCGACCTGGACCCCGCGCAGGTAGTTCTGGTTCGCGGCGGCCTGACTGTACAACGAGTAATCGCCACCGCGGTCGCAGTGCCAGATGTACACCGCCATGCCGGTGCCAGCGGCGCAGTTGTTGGTGATGTCCTGCATTGTCAGGTCGATCGTGACGGGGACACCGTCGGCTGTGCCGGAGTAGGCGCCGAAGCTCGATCGGATGTCGCTGCGGACAACGCCCGACTCGATGAGAACGTTCGGCCCGTTCGACCCGTCACCGGGATAGGGGCCCGCGGTCTCGGCTGGCGCGGCGGTCAAGCAGCTGGCCGCATCGGCTGTGCTCTGGGTTGAGGTGCTCGCAGCGGAGGTGCCGTCGGTCTTGGTGGAGCCGCCGCCTGCGCAGGCCGCCACAAGAGCGGAGGCGCCCACGGCACCGGCGAGGTGGAACATCCGGCGGCGTACTGTTCCAGCGTGCAGGTCGACGTGATGACGGTTCCGCAGCCGTTGGACAAGGTCGGCGACCTCGCCCGGCGTACGCAGACCGCGGGCTTCTCCGGTCTGCTGTTCACCGAAACGGGTCGTACCGCGTATCTCAACGCGGCGGTGGCATCGCAGGCCGCGCCAGGACTGGAACTGTCGACGGGTGTCGCGGTGGCGTTTCCGCGGAGTCCGTTCGTGACGGCGGCGACGGCGTGGGAACTGCAGGAGGCGACAGGCGGGAAGTTCCGCCTGGGTCTTGGCACGCAGGTGCGCACGCATGTGGTGAGGCGGTACGGGATGGAGTTCGAGCGTCCAGGTCCGCGGCTGCGGGACTATGTGCGGGCGGTGAAGGCGTGTTTCGCGGCATTCCGAAGCGGGACGCTGGATCACCACGGCGAATTCTATGACCTGGACTTCATCACGCCGCAGTGGAGTGCGGGGCCGATCGACGCGCCGGATCCGAAAGTCGATGTGGCGGCGGTGAATCCGTGGATGCTGCGGATGGCGGGCGAGGTCGCGGACGGCGTGCATGTACATCCGCTGGGTGAACCGGGTTATCTCGCGCGCCATGTCGTGCCGAATGTGGCTGAGGGAGCGGCGAAGTCGGGGCGGTCGGTGTCGGACATTGCGGTGATTGTGCCGGTGATGACGATCGTAGGTGACAACGATGAGGAGCGGCACAACGAGCGCGAGCTGGTGCGAGCCAGTATGAGCTTCTATGGGAGCACGCCCAACTACGCGTTCATCTGGGACGACGCGGGGTTCGAGGGGACGACGGCGCGTATCCGGGAGAAGCAGAAGGCGGGCGACTTCAGGGGGATGGCCGCGCAGATCACCGACGAACACATCGCGACGTTCGCCACGGAGTCGACGTGGGATGGCTTGGCCGACACGCTGATCGACAAGTACGGAGAAATCGCAACGCGCATCGTGCTTTACAACGCACTCTCAGATCAGGGGGGCTTCGAGCGATATGGCGCCATCGCGCGGCGCATATCGGAAGCATGACCGATACTCGTTCGCACAAGTTGACTGGCTCCATGGAGGTTCCCGTGATCCGGAGTTCCGATGGCAACGCGGATTGCCCGTGGTCGCCGCGGGAGGCCGAGTTGCTCGCGGTGACGCTCGAGCTGCTCCAGGAACACGGCTACGACCGGTTGACCCTCGACGCGGTGGCCACGACGGCACGCGCGAGCAAGGCCACGCTCTACCGACGATGGCCGACCAAGGCCGAACTGGTGATGGCGGCGTTCATCGAGGGCACCCGGCAGGTCGCGGTCGACCCGGACACCGGCACGCTTCGCGGCGATCTGTTGGCAATAGGCGAGCAGATCTGCGCTCACGTCAGCACCCACGCGGGCACCATTCGGGCGGTGCTCGTCGAGGTTGGCCGGAATGCCGAGCTCGAGGCCATCATGCAGGAGCAATTCCTCGCCCAGAGAAAGGCGCTCATGGCAGACGTCCTCTCCCGGGCCGTCGACCGCGGCGAGATCGACGGCGCCGCCATCACCGAGGACCTGTGGGATGTGCTGCCGGGCTACCTCATCTACCGCTCGGTCCTCGCTGGCCGGGCCCCGTCAAGCCGTAC
Source organism: Mycobacterium sp. (assembly GCA_035649695.1). Classification (GTDB taxonomy): domain Bacteria; phylum Actinomycetota; class Actinomycetes; order Mycobacteriales; family Mycobacteriaceae; genus Mycobacterium. The sequence continues at coordinate 9,185 of DASRJA010000671.1, read as the reverse complement.
GGTGCGAGACCTCGTCGACAACGTGCTCATCCCCAGCCTCACGAGTCACAAACCCTGAGGCGTACGGGTTGTCCGGTCCGGTCCCGTACCGTACTGTCAACCTAGTTGATATTGGCTGGCGAGGTGTCGTACCGTCCGTCAACGTGTCACCGCTCGTCGAAAGGGCCACGGGTGCAGCGGTTTTCGATCGGAAGCCGGTTGATGCGACGGTGGATGCTTCTGGTCGCGGTGTTCGTCGTCGCCCTGGCGGGCTTCACGGTGTACCGGCTGAACGGCATCTTCGGCTCCAAGGACGTGACGTCCACTCCGAGTAACGCCGCGAATGACATCGTTCCGTTCAACCCGAAGCACGTCGTCATGGAGGTATTCGGCCCCCCTGGCACGGTCGCGACCATCACCTACGTGGACGTGAACGCCCAGCCACAGCGGGTCGACGCCGCGACGCTGCCGTGGGCCTACGACACAACCACCACCCAACCGGCCGTCTTCGTCAACGTCTCCGCCCAGGGCGACAGCGACTCGATCGGCTGCCGGATCAAGATCGACGACGTCGTCAAGGACGAGAGAACGGTCAACACGTTGAACGCCTTCACCTACTGCTTGGACAAGTCCGGATGAGCAACCACCTCGCCGAACGCCCAACAAAGACGGACGGGGTCGCCAAGTGGATTCGTCGGCTCTGCGTGCCGATCGCGATCTTCTGGGTGGCCGTCGCCGCCTTGACGAACGTGCTGGTGCCGCAGCTCGAAAAAGTCGGTGAAGAACACAACGTGGCGTTGAGCTCCCCCAGTTCGCCGTCGCTGCAGGCGTTTCAGCGCATCGGCAAGGTGTTCGGTGAGTTCGATTCCGACAGTGCCGCGATGGTGGTGCTCGAGGGTGACCAGCCCCTCGGTGCCGACGCGCACCGCTACTACGACGAGTTGGTCAAGCGGTTCAACGAGGACACCAAGCACGTCCAGCACGTACAGGACTTCTGGGGCGACCCGCTCACCGCCGCGGGCTCGCAGAGCCCCGACGGGAAGGCCGCGTACGTCCAGGTGTTCCTGTCCGGCAACCAGGGCGAGGCGTTGTCGTTGGAGTCGGTCGACGCGCTGCGCGACATCATCGCCAAGACGCAGGCACCGCCGGGAATCCACGCCTACGTCGCCGGCTCGGCAGCCCAGATTGCAGATCAGTTCGAGGTGGGCAACGAAAGCACCGTGTTTGTCACCCTGTTGACCGTCGGGGTGATCGCGGTGATGTTGCTCATCACCTATCGCTCGCCGGTCACCATGATCCTGGCGCTCATCACGGTGCTCATCGAGATGTCAGCCGCACGCGGGATCGTCTCGTTCCTGGCGAACGTCGGAGTCATTGGCCTGTCGACGTATTCGACGAACATCCTCACGCTGCTGGTCATCGCTGCCGGTACCGACTACATGATCTTCCTGCTCGGCCGCTATCACGAGAGACGCAACGAAGGCATGGACCGGGAGGCCGCCTTCTACGACATGTACCGCGGGACCGCGCACGTGATACTCGGCTCCGGGCTGACCATCGCCGGCGCGGTGGCCTGCCTGTACTTCACCCGGTTGCCGTACTTCCAGAGCCTGGGCATCCCGGCGGCGATCGGTGTGCTCGTCGCGCTGGCCGCCTCGTTGACGCTGGCGCCCGCCGTGCTGGTGATCGGCAGCCGCTTCGGACTGCTGGAGCCCAAGCGCAAGACGGCCAAGCGAGGCTGGCGGCGGATCGGGACGGCGATCGTTCGATGGCCGGGGCCGATCCTGATCGCCACGATGACGCTGGCCTTCATCGGATTAGCCGCGCTATCCGGCTACAAGGTGAGTTACGACGTCAGCCGGTACATGCCGGCCAGTGCCCCGTCCAATGTGGGATACGCCGCCGCGGAGCGTCACTTCTCGAAGGCGCGGCTGAATCCCGAACTGCTGATGATCGAAACCGACCACGATCTACGAAATCCCACCGACATGATCCTGTTGGAGCGGGTGGCCAAGGCCGTGTTCCACACCGATGGCGTCGCTCAGGTGCAATCGATCACGCGGCCGCTGGGCACGCCCCTTGACAACACGTCGATCCCGTTTCAGATCAGTGCGAACAGTGCGGCGCAGATCAACAACTTGCCCTACCAGCAGGCCCGCGCCGCCGACCTGCAAAAGCAGGTGGGTGTCATCAACGACTCGATCAACGTCCTGCGACAGCAATATGCACTGCAGCAGCAGTCCAGCGCCGTGACGCACGAACAGACCGTGGCATTCCAACAAACCGTCGTCGTGGCGCAGGAGTTGCGCGACAAGATCGCCAACTTCGACGACTTCTTCCGGCCGCTGCGCAACTACTTCTACTGGGAGCCACACTGTTTCGACATCCCGATCTGCTGGGCGCTGCGATCCCTCTTCGATGCACTCGACGGCATCAACGAGTTGACCGATCAGTTGGCCAACGTTTCGGGGAGTATCGCCAAACTGGATGAGCTGCAGCCGAAGCTGCTCGCGCTGATCCCGCCGCAGATCCAAAATCAAGAGACCAACCGCGATTTGACGATGACGAACCACGCCACCACGGCGGGAATCTACGACCAAACCGCGGCGGCGCTGCAGAACTCCACGCAGCTGGGTGCCGCGTACAACGCGTCGAAGACCGACGACTCCTTCTATCTACCGCCGGAGGCGTTCAGCAACCCGGAGTTCCAGCGCGGGCTGAAGCTGTTCCTGTCGCCGGACGGCAAGGCTGCGCGCATGATCATCACGCATGACGTGGATCCGGCTACGCCCGAGGGTATTTCGCACATCGATGCGATGCGGCACGCCGCCCAGGAGGCGGTCAAGGGAACGCCGTTGGCGGGGTCGAAGATCTACATCGGTGGTACGGCGTCCACCTACAAGGACATCGCAGACATGGCGCACTACGACCTGATCATCGCGGGCATCTCGGCGCTCTGCCTTATTTTCCTGATCATGTTGTTCATCACGCGCAGCCTCGTCGCCGCTCTGGTGATCGTGGGCACGGTGGCGTTGTCGTTGGGCGCGTCGTTCGGTGTGTCGGTGTTGGTGTGGCAGCACCTGTTCGGCATCGACTTGTATTGGGTGATATTGCCTTTGGCGGTCATCCTGCTGCTGGCGGTGGGGTCGGACTACAACCTACTGCTGGTCTCCCGGTTCAAGGAAGAGATCCATGCCGGCATCAACACCGGCATCATCCGGTCGATGGCGGGCAGCGGATCGGTGGTGACTGCGGCGGGGCTGGTGTTCGCGTTCACCATGGCGTCGTTCATCTTCAGCGACCTGGTCGTGCTGGGCCAGATCGGCACGACGATCGCGCTGGGCCTGATGTTCGACACGCTGATCGTCCGGTCGTTCATGACGCCGTCGATCGCGGCGTTGCTCGGACGGTGGTTCTGGTGGCCGGTGCGGGTGCGCCAGCGGCCGATTCCTCAGAAGTTCGGCGAGGATCGACAGTTGTCGCTGTTCTAGTCGCCTCTTCGACGCCCGCGACTAACGGGCCAGAGCGAGCACGCGCGGCGTCGAGATCCTTGAGGTCCCGCTTGCATTCCGAGCCCGTGTCCGCGGCCATCAACCAGGCATAGGCGTTGCGCACCTGTGCTGCGTCCTCTCGGGCGAGGCTGGGGCGTGATGCTATTGCGCGGTGCGGATGACGAAGGCGTCTATGTTCTCGTCGTAACCGACCATGTCATCGACGAATAGTTCTCCAGCCGTCTGGCCGTCCGCCGCGACTGCAACGAAGGTGGCCTCCTCCTCGTCGTATGACACCGAACCTCGCACGAACATCGCCGCGACCTCGCGCCCATCCGCTCCGTAAACGACAAGCTTCAAGCCTCCTGCATCCTTGAGGTACTGCGCCGCTTCGGCACGCATCGTGACCATTACTGGATTCCTCTCTGCCAATGGCTTTGGTTCCACAGGGTATTCCCGAAACCACGCCGCGAAACACGCCATACCAATTCTCGAAACTTGGTATGGATGGCGGCGTTTCAGCTGCCGAGATGCCTCGATGGGTCACCTTCCGGTGTCGATCGTGTTGCGACTGCAGCGCTGTGCCTGTCGTTGTGACTTTGGGTGTGCACTATCCAGAAAACGATTCGTTGGACTGTTGGGGGGCCGTTGTGCGCAAGCTATTCCATGCGGTGTGCGTTGTCTTGTGTTGTGCGGTCTTGGCCGCCCCACCAGCGGACGCGGCTCCGCCTCCGTTGCCCCCGGGCAAGTCGAAACACGTGTGTGACACGCCCGCCGCAGGTGCCGTGCGGTGCCATGCGGAGATCCGTACGGACGATAGCCTCAACCCACTTGCGACTGTGGGGCCCGCCGGCTACGGCCCGACAGACCTGCGGAACGCCTACGGCATCACCGCAAGTGGGACAGCGACTATCGCGATCGTGGATGCCTATGGGTACGCGAACGCCGAAAAGGACCTGGCCACATATCGAGCGCAATTCGGGCTGCCGCCTTGTACATCCGCTAGCGGGTGCTTTCGAAAGCTCAATCAGGCAGGACAGCCGTCACCCCTGCCGCCGGACCAGATTTCGTGGAGCCAGGAGACGGCACTCGACCTGGACATGGCCAGCGCTATCTGCCCGGACTGCAAACTGCTCTTGGTCGAGGCCAACACAAACAGTTTGAACGACCTGAGCACAGCGGTCACGACGGCGGGGCGAATGGGCGCACACGCGATCAGCAATAGCTACGGTGCGGCCGAGTCCAAAACGTTTGCGACATACGAGCCCAGGTACAACATCCCGGGCGTCGCCGTAACAGTGAGCACTGGCGACGCCGGATACGGTGTTCAGTTTCCGGCGTCGTCACCGCACGTGGTCGCCGTCGGCGGCACGAGTCTTACCTCCGCGAGCAACTCGCGTGGTTGGAGCGAGACTGTGTGGAATGGCACCGGGAGCGGCTGCAGCACCGTTTTCGCGAAGCCGTCATGGCAGGTCGATAGCGGCTGCGCCAATCGCACCGCCGGCGACGTCGCGGCCGTCGCAGATCCAAATACCGGAGTCGCCGTGTATGCGCCGGGCTCAACGGGCGCCAGCGCGTGGTACGTCTTCGGCGGGACGAGCGCCGGCGCGCCGATCATCGCTGCCGCCTACGCGATCAATGGCGGTTCGGTGAACTACGCAGCCGATGCCTATTCGCAGGCAACCGCTTTGAACGACGTCACGGCGGGATCGAATGGAAGCTGCGGAACCTACCTCTGCACAGCCGCGGGAGGATACGACGGGCCGACGGGCCTGGGCACTCCCAAAGGGGCTACTGCCTTCGGCGGCGCCACCACCTCGCCCCCGCCACCTGCCGGGCAACCAACCCTCGCTGTCACAGTTTCTGGGAATGGCCGCGTCGTCAGCAACCCCGCTGGAATCAATTGCGCTGGCGACGGTTTGGTGTGCTCGGCAACCTACCCCACCGGTACCAGCGTGACGCTCACGGCGACAGCGACCAATACGAAGCGAGATATGTTCACCGGCTGGTCCGGTGGCGGTTGCGCCGGTGCCACACCCACCTGCACGGTCGCAATGAGTTCCAACCAATCCGTGCAGGCAACGTTCCAGAAGCAACGGCAGCCCAGAGCCTAAGTCTCGGCAAGGTCGCGCCGGGCATAGCTCAAGGGCCGTCTGCCTGCGACAGCCGATGACAGGCGGACCGCAAATCCGCGCCCGTACTTGTTGTCGGGATGAGAGGGCCGGTTCGTTATTCCAAGAGGCGTCCGTCAACGAGGCAGCTATGTCCAGCCGCCCTGGTGTGAATGTTGACGCAATGTCGGGCCACCCCGTCGAGTAGGTCGACGTCACCGAGGGGCAAGGTGGCCAACAATGTCCCGGGTGTGTGCATGACCTCGAGGTCGAACACCGCGTCGATGAGGCGGCTGCGCAGACGAGGGGACGGGTTCCCCGTGGCAACGTCAATGCTGAGCTCGATGTTGGAAGAGGTGGGACGAATGTCGGCATACGCGACGTGGTTATGACCGGCGTCGATGCTGACGTGGTACAGGCCGTGGTCGGCGGCGACGTGAGTCGAGAGGGCGTATTGGTCGGAGTCCGTCTGGGATGCGTTCATCGCTTCTCCAGGTGTGCGGCAATTGATATTTAGCCTCCGCAGCGGTGACGCCGATCGGGTGTCGTATTAAACACTTCGGAGGTCTGTAGATACGGTCCCACCATTTCTGCCCGGGAGGAAGTACCTAACCCAAGCCAGATCATGCCGTCCAGGCGATAGAACTGTTGGACTCACCGTGCCGACCGAATCCGGGACGTGCTGAACGAAATCGCCTTGCTGCGGATACGCGCACTCCCGGCCGCGGCTCCGGGCGACGAGACCGCCGACCGGTGTTCAAACGGTGTGACTTTCAACGCTCCGAGTGGTTGATCTCGTCAAGTTGTCTGTCGATGTCCGCTAATTCGATTGCCAGGAGACGCAATTGGTTTGCGACGGCTGCGCGTCGTCGCTCAAGCTGCGCGCGGCGCTCTTCGCGGCTCGCGTCGTGTGCATCGGTGTGCATGGTGGTCGTTTCCGGCGGTCTGGCTGCAGAGGTGTAGACAACGGCAGTGTGCGGCTAGTGCGTTGACCGGCCCGCTCCCGCCGCGCCTGAACAGCACAACTGACAGGCAACCGACACGAACCCGTGACTAGCACCACCGTCGGCCCAGCGGACCGACCGGCTCAGCAATCAGCAGACGCGCGTGTCTTACGGTGCCTTGGTCTGCGGCTCTGGCACCACAGGTCCGCGCACCGTGCCGTCCACGGCGACATTTCGCGCGCCGCTCCGCCGTTTCCCGGGGTTAATGACTGCGACATCCACTCCGATGGACCACCGCAGGTTTCGCACAATCGGTCGGGCGCTGGCTGAACGTGAATCTGAAGCAGCATGGCGTCGATTGTGGCGGGATCTTCGGGCGTAAGCGGTCCTGATCTGGGCACGTCTTGGGCACAGTTTGGATACAGGCGATCCCGTCAGCATTGGCGCCGGACCCTGCAGAGTGTCCGCCGGAGTCGTTGAGCACCGCGACGGTTCGTGGCAGCAGATCGTCCAGTCCTCAGTTGTCTCTGGACCTGGCCGATCGGTTTCTCGCGCTCGGCAGCGCCACCGTAGCCTTGAAGACATGCCCGCAGTCGGCGAACTCGGCCGCTGGACGGGCGCCGCAGGGGCGACCCGTCCGCCGCAGAACACCAACTTGATGGAGGGGAATCATGTCCGACTCGCACGACCTGCCCTATCCCGAACAGGGGCTGGTGCTAACACACTTCCTGACCGTGCGCGACGTGGCGCGGTCGCGCGATTTCTACGCCGACATCTTCGGTGGACGGGTGGTGCTGGAGGAGAACCCGGCCATCGTTAAGGTCGCCAACAGCTGGATCATATTGAACCCGGGCGGCGGCCCGACACCGGACAAACCCGATGTCATCCTGGCTCCCCGCGAGTCTGGTGATCCTGTTTCCTCATTCTTAAATGTGCGGGTCGCCGACATCGCGACGTTCTACACCGACGCCAAATCCAAAGGAGCACAATTCCTTACCGAGCCACTTGACCGCAAAGCGGAGATACGGTGCTATCTGCGCGACCCCGACGGATACCTTATCGAGATTGGACAGGCCACCGGCATGCTCCACGGCGTCTACGCCGACAGGCATGCCGAGGACAGCTAGCACATTCACGTTGGTCGATTGCCACGGTGCTGTCGCAAGGCGATCACGGCTACATACCGATACGTGCCATGGTCTGGCCCAACGGCTGGCTGGCACAAAATGATGCTAAAGCGCGCTCCTTGTGCATCCGCGCTCTGCAGATAGGAAAGACATGACGTCAGATTGGGTTCCCTCCCGGGTCCCTCTAGACCCGCAGAGCGGGCGCATCCTCGACACCGCGCAGGGGATCTTGATCGGCCTTCGGCGGTGTCGTTCGGAAGAAGCGTTTCAAGAGCTGCTCGTTGCCGCCCAACGCCACCAGGTCCCCGTCTTCGCCATGGCGTGGGCGCTGGTCCATCTGACCTGCGGCGGGAACGAATCGCCGGAAACCTTCAACGCCGAGCAATCGGCCGCGCGCCATGAATGGGGCCGATTGTTGGCAGTTCAATGAACTCACTCGTCGTATGAATCGTGTCGAAGCGTCCTGTGGTCACCCGGCTTTCACCTGGACCGAGGGTTGGTCGACGGATCGTCACCTTCGCGCAAACGGCTCTGGCGGTTGTCCGATCACCTCTCCGATAGGTCGATCATGGATTCATCGTTGCACCGGAGGCAACAAGAAGCCCCAATAAGCCCCGAGGGCCGGGACTATCGCTTATCCAACGTGAACTGGCACAAATTGGTGTAGCCGTCGCGAAACAACTCGGCGCAGCCGGTGAGGTACTTCATGTACCGGTCGTAGACCTCTTCGGACTGGATCGCGATCGCCTCGTCCTTATGAGCCTCCAGCGCAGATGCCGCATCGTCACTGGCAGTTTGAGTTTTTCGTTCTCTTCGGTGCTCAACTGCACGATGGTGTGCAGCAGCATCGTGCCATCGTCGGGCAACAGGTCATAAGCCCTGTTGAAAAAAGCGGTGTAGCGGTCATAGCCGAAATGTTCGAGCGGGCCGATCGCCACGATCCGGTCCACCGGCTCCTCAAACTGCTCCCAGCCCTCGAGCAGCACCTGCTTGGAACGCGGGCTATCCGATGCTGCGAGTAGCTGCTCGACGTAGTCAGCCTGGTTCTTGCTCAGCGTCAGGCCGACGACGTTGACGTCGTATTTGTCCAACGCCCGCAGCGTCGCCGCCCCCCAACCGCAGCCGACGTCGAGCAGCGTCATGCCAGGCTGCAAGCCAAGTTTGCCCAGCGCCAGGTCGATCTTGGCGATCTGGGCCTCTTCCAGCGTCATGTCGTCGCGCTCGAAGTACGCGCAGCTGTACGTCCGCGTCGGGTCCAAGAACAACTCGAAGAATTGATCGGACAGGTCGTAGTGGGCCTGCACGTCCTCGAAGTGTGGCCGCAGGCTCGGCGTTTTTGCTGACAATGTCGTCCCCATAACGGCTCAAGCGGGGAGTCCTTGTCGGCTTCGATGCCCGCGCGGACACCCCCGAGTAATCCGCACGACCGGTAACGGGAGGCTGCGCCTTGCCAAGCAGGTCCACGATCGCGAAGATCACCGTACTCCGTGACACCCCGGGTTTGTGGGAAGGCGGTGCGGGTCGGGATTCGAT
>DASRJA010000670.1:0-2849 GCA_035649695.1 Mycobacterium sp. | reverse complement strand
CGCGGTGGCCCACAACATTGCTGTGCAGACCATCAACCCCTGGCCACGCTATGTCGGCAATTCGCGAATCGAGATTGATGGCGAGCGGTTGCACGTCGGCGTCAAGCGCTACAAGGCCAACAAGAGCATCCCGCCCCGCGGGCTGTCCACGCAGACGATCAGCGTCACGCCGAACAATGGCGTGTCTATCACCGGCAACTAGTCCGCTGGAGATCCTTTCCGCCTTGGCTCATGTCGTGCACAAGCGCCGGCCATGTGAGACGCGTCGGTCTCGCTCGCTCTGTCGATTTGGCAGGGACGAGCGCGGCGCCGTTCTCATTTATGTCTCCATCATCCTGCCGGTGTTAATCGGCACGGCGGTCCTGGCGGTCGACGCCTCGCGTCTGAGCATTCTTGCGACCACCCTGCAGAAGGGTGCCGATGCGCTCGCCTTGGCCGGCGGCGCCGAGCTCGACCGCAAGCCGACCGCCATCGCGCGCGCCAATGCCGCAATCGCCAACATGGTGGCCAATCAACACAAGTTCGCAGCCGCAAGCCCGGCGACGATTGTCACCTCGAGCGTGCGGTATCTGAAGAGTCTGCCGGCAAACGACATCAGCGTCATCGATAGCGCGCACGACACTGCCGATCCGGCGCTGGCGCGCTTCGTCGAGGTGACGGTCACGCCGCAGACGCTGAACACCATCCTGCCGGCCTCCTTCTTCGGCGGCGCCATCTCGGTCACCGCGACGGCACGCGCGGTCGCCGGACTCGATGCGGCGGTGTGTCAATTTACGCCGCTGTTCATCTGCAATCCCTATGAAGGAACCGGCATCTCGATATGGGACGCGGTGAGCAATCCGACATACCGCCGTCGGCAGCTGAAGCTTCAGCTCGGCGCCGGTGGCACCAGCCAATACTTCCCAGGCAACTATGGCTGGCTCGACTCTCCGAACTTCGGCAGCGGCAGCAATGGCGCCAACGCGCTGCGCGATGCACTGGCAATGGTGCAGCCACAAACGTGCTTCGTTCAGAACGGAGTTTCGCAAAAGACGGGCAATATCTCCAGCGCCGACGCGGCTATCAATACCCGCTTCGACCTGTGGAGCGGACCCTACAACAACGCCCACAACAACTCCGCTTATCGTCCTGCGCAAAACGTACGCAAGGGATATGTCCCGGGCCACGGCAGCAATGGTGTGTGCAATGCCGAAGCCACCGAACCCAATGTCAACAAGCTGGGCCAAGACGACAGCTTCCCGCACGCGAGCGGTCGTATGGGTACCGGGGATTGGGATTTTGACGGCTACTGGTCGACCAATTTCGGTAGCACCAGCAAGCCGACGGACGCCACGGGCGTCGTCTACTCCAACACCAACCGGCCGGCTCGCTACGACGTGTACCGTCATGAGATCGCGGCAAACCTGACGGGCCTCGCAGCCCAGAGCGGTGGCGCTACCGGCGAGACGGGCACGCCTGCCTGTTACAGCGGCGGCGGACTGAGTGACGAACCCGACCGTCGAATCATCTACGGGGCCATCATCGACTGCGGCGGCCTCAACGTGCACGGCAACAGCGGCGGACCCCTTGCGGTCACTGTCTTTGCCAAGTTTTTTCTAACCGAACCGGTCGCAGCCGATGGCACGATCCATGCCGAGCTCGTCGGCTTCGTCGAGCCTGGTACGGTATCGAATACCGTCGCCCGGGACATCGTCCAGCTGTATCGATGAGGGGCGGGCTATCATGGTTCGAAAGCCTCTCCTGCGCATGCAACGGTTCGGTTGCGACCGAGAGGGTGCCGCGCTGGTCGAGTTCACGGTCGTGCTGCCGTTCCTCGTCTTTCTCGGTCTCGGCGCCTTCGAGTTCGGCAGCGCTCTTTACGGCCATCACGTGATCACCACCGGGCTGCGCGACGCGGCCCGGTATTTGGCGCGCCGTGACGACCCGATGGCTGCGGACACCGCGGCCAAGCAGCTCGCGGTCTACGGCGAGATCGGTGGCAGCACGAAGCGCGTGTCCTGGTGGAGCGTCGGCGACGTCACGGTGAGTGTCAGCACGATTGCCAACCCGGTGGACCCGGACACCGGCGCTCGCACTTATCGCGGCCCCGATCCGATCAAGATCGTGCGCGTTGCGACCAGCGCCACCTATCCTGGGCTCGGCTTGTTTGCGGTGCTGGGGATGGGGCCGACGCTAGCCATCAACACCTTCCACGAGGAGCGCGTGATTGGCGACTGAGACAATGTTCAACCTTTTAAGATCCTTCAGGCGCGACGCGCGTGGTGCCTCCATGGTCGAATTCTCGATCATTGCCTTCCTTTTGTTCATTCTCACTGGGGGCCTCGTCGACTTCTCGATCGGGTTCTACCAGTGGAACACCGCGAGCAAGGGCCTCCAGCAGGGCGCGCGCCTGGCCGCGGTCTCCGATCCAGTCGACTCGAGCCTGAAGAATTGGGACGGGCTCGACGTGTCGGGCACAGTGCCAGGCGGCGCATTCCCAGCCTTTACCCGCGTGTGCAGTGGCGCGACGCAATCCTGCAGTGGCGGCGGCACCTTTAGCAGCGTCGCCATGGAGACAATCGTCTATGGCCGCGGCCAGACCACCTGCGGAGTGGTTGCGGCCGACAAGACACCGGCGATGTGCGATGTGTTCACACGCGTTCGCCCTAACAATGTGATCGTCACCTACCAGCAGACGGGTCTCGGCTTCGCGGGTCGGCCGGGCGGGCCGGTACCGACCATCACGGTCGAGCTCACGGGCCTCACCTTCAACTTCGCCTTTCTCAACGGCCTCTTGGGATTTGCGCCGATCCCTCTCCCGCCCATGAAGACCACCGCGACTGGCGAGGATATGAGCACAAACTGGAACT
>DASRJA010000669.1:0-24600 GCA_035649695.1 Mycobacterium sp. | reverse complement strand
CCGGGTACCGCGAACTCTTCGACGCCAGCATCTCCGATCCCGCGGCTTTCTGGGCTGACGCCGCCAAGGCCGTCACCTGGACCCGCGAGCCCCAACAGATCCTCGACGACTCCAATCCGCCGTTCTACCGGTGGTTTCCCGACGGCGAGCTGAACACCTGCGCCAACGCGCTGGATCGCCACGTCGACGGCGGCCGCGCCGAGCAGCCGGCGCTGATCTACGACTCCCCCGTGACCGGATCGCAGCGCACCTATACCTACCGCGAGCTGCTTGACCAGACGGCCCGCTTCGCCGCAGCGCTACGCGGCTTGGGCGTCGACAAGGGCGACCGCGTCGTCATCTACATGCCGATGGTGCCCGAGGCGGCAATCGCGATGCTCGCATGCGCACGGCTTGGTGCGGTGCATTCGGTGGTGTTCGGCGGGTTCGCGGCGAACGAACTCGCGGCGCGTATCGACGACGCACAACCAGCTGTCATCGTGTCGGCCTCGTGTGGTGTCGAGCCGACAAGGACCGTCGACTACAAGCCGATGCTCGACGCAGCACTCGAAGTCGCCGAGCACGCCCCGCCGGCGTGCGTCATCCTCCAGCGCGAGCAGCGCCCCTGCGAGCCGCTGGCGGGCCGCGATCACGACTGGCACGAGCTGATGGCCGACGCGCAACCCGTCGACGCGGTTCCCGTCGCCGCGACCGACCCGCTGTACGTGCTGTACACCTCGGGCACGACCGGCAAGCCGAAAGGCATCGTCCGCGACAACGGCGGGCATGCGGTAGCGCTGCTGTGGAGCATGCGCAACATCTACGACACGCATCCGGGTGAAGTGTATTGGGCGGCAAGCGATGTCGGTTGGGTCGTCGGCCACTCCTACATCGTGTACGGCCCGCTGATGCTAGGCGCGACGACCGTTCTCTATGAGGGCAAACCCGTTGGCACCCCGGACGCGGGCGCGTTCTGGCGGGTCGCCTCCGAGCATGGCGTCAAGGCGGTGTTCACCGCGCCGACGGCGATCCGCGCGATCAAGAAGGAAGATCCCGAAGGCCTGCACCTGAGCAAGTACGACCTATCTGCGCTGAAGTATCTGTTCCAGGCCGGCGAACGCCTCGACCCCGGCACCTACGGCTGGGCGTCGGACATACTCGGCATCCCGGTAGTGGACCACTGGTGGCAGACGGAAACGGGCTGGGCGATCGCCGCCAACCCGATGGGCATAGAACCGCTGCCGATCAAGCCCGGCTCCGCCACCGTGCCGATGCCCGGCTACGACGTGCACATCCTGCGCCCGGACGGCTCGGAGTGCGACGCGAACGAGGAGGGCGCGATCTGCGTGCGGTTGCCGCTGCCGCCCGGCACCCTGCCGACGTTGTGGGGTGCCGACGACCGCTATGTGTCGTCGTATCTGTCGGCGTTTGACGGCTTCTACCTCACCGGCGACGGCGGCTATTTCGACGAGGACGGCTACCTGTTCGTGATGGGCCGCACCGACGACGTGATCAACGTTGCGGGACACCGGATGTCGACGGGATCGATCGAGGCGGTGCTGGCAGGCCATCCGGCCGTCGCCGAGTGCGCGGTGATCGGCGTCGCCGACGAGATCAAGGGCCAGGTGCCGCGAGGCTTCGTCGTGCTCAAGGCCGGTGCGACGGCTGAGGGGCTTGCCGACGAACTGATCGACGCGGTGCGCGAAAACATCGGTGCGGTAGCGTATTTCAAACTCGTCGATGTCGTTCCCGCGCTGCCGAAGACCCGGTCGGGAAAGATCTTGCGCAAGACCATGCGGGGCATCGCCGACGGGCGCGATGAGCCGGTGCCGTCGACCATTGAGGATGCGGCAGTGCTCGACGCGCTCAAACCGATTCTGCGGGCCTAGCCGCGCGCTCCATCAGGTACGGGGCCACCCGCCGATGCAGCGGAGCAACTATCGGCCAGACTATCCGCGCGAACGGTCCCTGGTAGGTGACGAAAGTGGTCAACCTGGCTGTGCGCCCGCCGATTCGGCGCGCGACAAGTGCACCGGCAATCAGCGATCCTGCGGCCTCGAGTCGGACCATGTCCGGTTCTGAGGCCACAATCGGCCAGAAGTCGGGGCCCACATTGAGCCTCAGTACCCGACGATGCGCGATCAGGATCACCGCCCGCAAAGCCGACGGTGCGCGCGCTAACCCGTCGCGAACCACCTGCTCAGCCGAACGCGGATCGCCATCAGCGAGCGTCACCTCGAACGCGTCCGCGTAGTCGTAATGCGCGTGCCCTTCGGGCGGTTCCTCGACCGAACATCGTCGCGCCCGTTGAGTGGTGCCGTCTTCGGCATTTGGGAGTTTCATACCGGACCTCCTCCCGTCGCTAGACTAACATACATACATGCACGTATCTAGAGCTGTTTCGGTGGGCGGCCGGCGAACGCAGGCCGAGCGCAGAGCACGGACTCGCGCTGCTCTGCTCGAGGCAGCGGCTAGAGGGTTTTCGCACTACGGATACGGCAATGTCGTCCTTGAACGCGTGGCCAATGAGGCCGGATACACCAGAGGCGCCCTCTATCACCTGTTCCAAGGCAAGGAGGACCTCGCGTTGGCGGTTGTCGAATGGGTGGCTGAAAGTTGGGAGCGGGAGGTATGGCAACCCGCGCAGCGCAAGGGTGAGGCGGTCGACGTACTGGTCGCTCTGGTGCGCGGTCACATCGTGTTCTGCAGACGCGATATCGCCCGCGTCATGATGGCGCTGCGGGTCGAGTTCGCGGGCCGAGATCATCCGGTCGGGCAGAAGGTGGGCGAGATCGGTAAGGGGCTAGCTCTACGGTTTGGCGCCTTGATCACCGCGGGGCGGCGAGACGGATCGATCCCGGCCGGCCCGCCGGCGCGCATCCTCGCCACGGCGGCGATCGGCGCGGTGGAAGGCCTCGCGATCGAAGTGGCAGGCGTCCGCGGCGATGAACTGATCGCCGAACGAATGATGCGCGGCATCCTCGGGCTCGAGGCCAGGTAGGTAGCGCGCGGGCGGTCAACGGAACGCTGTGTTCAGGCGTTGTTTGAAGACCTCGTCGAAGCGACGGTAGGCGCTGCGCAGATCATGTCCTGGCCATTGCTCCGGCAGGAACTCGACGGGCAGGAGAGGGTCGAGCTGAAGATGGCGGACGACGGCGACTGACAGCGCGAACCAATAGACGAAATCGTCGGCCGCAACGGCTTCCGCGTCGACCTCGTCATGCACGGCGCGGCTGAACCTCCGCGCGTCGGCCGTCCAATCATCAAGATTGAAAAGCGATCTCACCGTCTCGCCGGGGATGTCGCTAGCGGCGCCGTGGAAGTGGACACACTGTCGGTCCAGCACTGCGCGCAGTGTCGGCAGGCGGTCGGGGTCGAGGTTGTCCGGTCGAATCCAGACGCCTTCCCGTAGTTCAGCGAGGTGCAGCGCTGATGCGGCCTTGCGCAGCGCGAGACGGTCAGCGGCCGACCGGCGTTCCAACGAGACGACCGCCAATTCCCACGTGCCATCCCACTGCCGAGTGGCGGCGAACCGAGCTGCCTCGTCGACCCGTTCACGCCGCTCGAGCAGGCCCCCGGCCAAGGCGTACATGCCGTCGTCGCTGGTGAGTTCGCCGTTGGAGACCATGCGCCACAGGCAGGTGCGGGCGGCGCCGTCACTGATGCCGAAAAGTGAGGCCATCGCGACGAGCTCGCCGACCGTGAGGTGGGGTTGGTCGGCGCCGAGTAAGGCCGTCGCCAGGACGGATCGAGCGCTCAGCGACTGGTCGCCGATCAGGTCGGCGACGTGGGCTCGGCGCTCATCGACTATGGGCACCGACCCATCATCTCACAAAGTTGTTGACGCGTGACGTTCACAGTGTGATACTCGCACAGTATGAGCACTCCGACAAAGGCGTCGGTCGCCGACGATGCGGAGATCGTTCGCCGCATCTTCGCGCACATCGACGCGGGCACGACCGATGTGGGCGAGGCCTGGCGCGAGCCGGTCCAGAACTATTTGGACCCAATCCGATTCACCCATGAGCTCGAGATGCTGCGCTCGTTTCCGAGCGTCTACCTGCCGTCCGCGGCGATCCCCAACGCCGGCGACCACGCCGAGCGCGTCACCTTCGGTGTGCCGTTGTTCGGGGTACGTGGCAAGGACGGTCGGGCACGCGTGTTCCGCAATTCCTGCCGCCACCGCGGGATGGCCCTCGTCGAGGGACCCGGCTGTTCACACGCGTTGGTCTGCCGCTATCACGGCTGGACGTACCGCCTGGACGGCACGCTGTCGCACGTGCCCCATCCCGAGGCGTTCCCCGACCTCGACATGCCGACCCGCGGACTGGTCGAGGTGGACAGTCGTGAGGTGGACGGGCTGATCGTCATCGGTCCGCTGTCGCCCGAATCGGGGCGAGACACCGATACCGCGATGGCGGCGCTGACCGACGGCAGCCCATGGCGCGACAAGCTACTGCCCGCGGAGCGGCTTTTCGCCGTACGGCCTGCTCTGCGCGACATGAACTGGAAGGTTCTCGTCGAGCAGTTCCTGGAGGGCTATCACATCCGCACGACGCATAAGGACACCTTCTTTCCGATCCAGTACGACGACCTCAACGTTGTGGAGGCGTTCGGACCGAACAGTCGAATCACGTTCCCGTACAAGAATATTGAACGACTGCGTGACCGCCCAGAATCCACCTGGAATGTCGGTCACCGAGTGACCTACGTGTATCACTTGTTCCCGAATGTCATGGTCGCGACGTTCCCGAATCAGGTGCTGGTGATAACGATCGACCCGATCGACGTCGACCACACCACCGTCACGATCTATGCCATGGTCACGCCCCACGTGGCCGAGCGCGTGTCGGCCAACCCCGAAGACGCCGCGGGGGCGCGCAACCTGCTCAACGAGGGCGGCGTGGAAGACAACGAGATGTCCGAAGGCGTGCAGCGCGGTTTGCACGCCGGGGCGAACACCTTTGTTGAGTTCGGCACGCATGAGAGCGCGATCGGACGCTTCCACGCCACTCTCGATGCGCGATTGGCACACTCCGCATGACCCGTTATGAGCATCTGATCTACGAGCAGCGCGGACCGGTCACGATCATCACTATCAACCGCCCGGAGCGCATGAACGCCATTGGGCCGCAGACACATCGAGAGCTGGTCGATGCCTGGGACCGCTTCCGGGCGGACGACCACGCGTTCGTCGGCGTACTCACCGGTGCCGGTGACGACGCGTTCTGTGCCGGCGGTGACTTGAAGGCGGCGTTCGCCGGGGAGCTCGAGGTCGACGCCAGTCCCGCCGACGGTGTGCTCGGCCCGTCGCGGTGGACGAACATCTACAAGCCCACCATCGCGGCGGTCAATGGCGTCGCGTATGCAGGCGGACTGGAGTGGGCGTGCTGGACCGACATGGCGATCGCCGACGAGCACGCCACGTTCGGGGTGACCTGCCGGCGCTGGAACATCGGGCTGGCCGACGGTGGTACGCAACGGCTTACCCGCATCCTCGGGTACCGCCGGGCGATCGACCTGATCGTCACCGGGCGAGTGATCGACGCCCGCGAAGCCGAACGCATAGGCCTCGTCAACGAAGTCGTGCCGAAAGGGAGCTGCCTGCAGCGGGCTGTCGAGCTCGCCGAGGCCATCGCCACCCTCCCCCAGCCCGCGCTGCGCACCGACCTCGAAGCCGCACGCAGGGGCCTGGGCCGGCCGCTCGACGACGGCTTGCGCATCGAGGCGGAGTGCTTCAACCGGTCGATCGTGGAGCCCGAAACCGTCGAGGGCCTTCGCCGATTCAACGAGCGCGACCACCCCGACCTCGCCCGCTCGCACTAAGCAACTTCCCAGCGAGCCCTCGTTACGCGATGGTCGCATAGCGTTCGCCTAGCGCCCGCCTGCCGGTGGTAATTGCTCTGCCACGCTTGACCCGACGAAAGGGTCTGCTGTGAGCGATAATTCGCGTGAGTACAACAGTGTATGGCAATTGCGGAGCGACGCCTGGTGCCGGTTGGAAGAGGCTGCCGACCGCCTCACCCGGCCGACGACGAAGGGCGAGCTCAGGGAAGAGTACGTCGCGATCTGCAGAGAACTCTTGACCACCTGACACCGCTCGAACCGTACTGGGCATATCCAGGTTCGCCGCAGTTCGCCAGGGTCCAGCGGCTGTTCTCGGCGGGTAGCTACGACAAGTTCGCACACGCGGTTACCCGGATCAACCGAGCGCTGACCACCGAGTCGTTCCGCACCGGCGACGTCGAGCACGCCGGCCTGGACGAACACGACATGTTCGGAACCGACCCGCGTCAGCTGGAGCACCAGCCCGTGGCACAACGCGACAAGCCGTATTTCGAGGTGCTGGTAGTCGAGTCGATGACGGAGGCGCAGGAGCGCGCGCTGCGCAAAGAGGTGCGCAGCTGGCGTCGTCCAGACGACGAGTTCGTCTACGAGCTCGTTGTGGTGTCGTCCGGCGATGAGGCGCTGATCGCCGCACGGCTCAACGTCAATCTGCAAGCAGTCGTCATCCGTCGCCGCTTCTCGCACCAGTCGATCCGCGACCTGTCGGCGCTCGCGGAGTTCGTCGACACCAAGATCTCCGATGAACTCGACGACCACAAATCGCCCGACGAGCGCGCCGAGATCCTGGCCACTTCGCTGGCGAAGCTGCGGCCTGAGCTGGACCTGTATCTGATGACCGAGATCGAGGTCGAGGACATCGCAGGCCGGCTCGGCCAGCATTTCCGCCGGGTGTTCCACGCCCGGGAAGGCGTGCTCGAGCTGCACCTGTCGATCCTGCAGGGCGTCGCGGCGCGCTACCGCACCCCGTTCTTCTCCGCTCTCAAGCAGTACAGCCACCGGCCGACCGGCGTCTCCACGCGCTGCCGATCTCGCAGGGCAAGTCGATCGTCAACTCGCACTGGATCAAGGACATGGTCGGCTTCTACGGCCTCGACGTGTTCATGGCCGAAACGTCGGCCACGTGCGGTGGCCTCGACTCGCTGCTCGAGCCCACCGGTCCGCTGCGTGACGCGCAACAGCTGGCGGCCGAAGCGTACGGCTCACGGCACACCTACTTCGTCACCAACGGCACCTCGACGGCCAACAAGATCGTCACCCAGTCGCTGGTGGCGCCCGGCGACATCGTGCTGCTCGACCGCAACTGCCACCAGTCGCACCACTACGGCATGATGCTGGCCGGCGCAGAGGTCATCTATCTGGAAGCGTATGCGCTGCCGTCGTATTCGATGTACGGCGCGGTGCCGCTGCAGGAGATCAAGTCGAAACTGCTTGCACTCAAACGCGCGGGCAAGCTGGACCGCGTCAAGATGATGTCACTGACCAACTGCACCTTCGACGGCATCGTCTACGACGTCCAGCGCGTCATGGAGGAATGCCTGGCCATCAAGCCGGATCTGGTGTTCCTCTGGGACGAAGCATGGTTCGCGTTCGCCCGGTTCCACCCGGTATACCGCAATCGGACCGCGATGACGGCGGCTCGCAATCTGCGAGACAAGTTGGGCGACAACGAATACAAGCGTGAGTTCGAAGCCCAGCTGGCCGCCGATGCCGATAATCAGCCGATCGACGAGGAAATGCTCCATCGCCGGCTGATTCCGGACCCGGCCAAGGCACGGGTGCGTGTCTATGCCACCCCAGTCCACCCACAAGACCCTGACGTCGCTGCGGCAGGGCTCCATGATCCACGTCTACGACCAGGACTTCGACCAGAAGGTGGCCGAGCCGTTCCACGAGGCCTACATGGCGCACACCTCGACGTCGCCGAACTACCAGATACTGGCGTCGCTGGACCTTGGCCGCAGGCAGGTCGCGCTGGAAGGCGTCGAGCTGGTGCAGCGCCAGATCGAGAACGCCATGCAGCTGCGGGACGCGATCGACAACCATCCGCTGCTGAGCCGCTACATGGAGTGCCTCAAGACGTCGGATCTGATCCCGGACGAGTTCCGCCCGTCGGGCATCGCGCAGCCGCTGCGGTCTGGGCTGCGCAACATGATGGCGGCGTGGGACGCCGACGAGTTCGTTCTCGACCCCTCGCGCATCACGTTGTCGATCGGCCGCACGGGATACGACGGCGACACGTTCAAGCGCGAGCAGTTGATGGATCGCCACGGCGTGCAGATCAACAAGACGTCACGCAACACCGTGTTGTTCATGACCAACATCGGCACCACCCGCAGCTCGGTGGCGTTCCTGGTCGAGGTGCTGGTGAAGATCGCCCGCGAGCTCGACGAGCACATCTCGGAGATGGGGCTGGGCGAACGCAGCCGGTTCGAGCAGCGGGTGCGACGGCTGACGGCCCGCGCCGGGGTCCAGCCAGACTTCAGCGGCTTCCACCCGGTCTTCCGCGACCAAAGCAGCATCGACGACACCCCCGAGGGCGACGTTCGTCGTGCGTTCTACCTGTCCTACAACGATTCCAACTGCGAGTACCTGAGCAGCGACGAGATCTTTGAGAAGCTGGACGCCGGTATCGACGTGGTGTCGGCGACGTTCGTGACGCCCTACCCCCCGGGCTTCCCGGTGCTGGTGCCGGGACAGGTGTTCAGCCGCGAGATCCTTACGTTCATCCGCGACCTCGATACGCCCGAAATCCACGGCTATCAACCCGATTTCGGCTACCGGGCCTATACGGATAACGCGATCGAGATGTGTCGGCCGACGGAGGCAACGATCACCAACGGGCATCACCCGGTGCCGGCCGAGTCGACGCTGACGGGTGACTGAATCGGTCGAGTAGCCCGACCCGCCGTCGTCAGCTAAGTTCTGCCGATGGCTACTCCCAGCATGCCCACAGGGGCGGCCGGGCAGGGCTCGGATTCCTTGCAGGCTGCCTACTTCCGGGGCACGCTGGCGGACCAGCGTGCGGTGCTTGCGGTGCACATCACCCGGCAGCACAACAAGCTGCAGTCGATGACTGCGGCGGGGACGAATGTGCTGGCGATTACGCAGGTGAGGCATCAGCTCCGCGAGAACGAGGCGGAAGTCCGCGACCTCGATCGCATGATCGAGGCGATAGACCGGCGATTCTCGGCCTCGTGGATCACCCAGGCGTAGCGGATAGCCGCTCGAGCTCGCTTTGCGCGTGGCGCTCGACGAACAGCGGGACGAAGTCGCGCAGCGGTCTGCCGTCGAACCTGGCGTGCACGTCACGAACGACGGACGACACCGTCGACTCCGCAATGCTCGGATATCGACTGGTCAGACGCGCGACTAGCTGCTCGATGACCGTCTGTTCACTCAACTCGATCACCCCCGAAGGTTGACGCCTGTTCACCAAACCGTCAACTTATTCCGGCGGTGCCAAGTGGCAGGCATCGCCACTAGTTGGCCGGAGGTGGTGAACTTGCACAGCATCAGCTTCGCCGCGCGGGCTACCAACGAAAGCATAACGGCGCCAAGCATTCCCGTCATCGTGACGCAAGCGTGAATGGGACGTGCCTGTTGTCCCGCCCACCGAAGAATTAAGCGGATTGCTTGCAGCTGCACCGCCCTAGCGCCCGATCGTAAGGCAGTCCCGGCAAATACCTGTCAATCGGACTTGGCCGCCGCAGCGCCGGTACGGCCAAGCTCGGGCATTGACAGGGATCGCAATTCCTCTAGTGCCAGAGCCGAGGGGCTACCAGGCTCGGCGGGGTACATGATTACGTGGTCGCCACTGGGACCTGGTGCGTTGAGCCGGTTGCGGTACAGAAATATTTCCCCGACTTGGGGATGACGCATGTGGTGGATTCCCCACCGGTGGTAACCGACATTCGCGCGCCCCCACAGTTCGATGAAACGTGGACTGGCAGCGGACAATTGAGCAAGCAACGCCTTGAGGCGAGGATCTCCCACGGGACACAGACCGCTGAATTCGCGGAAACCACTCACCGCGGAATCGGTCGCCTCGTCCCAATCGACGTAGAGCTCCCGGGCAGCGGGGTCTAATAGGCGCCAACACAGAAAGTTCTGTCCTGGTGTGAACTCTGGTGACAGCGCACGCGCGAGCGGATTTGCCGCCACGACATCTAGATATCTGTTGGCAACGACGGCCGGCATCAAAAACTGATCGACTAGTTCGGCTAACGGCCGGACCCCTGCATCCAGCTCTCCCGTGTCCGGCTCTGTCGGCCCTGCCAGGTCGTGGAGATGCTGCCTGGCTTTGGCGTCCAGCTGCAGCGCCCGCGCTAGAGCCTCAAGAATCTGGGTGGATGGATGTTGGGCGCGGCCCCGCTCGAGTCGCAGGTAGTACTCCGCGCTGATGCCGGCCAGCATAGCCAGTTCCTCGCGACGCAAACCCGGCGCGCGCCGATGTCCGCCGGGAACCAGCCCGACATCCTCGGGACGAACCTGGTCCCGCCGCGCACGCAGGAAATCACCCAAGGCGTTGCCTCTCGGCGCCACGGCATGAGCCTATCCCGGGAAGCGAGGTGTCCACCGCGACGTCGGGCACTAGCTGCGCGAGGTTGTGAATCGACAGCCGCGAACCTCCGGTTCATCTTCGCTGCAATAGAAACCTGCAGGGATTTCAATACCTCGGCTAGCGGTAATCGAGTCCTTCCTGGGTCGCGCTCTAAGGGCGGAAACCGCAGGGCAACGCCCTTTCGGCCACTTCACGGGAACCTGTGTCCTGCCAGTACACAGGATCAACACGGCATCCCCGCCTCATCTGCACCGGCCCGATGGTGAACGCATGGCTGAAACGAGACAGACAAGAGAGGACGCCATGACCGCCAAAGTGGAGTTGCCGACGACGCCGCGGCCCTATCTAGGGGACGGGCTGCTGCCGGCCGATTTCTATTCCTACGAGGAGCTGCTGTCGGATTCGGAGCGGGAGAAGGTCGCCCGTATCCGCGAGTTCTTCCGTACGGAGGCCGCGCCGATCGTCGACGACTACTGGTTGCGGGCCGAGTTCCCGCATGAACTCGTCAAGGGCTTCGCGAAGCTCGGCCTGCTGGATTGGGCCGATCCCGATTCGTCGGAGCCCGCGCCGAGCAACCTGATGACGGGCATCACCGCGATGGAGATGGCGCACGCCGATCCGTCGCTCTCGGTGTTCTTCGGGGTGCATTCAGGGCTGGCGATGGGGTCCATCCTCACCTGTGGATCCGACGAGCAGAAGAGTCACTGGCTGCCTGCGATGAGCCGCTTCGAGAAGATCGGCGCATTCGCCTTGACCGAACCGCACGGCGGCTCCGACGTGGCGGGCGGCATGGAGACCACCGCCCGGCGCGACGGTGACGAGTGGGTCATCAACGGCGCCAAACGCTGGATCGGGAACGCCACATTCGCCGACATCGTCGTGGTGTGGGCTCGCGATATCGAGACCAACCGGGTGCTGGGCTTCGTGGTGGAGAAAGGCACGCCAGGGTTCACCGCGACCAAGATCGAGAACAAGTTCGCGCTGCGGATCGTGCAGAACGCCGACATCGTGCTCGACGAGTGCCGGGTTCCTGAGGCAAACCGGCTGCAGAACGCGAACTCGTTCCGGGACACCGCCGAGA
Organism: Mycobacterium sp.; assembly: GCA_035649695.1. Taxonomy (GTDB): domain Bacteria; phylum Actinomycetota; class Actinomycetes; order Mycobacteriales; family Mycobacteriaceae; genus Mycobacterium. The sequence continues at coordinate 13,132 of DASRJA010000669.1, read as the reverse complement.
TCCTGCGCCGGACACGTAGCGGTGTGGCGTGGCAGGCGGTAGGCGTCCAGTTCGCTGCATACGAACTCGCTCTGCAGTACGCCAAGGAACGCACCCAGTTCGGCCGACCCATCGGCAAGTTCCAGCTGGTTCAGGACCTACTGGTCAAGATGCTCGGCAACGCCACCGCATGCGCCGGCATGATGGTGCGCCTGGCCCAGCTGCAGCACGAGGGTGTTTACCGCGACGAGCAGTCCGCGCTGGCGAAGGCCTACTGCACGGTCCAGATGCGCGAGACCGTGCACTGGGCGCGGGAGTTGTTCGGCGGCAACGGCATTGTGCTCGACTACAACATCGGTCGCTTCGTGGCCGACTCCGAGGCCCTCTACTCCTATGAGGGCACCCGTGAGATGCAAACGCTGATCGTTGCCAAGTCGGTCACCGGCCTGAGCGCGTTCGTCTAAAGGATGATGAAAATGACCACACAGACAACGCAATCCGTGTTCGCCGGTTTGAAAGTCGTTGAGATAGCGAGCTTCATCGCCGCCCCGGCCGCTGCCACGATGCTGTCGGACTTCGGCGCCGACGTCATCAAGGTCGAACCACCAGGAATCGGTGACCCCCAGCGGTTGCTGAGCTCGGTGCCGCCGAGTCCGGCAGCGCCGGGAAATTACAGCTGGCACTTGGCCAATCGCAACAAGCGCGGGATGGCGATCGACCTGAAGTCGAAGGGCGGGACGGAGATCCTCAAGCGCCTCATCGAATGGGCCGATGTGTTTATCACCAACTTCCCGCACGGCACCCGCGAGGGCCTGCATCTGGGCTACGAAGAAGTGTCGGGCTGGAATCCACGGATCATCTACGCCGACATCACCGGGTTCGGAGATGCCGGACCGGATGCCAAGCTTCCAGGTTTCGACCTGACCGCGTTCTGGTCACGCAGCGGGCTGCTCGCCTCGACCCGCGACGCCGGTGCCGCACCGACGTCGCCGCCATGGGGCAGCGGCGATTACACCACCGCCACCGCGATTTACGCCGCGATCACGACCGCGCTGTACCACCGCGAACGCACGGGCCGGGGCGCCAACGTCGGCACGTCGCTGCTGGCGACGGGCGTATGGGCGACGGGCACCCTGGTGTCGGCGGCACTTGCCGGCGGCAAGCCCTACGAGCTGCATGACCGTACCGCACCGGTGAACGCGATGACCAATCCGTACCAGAGCGCGGACGGCCGCTGGTTCATGCTTGCCGCCAGGCAGTCGGCATGGCCGGCATTGGCCAACGCGATCGAGCGGTCCGACCTGTTGTCCGATCCACGCTTCGCCGACGCGACAGCCATCGGCCAGAACGCCTCACAATTGGCCGACCTGCTCGACGTGGAATTCAGGACGCAACCGTTGGCGCACTGGAAGAAAGCGCTCGACGAGGCCCGCATCCCCTACGGCGTCGTCCAGTCGGCCGCAGAGGCGGCCGAGGATCCTCAGCTGCGCGCGGCCAACATCGTCATGCCGATCGAAGGCGCCAGGGACCTCGAGTACACGGTCAACAACCCGATCACTCTTCGCGGGCTGGCCACGGTGCCAGCCAAGGGCGCTCCCGAGCACGGCGAGCACAACACCGAAATCCTCGCAGAACTGGGATTCAGCGCGGATGAAATCAATCAGCTACGGGAGCAGAAGGCCATTCCCGTTGCGCCAGAACAGGAGGAGAGATGACTTCGACCGAAGTATCGACGGAGTTGGTGCTCACCGAACGTCACGACGGTGTTCTGACGATCACCATCAACAGGCCGGCGCGGAAGAACGCCATCAGCCGCGAGGTCGCTGTGCAACTGGCGACCGCCCTCGATCTCCTCGACACAGACCCAACGCTGTCGGTGGGCGTGCTCACCGGCGCCGGCGGGACGTTCAGCGCAGGCATGGATCTCAAGGCATTCGCCAACGGACAGACTCCGATCCTCCCCGGTCGCGGATTCGGCGGCCTCACCCAAGCGGTGGTGCGCAAGCCGCTGATCGCGGCCGTCGAGGGATGGGCGCTCGGCGGCGGCTTCGAGATGGTGCTGGCATGCGATGTGATCGTCGCGGCCGAGGACGCCAAATTTGGTCTGCCGGAAGTGAAACGGGGGCTCATCGCCGGAGAGGGCGGTGTGATCCGTCTGCCGCGGCGAATCCCTTACCACGTCGCGCTCACGGTGTTGCTCACCGGCGAGCCGATGTCGGCCGCGCACGCCAAGCAGTACGGACTCGTCAGCGAGCTGACCGCATCGGGGTCCGCCTTGGCCGGGGCGCAGGCGCTTGCTCAGCGCATCGTCGCCAACGCACCGCTTGCGCTCGCACGAGTGAAGGAAGTCCTGCGAGAAACTCAGGGCCTCAACGACTCTGAGGCGTTCAAGCGGCAAGCCGATTCCGCATCGGACCTGCTAACCAGCGAGGACGCACACGAAGGCGCGCTGGCATTCGCCGAGAAGCGTGCACCCGCCTGGCGCGGGCGCTAACAACCAACCTGAATTGAAGGAGAAGCAATCATGACTATGCCAAAGTCGGTGCAGCACATCGCAATTGTGGGTACGGGAACTATCGGCGCGAGTTGGGCGACACACTATCTCGCGCACGGATTCGATGTCACGGCCACCGATCCGGCACCGGGCGCCGAGGCCGCGCTGCGGTCCTACGTCGACGGCGCCTGGAAAGCCGTGACGACATTGAGTCTCGCGCCGGGGGCTTCCCCGGACCGCCTGAAGTTCACGTCGGACCTGCCGGCGGCCCTCGCCGACGCTGACTTCGTTCAGGAGAACGCGCCCGAGCGCCCTGACCTGAAAGTCAAACTGTTCGCCGACATCGACGAGGCGACGCCGCCCGACGCGATCATCGCGTCGAGTTCGTCGGGCATCACGATGAGCGTCATGCAGGCCGAGTGCCGGCGCCCGGAACGTACCGTCATCGGCCACCCCTTCAACCCACCACACATCATCCCCCTAGTGGAGGTCGTCGGCGGGACGAAAACCGACCCGGAGACGGTTTATGACGCGATGGACTTCTACGCCTCGATCGGAAAGAAGCCCATCCACCTGAAGAAGGAGCTGCCCGGCCACGTGGCCAACCGCATCCAGTCGGCGCTCTACCGGGAAGTGGTTTATCTGATCGGCCAGGGCGTGCTAGACGTCGCCGACGCCGATGATGCGGTGTCGTGGGGTCCCGGCCTGCGCTGGGGAGTGATGGGGCCCAATCTGCTGTGGCATCTCGGCGGCGGTCAGGGCGGAATCCAACATTTCATGGACACGCTGATGCCCCGCATGGCCGCCGGGTGGCCCGGACATGGAAACCCGGATCTCACCCCGGAGCTTCAGCAGCAGATCGTCAAGGGCGTCCTCGAGGAAGCGGACGGCCAGTCGCTCGACGAACTCGCCGCCCAACGAGACCAGATGCTGTTCGATCTGATCGCCACGCGCGCCAAACACGAACCAACCCGCGGTTAGGAGCAACCATGCTGAGCGTGATGTACGGCGTGTCGTCAATGATGCCAACAACATTAGCCATCGCAGGTTACGTGCTGATGTCGCGCCACCAAGCGGCGCTGATCGCCGACATCACGCTCAGCTCGTCCCGTACACCGAATGCCTCGACACCAAGCTGTTTACAACGAAAAGGACCTAATGATGACTACCTTCAACCAAAAGGTGTTCGTGCTCGAAGCCAGCGGCGACGGACGCCTGTTTTCCATCAATCCCGACGGCTCCGGCAAGACGGTCATCGTCACGGGCTGCCCCGTCCCTGACGGTGTCGCAGTCGATGTGGATGCCGGCCATATCTACTGGACAAATATGGGGATGCCGCCGGCCAACGACGGCTCGATCGAACGTGTGGACGTCGACGGCGGCAACCGCACCACGATCGTTCCCATCGGGGGCACGTACACCCCCAAGCAGCTTCATCTCGACGCCGTGGGCCACAAGTTGTACTGGGGCGACCGGGAAGGCATGCGGGTGATGCGCTGCGACCTGGACGGGTCGAACGTGGAGACCTTGGTCCAGACCGGGCAGAGTGACGACGACCGCCGCGACGAGATGAACTGGTGTGTGGGCGTCACCGTCGACCACGTCGGCGGGCATCTGTACTGGACCCAGAAGGGTCCGAGCGACGCCGGACTAGGCCGGATCCTGCGCGCCGGAATCGATATTCCCGCAGGCGAATCCGCGGACCGTCGCAGCGATGTCGAGGTCGTGTTCAAAGAGCTGCCCGAGCCAATCGATCTCGAGATCGACCACACCGCAAGGATCCTGTACTGGACCGACCGTGGCGACGCGCCGGACGGCAACACCGTCAACCGTGCGCCGCTGGACGTCATCGGCCGCAGCGAACCGGAGATCGTGGCGACCCATCTGATGGAAGGTATCGGCATTGCGCTGGACCCAGCGCACAACCGGATGTTCATCACCGACCTGGGCGGCAACGTCTGGGTGGCCGCTCTGGACGGATCCGGACACCGACCCATCCGCGCATTGCAAGGCAACCTCACGGGCATTGCGTACGCCGAGGTACCCGATGGGACCTCAACGTGAGCACGCATCGCGTCGTCGTGATCGGTTCCGGCTTCGGTGGGCTCACGGCGACGCCTCACTATGGTTCGAACACCAGCAGCGGTTTACCCCCGTGTTCGGGTGCTTCGGCCAAATATGTCTCGCGAGCCCTGTTGAGAACGCCTGTGATCAGCGAGTCGAGTTCGTTGTAGCGCTCGAACGTGAGGATGGCGATATGCATGACTCAAGCGTATGAGCCCTGACACAGTACGATCAAAGAATTGTCATGCATACAAGGGATCACTCAGCACCTTCGAGCACTGTCAGCTCTTCGTCGACCAATGCGCTGGCGTAGCGGATCTTGTCTTTGACAGCCTTCCTGGCGTCGTCGACAACTTCCCGCCTCAATCCAAGCCGCTTGACAATCGCTTGCGCGACGTGGGTGGAGTGGTCTGCTACGTCCATCGCTCCACAGCCACAAGCGAGCCCCTCATCGCCCTGGCTATCACGCTTGGCGTGCTCGTCGATGATTTCGCGGATATGCGCGACTAGATCCGTCATATCTCCTACCCCCGCTGGACCGCGACGCCGTGGTTGACCGTGCGTGGGCCGATCGCGACCAGAACCCTTGCGGCGATCACACCGAAGACGAAACCGCCGACGTGGGCGAAGAACGCGACACCGCTGCCGCCGCTGCCGGTGGGATGAACCAGTGATCTATTGCCCTCGAAAAATTGGTAGAGAAACCAACCGCCGAGGTAAAGCCACGACGGGATTCTGACTGGGAACCACAAGACGAGCGTGAGGACACGTGACTTGGGATAGAGCACGAAATAGGCGCCGAGAACGGCCGCGATTGCGCCGCTGGCGCCGAGGGTCGGTATCTGTGCGTCGGACGCTGTGCCGAAGAGCAGAGTCATTCCAGACTGCATCATCGCCGCCGCGAATCCTCCGGCAAAGTAGAACAACAAGTAGCCGAGGCGCCCGAACACATCTTCGACGTTTTTGCCAAAGATGGCCAGGAATAACATGTTTCCGAGGATGTGGTCCCAGCCGGCATGCATGAACATCGCCGTGATCCAGCCGAGTCCCCAAGGTAGGCCGCCCATGTGACAGGCGCTGCTGACATCGCAGGGATAGAACGCCGCCTGGCTGACCGCCGAATCGGGGTTCGGCAATTCGTAGAACAGGAAGACCGCGAAGTTGGCAGCGATCAGCGCAACGTTGACGATTGGAAAGCGCCGGGTCGCAATGCCATCGGACAAGGGGATCATGCGGCCTCCAGTACCTGCGGCTCGATATCGTTCGACACCATGGACATTGAGGGTATGGCGGCGATGCCGCTATGACGGTGTTCGCCGGAACACCGGTAGGGCGTCCGCGTTGTCGCCACGCCCATCGACATCGCAGTCTGGTGGTCCGATGATGGGGCAACCCGAGTCATCGACGTGGGAGTCGCAGTGACCAATCTGAGTGTGCATCTAGCCGAGTCCGCGGACAGATACCCCGATGCCAGTGCCCTGGTGCACGACGAAACGACGACGAGCTACTCGGCGCTAGCCAACGATATCGCGCGGTTCGCTGACTACCTCAGCTATGGCGGCCTGCAGCCGGGTGACCGGGTGGGCGTCATGCTGCCCAACGGGCCCGAGTTCGCGGTGGTGTTCTACGGCGTCCTGCATGCCGGCGGCGTAGTAGTACCGCTGAACTCGGCGCTGCACGCGCGTGTGGTGGAGTTCTATCTCACGATCGCCGGCGCGAGAATGGTGTTCGTCCCGCCGCGACACGCGATTGCCAGTACCGTCGCCGCGGTCACTGCCGGTACGCAACCCGTCGAGATCGGAAGACACGGGATCGCGTCATTGACAGCCGGATTCGCCGGTCGTGTCGAACCAGTGAGTCGTGCCGCGTGCGACGCAGCCGTCGTCTTACCTGTCGGCGAGACGAACGGTGCTCATACGGTTGAGCTGACCCACGGAGAGCTTGCCGACAGCCAGGCCGAGGCCGCAGGACTGCTACTGTCCCTCGGCCCAAACGACGTTGTCATGGGATGTCTACCGATGTCTGAGCGGTCGGGTATGACATGCGGCCTGCTGGCCACCATGTCCTCCGGCGCGGCGCTCGTGTTGCCCGCGATCGACCCTGCGATTGACCCAGGGACTGCACTGGAAACGATTGCTGCCGAACGCGTCACGGTGCTCGAAGGCGTGCCGGCGATGTATGTGGCATTGCTGGACGCGGCCCACCACTCCGACGAGGATTTCTCGTCACTGCGGGTCTGTGTATCGGCGGGCGGGCCTGTACCCGCGGACATCGTGCGCCGTATTGAAGACAGGTTCGAATGCGTCGTCGTGGACCCGGCCGAGTTGAATGCGCATGCGTGAGGCGATGTCTCGGTTAGCTGGCAAGGTCGTTGGGGCCGCTGTCGAGGGTGCAGTCAGTGGTGCTCAGGGAGCCCCCGATGGGATCCGCGACGGCTGGCACAAAGGCAGTCAGTCAGTTTCGGGTCGGCCGGGGATGGCGTGGGCCATGGGCGTCGCCGGCGGTATTCGGGGAACTGTTACGGGAATACGCGACGGGTGGAACACCGACAGTTAATCCCAACGGCGGCTTGGGCGATCCGCAGCGCTGCGGACCGCCCAAGCCAATTCAATTGTGTCTTCTCAGTGACGGTTGACTGTCACCGAATCAGCTTGCCTTCCTGTCTTCGTGAAAGTGTTGGCGCACCACGTCTCCAACCTCCCGGACGGTCTTGGAATCGTTGCGCATCACGAATCCCTGAACGATCTGGACGATCCCCATCACGACCAGCCAGATGCCGGCATAAAGAGTAAGCACAGCGATCGAGTCCCACGGCCACGCGAGCACCACACCGCCGGCGATCACCGACAAGACACCAAGTACCCCGTACCATCCGCGGGCCGGCAGCGCCTTGTAGCTGATCGCGACGGCCACGATCGAGAAGCCTTGGACAATAAAGCTGACACCGATCCAAATCGACAACAGCAAGACCGGATATGGGTTGCCGAAGTTGCGCAAGCACAAGACCGCCAGGATCACTGACAGCACACCGCTGATGAACAGCATTACCCGCATACCGGCGGACTCGGGCAATGTGAACGCCATTGCCACTCCGGCGAAGCCCGACACCAGCAGGTAGACGCCGAACAGCGTCGACGCCACGAGGATTGATGTGCCCGGCCATGCGAGGATCAGGCCGCCCAGGACAGCAGATAGCGCTCCCCATACCATCGCGAATTTCCAGAGTCTGCTTTCAAGTAAAGTTTCCATGACGCTCCTCACGTCTCGAATATGGAATGTCAGTAACGGCGCGGGTTTACGCCGGACCATTAAATGGTCAATCAGCGCTCTTGTGGTGTCGCTGTTGTTGCGGACAGCACATGACGGTCTCCGGTGTCACGGCGAACATCGCGGTCAACTGGCGTGCATCGGCCGGATGAGCGTGTGATGCACTTCCAACGCCAAACACAGCTCAGCTACATCTCTTGGCCGCGAAAGCGAACGGCCGGTGCGCTTCTCGATACGCCGTAACCGTTGGCGCACGGTGTTGGGATGGCAGAAAAGCACCTTCGCCGCGGTATCCGCCGATGCTTCGTTGTCCTGCCACGCCCGGAATGTCTCGAGGAGAACGTCCCGCTCCTCGTCTGTCAGATCGGCAAGACCATCGAGAACGGCGCGAGCCGACTTGACCATCACCGTTGGGGCGCTTACCGCTGCAGCGGCCAAGATGGAGCCGTCGAACAGCGCCACCGGTGAGTTCTGGTCGCGTCGGCTGCGCAGCATCACCTTCGCGAAATGCAACGCCTGTGGCGTATCACGCAAATCGTCGTAGCGGGCGCTCACGCCGACGGGCGCTACGGCCAATCGAGACACCAACGCCAAGACTTTGTCCAGTTGCTGCTGAGCGTGAATGTGCACGACGCCTACGTGCAGATCGGGCAGCAGCTGCCACGCCGAGTACACGTCAAGGCTGCGCAGTTTCGATTCGATGCCGGGCAGCGCTTCGCCGCCCACCGACGAAACCTCGGCGGCAACGACCACGAACGGGCCGCTGGTCGGTAGACGAAGTTGGTTGGCCACTTCCCATAAGGTCCACTCGTCAGCCACTCGCCCGTCCAGCAAGGTCTCGATCGAGAAGGGACTCGGTGACACGTCACCGACCGACTGCCCGTTCTGATGGTTGCGGTATCCGGCCACCACCGCCCTTGCGACAAGTTCGGCGAAGTGACTGATGCTGGCTTCGGTGGGGGCTGGGTTTGGACCGGCATCGTCGTGATTCCGAGTCCGCAGAGCGCGGTGTTCGAGCGGTCCAAGCAGCGGGATCACGCCAGATGGAAAAGGAGCACTCTTCTCCGCGTCGGCCCCGCCTCGTGCTAGCGCGTCGGGGTCGGTAATGCTGTTCGCCGATGCACTCAGCATTGTTTGCTCTTTCCTCGTGTACTCACTGGCGCGGTGGGTGCCGTGGCCCGGGCCGACGCTCGACGGAGAACGTGATTGGTGGACAACTAATACGGTCCATGCACGTGCAGCGCGGCACCATCGGTCGAGGATTGATGTTTAAAGCCACGTGGATGTAGCGCTAAGGACGGCCAGGATTTGACGGGCTGGCTATTAGTGCGGCCTTATGAGCTGTCGCAGGCCGCGACCTGCGGCTGGCCGCGCCGTGCGCGATCGGCGGGCTGCGATTCATGCCGTTTCGCGTGACGTGTTCCAGTCATCTCTATCGTCTACGACTCGAGGTAACTGGCGATGTGATCGGGCACACCAATGATTGCGCTGTGCTGTCCGTGGCGACATCGGCGGACCGCTTCGACGCCTTGAACCCTCGTGAGATGGCCATCCGAAGGAGTCGTGAGGGGAGCACCATGAAGGCTGTTGCTGGAAGACAACTGTTGCGGTCCAGCAGGAACGCAGGATGGACGTGCGGCGGCGCAGGCATGGGCGTTCGATGACCGTCCTCGAGACCTTGCCCTCGTCGCGGGGCGCCCCCTCGCCACTCATCGATCCGGCGATCTGGCCGTTGACCACGACCGTCAACGAGCTCGATCGGCTCTGTGTCGGCGGGATGTCCATGACCGAAGTCGCCGATGAATTCGGCGCTCAGACCTACGTGGGCACTCCGAGGTGCCCGCGACGTGCTTCTCTCGGAGACCTGACCTGTGGTGTCGGTGATGACATTTGGCGGCGCGCGATTCTGTCCGCAGTGACATCGACGCCCACGCGCACCCGGCCGACGATTGAATCGTCCGCCGCAAGGCCGCTCAAAGCGCTTGCAGCATGAGTGATTTGTTCGCAGAGATCGGAGCCAGCATGACCATGAATTCACAAGACACCGAGGGTGCGACCGCGCAAGTGTCACCGAGCGGTGCAACGTTCGCCGTGGGCGCGCTGCTCTTGACAAGCGCGATATTGACCTTTCTTGTCGGTGTCTTCGCGCTTATCACCCACGAATTGGTGGCTTCGGGACCCGGCTACCAGTACACGTTTCAAATGACGGGGTGGGGATGGGTGAACATTCTGACGGGACTGGTGCTCGCCGTAGTCGCACTTGTCGTCTTTCTCAATCCGGTGCAGGCACGGGTTGCGGCAATCGCAGCGACGTGCTTGGCCATTGCAGTCAGTTTCCTGTGGCTGCCGTATTACCCACCCGGCGCAATTGTCCTGATTGCCCTGGACATCGTGGTTATTTGGGGTGTCGCGACGTGGAACACGTCACGCGAAACGGCATGAGATATCGACCTTCAGCCACAACACCGGAAAAACGGTTAGGCGAGCCCCGATGACAAGTCACTGCGATGGTTGTCATCGGGGCTCTGCTTTTCTACAGAGACACAACAGAATCCGACAACCACTGTGGCGTGCTTGATACCCGTTCATGCACCGACCCGCTTGGTACTACATCCATACAGCCTTAAACATCAATCCGCGGGCGATGGTGCTGGGCTTGCCGCGTGGCCGATCGTAGTAATCGTCAACAAACAACGTTCTCACTCAGTGATGGCTCAGACAACCAAAACATCGCGTGCGTGAGTACACAGAAAAGGAGAAGAAAGTGAGTCAAACAGACAGTCCCGCTGCAAATTTCATGCATCGAATCTGGTCGTCAGCGGTCGTGTCCGGCCTACTGGCGGTGGTCCTCGGTGCGGTGATCCTGGCATGGCCGGGCCCGTCGATCCTGGTGACGTCGGGAGTGTTCGGCGCTTACCTTGTGGTGTCGGGCGTTGCGATGGTGGTATTGGGGTTCAGTATGCCTGTCGCCTCGGGGGCTAGTAGATTCTTGAGCGTCATCAGCGGTGTCGCGTCGGTCGTCCTCGGGATCTTGGCGTTCAAGCACTTCGGCGAAGGATATGCGGTGCTGCTCCTGGCGATCTGGATCGGTGTCGGATTCATTGTCCGAGGCGTGACGGTGCTGGCCACCGCGATTGCCGACAAGCAGTTCCCCGGCCGCGGGTGGGCGATCTTCTTCGGCATCGTGAGCGTTCTTGCCGGTTTTGTGGTGTTGGCATACCCATTCGACTCGATCGTGACGTTGGCGTTGGTCGCCGGCATTTGGCTGGTCGTGCTTGGCGTGGTCGAGGTCATCTCCGGCATCGGCATGCGCAGCGACGTCAAGAAAGTCCAGAAGGTCACGGGCGCTGGCCCGCAGCCGCACGCCGTTGCACAATGACCCGTTAGCGACGCCGTGTTCAATGCACGGATAGCTGGGCCATCGCGGGCCGGATCGTCACTGGCACATCTGCCAGGGCGACCCGGCCCGCGATCATGACGGTGAATCCTCAGACGCGCCTTCGCTCACCGGCGCACCGACGTACAAGGTAGCTGAGCGAGCCAGTTGACTTGGGCAGGAAGGAATTACGATGACTACACAGGACGAAGACCGTCGGCGCCGCCCCCAACTGGTTCCACGCCGGCTATTGCGCAGCGGACAGGTCCACCATCCCGCGGTGGTCGACGAGGCGCGCAGACGAAGCCAAGACCTTCAGCTACGCCTTGCCGATCGGATCACCTCCTTTGCCGGTTCGATGAATTTCGTGTGGATCCACGCGGCGCTGTTTGCCGTCTGGATGCTGCTCCTGGAGCGAAGCCCGTGGCCGACCTTGACCCTGGTCGTGTCGCTGGAGGCGATCTTCTTGTCGACTTTTGTGATGATCGGCCAGAACCGGCAGGCGTCTTTCCAACAGGCCAAGGCCGACCATGACTTCGAGGCTCAGGAACTTGAGCTGAAGACCAACACCGAGCTCACTCGCCAAATCCACGTACTGACACAGGAATTGCACCGACGGATCATTGGGCCGCCGTCCGAGCGTCGCGACTCCAAGCATGAGCCATCGTAGATCGGACCAAACGGTCAGGGCCGAGAAATCGCACTAGCAGCGCTGCCTCCGTGCAGTTCGTCTGCGAGCTGCCTGACTACGTCGGGCAGGGCCGGCACTGTCAGTGGTTCGATCACACGGCGGGCCAAACCTCCGCGCACGTCCTCGACTCGGCGCGACCAGACCCCGCTGTAGCATCCGGCGGATTGGCCGACGACGGCGAGCGGCTTGTCATGCAGTGCGCCGGGCCGCCACTGACCTGTCAGCCAGTCGATTGCGTTATGCGCCATCGATGGAATTCGCCCGCGGTAACTCGTAACGAGGAGCACCGCATCTGCCTCAGCAGCGGCCAAAAGCAAGTCGACGACCGCGTCCGGCTTCCGCTCGGATTCAAAGGCATCGCGGTAGCGGGGCAGGCGCGCTAGATCGTCAAAAACATTCACCGTTACACCGTCGGGCGAGCTGTCGATCGCATGTCGGCTAAGTGTACGGTTGGCCGGACCCACGGGGAGACCGACCAAAACCAACACGTTGACGAAGTCCGTGAATGCACTCGGTGTTTGTGGAGCTGCCATCGTTTTGCTGCCTTTTCCGGATTCGATTTGGAACGTACTGGAGCAGAGCTATCAAACTTTGCGGTTTCCGCTGCCGCCGCCGTAAACGAGGCTCCGCAGATCGCGTTCCCAGCCCGACATGCGCCGACGGTCGAGGCCCGAGCGCGCCCACCAGACCAATCCGGTTACGGTGAGGACCACCGTTAGCCAGGCCGCGTAGGCTGCAGCGACCGCGTCCACGCCGGCCTGCGACGTCGGGGTGGGTGCATCGACGCGGTTGCCATCACGGTCGACCCAAATCGTCAACGGATCACCTGTTTTCACTAAACCATCGATAGTGAAACTGTCAGTATGTTTGGCGCCGTCGACTTGCCAACGGGCGTGTACGCGTGTCACCGCGTTGTCGCGGACGCCCAACGCGGTTGTGCTGTCCGCGATGGCCTTCGCGATCACGGTGTGCCGTGTCTGTGCTTCCGCGACGTACGCCTGGCTGCGAGCATCATGCACGGCCGTCCCCAGTGCGCCGGCAAATGCGGTGGCGGCCAGAGCGATCAGGACACCGAGCGCGATGATCAATAGTTCGATGCGGTCGCTCGTGCGTACCAGTCTATTGCGGCGGCCGCACGCACGCAGTAGCGACCACACATGGAAGGAGTCGACGCCTCGCATGACCATTCACCTACTCGTCACCGGCTCGGGACCGCTGAGCTGGACGCGGCGTCGTTATTGGTGACGCCGACGTGGTCGGT
>DASRJA010000668.1:0-6794 GCA_035649695.1 Mycobacterium sp. | reverse complement strand
ACGCATCAGCAGCCTGGTGTACGCCATCTACACCGGCATCACCGCGATTGCAGGCGCGATGCTCGGCGCCATCTACGCCATGACCCCCGAGGTCGGCCTGCGCTACACGCTGTTCGCATTCTTCGTCGTCGTGCTGGCCGGGCTCGGCTCGGTGGTCGGAGTCATGGCCGCCGGTCTGTTCCTCGGCGTGTTGCAGTCGTTGGTTACGACGTATGTGGGCGCCGACTACACACTGCTGGTGGTCTTCGGGGTGCTGTTCGTCGCGCTTCTCCTGTTCCCGCAAGGCATCTCGCGGCGGGGGCTCGCATGAGCGAAGCTTGCGAGCGAATCATCGGCACGGAATGCGACGGCCGAGCCAGCGAGGTCGTCGCATGAGCAGACCCGCCTCCGGGGGCAACCCGTATCTCAACCTCGGCGTCCTTGCCCTCGTCGTCGCCGCCCTCTGTCTGTTGCCGATGATGACGACGCCGTACTACATTCGGGTGGCCACCGGCATCGCGCTGTGGGCCGGAATTGCGCTGTCCTGGAACGTGATCTGCGGCTACGCCGGCTACATCAGCTTCGGCCATGTGGCCTTCTTCGGCATCGGCGCATACACCACCGCGATCCTCATGCAGCCCAACCGCGGCTGGAACTTCTGGGCCACCCTTCCTGTCGCGGCCGTGATTGCCGGTGCGGTCGCGGCGCTCGTCGGCTGGCCGGCGCTGCGGCTGAAGGGCGCGTACTTCGCCATCGCGACCTGGGCGCTGGCCGAGGCAGTACGCGAATTCACCACAGTTGTCGACTTCACCGGTGGCTCAGGCGGACTCAAGACGCCGATCCGCCTCGACGACAACTTCTTCTTCTACACGATGCTCGGCGCCGCGGCGATCGCATACGCCATGTGCTACCTGCTGCTGGAGCGGTCCCGTTTCGGCTTCCAGGTAAAGGCGGTGCGCGACAATGAATCCGCAGCACGCGCGCAGGGCATCAACACCACGCTGGTCAAGATCGAGGCTTTCGTGCTGAGCGCGATGATCCCGGCCGTGCTCGGCGGCATCAACGCCTACTGGATCACGTTCATCAACCCGGCCAGCGTGCTCAACACCATCATCACTGACCAGCTCGTGGTGATGGTGCTCGTCGGCGGGCTCGGCCACGCGTGGGGTCCGGCGCTCGGCGCGACCGCAATGTTCCTGTTGCAGGAGCAGCTCCGGGTCAGCTACGGCGAGACGACTGCATACATCATCGTCGTCGGCCTGCTGGTGATGGCGATCGTGCTGTTCCTGCCCGACGGACTGGTCAGCCTCGGCCAGCGCGCACGACGAATGCGGTTGGTACGCCAGCTTCTTGGCCGTGTCCGCGACGACGTGGCACCGCGGCGAACGGAGAACCAGACCGAGGAGGCCATTCAGTGACGGTGCTCGCGGTCGACGACCTTCACCGCTCCTTCGGCGGCATCCGCGCGGTCGACGGTGTCACGTTCGGTGTTGAGCAGGCGGAGATCGTTGGCATCATTGGACCCAACGGCAGCGGGAAGAGCACACTGTTCAACCTGCTCACCGGCGCACTGAAGCCCGACGGCGGCTCTATCTCTTTGTTCGGCCAGAACGTCACCCGGCTCGCCCCTTACAAGATCGCACGCACCGGCCTCAGCCGCACCTTCCAGATCCCAGCGCTGTTCGTGAATATGACTGTGCGGGAAAACCTTTGGACCGCCGCGGTGCAGTTCGATTGGGACAACGCCAGGGCCAACGCGGACGCCGTACTGGAGCGGCTGGAGCTCACCCACGTTGCCGACGACCTCGCGAGCACCTTGTCCGGCGGGCAGCAGCGGCTGTTGGAGATGGGTCGGGTGCTGATGCAGAAGCCGAAGGTCGCGCTGCTCGACGAGGTCGCCGCCGGGGTTCATCCCCGCCTGCGCCAGATCATGCTCGACGCCATACGCACCCTGCGAGACGCGGGCACGACGTTCCTGATCATCGAGCACGACATGGAACTCGCGCAGGACATCTGCGACCGGATCATCGTGATGGACGCCGGAAAGATCGTGGCGCAGGGCAGCTTCGAGGAGATCTCGCACGACCCCCACGTCATGGAGGCGTATCTGGGGGTGTCGGCGGATGAGTGAACGCCAGGGCAGCGACTCCCGCGACGGCGTCGTCAC
The DNA here is from genome assembly GCA_035649695.1 of Mycobacterium sp. Classification (GTDB taxonomy): domain Bacteria; phylum Actinomycetota; class Actinomycetes; order Mycobacteriales; family Mycobacteriaceae; genus Mycobacterium. The sequence continues at coordinate 4,648 of DASRJA010000668.1, read as the reverse complement.
CGTCGAGGGCCTCGACGCGGGATATGGCGCCGTGCAGATCCTGCACCAGGTGTCGATGACAGCTCGCACCGGCGAAGTCACCTGCATCTTCGGGCCGAACGGCTGCGGCAAGAGCACCCTGCTGAAGGCAATGGTGGGAGTGATCGACCCATGGGCGGGCAAGATCACGATCGACGACGACGACCTCACCCACCTGCCGTCTCATCGCACCCTCGGCCGCGGGCTCGCGATGATGCCGCAAGGCGGCGGCGTGTTCCCACAGCTGTCAGTGCGCGACAACCTGCGTATCGGCGGCTATACGATCCGCTCCCGAAAGCAACTCGACCAGCGGATCGACGAGCTGCTCGAGGAGTTCCCGCGACTGCGCGAGCGGTATGACGTGCAGGCCGGCCAGCTCTCCGGCGGCGAGCAGATGATCCTGTCGATCGCCCGCGCGCTCATCTTGCGCCCAAGGTTCCTACTGTTCGACGAGCCGTCGGCGGGGCTGTCCCCCAAGCTCGTAGGCGACGTCCTGGTGCGCGCCGCCGAACTCGCCAAGCGCGGCGTCGGCGTGATCATGATCGAGCAGAACATCCGCGAGGCGTTGCGGGTGGCCGACCGGATGTACGTCTTGGTGGCAGGACGGAACCGCTTCGAAGGCACGCCCGCCGACGTGGAAGACGACCGCGAGCTCATGCACCTCTATTTAGGGGGCCGCTGAACGATGCACCGCTGCGGCCCGCGGCCCAAGGGAACCCCGATAGGAGTAATCATGTCCAGCAACATCAACCGTCGACTGTTTCTTACCCGGGCCGGCCTCGTGATGGGCGGCGCGGTTGCCGGCCCGAGCTTCATCGCCGCGTGCGGCGGCGGGCAGGGCGGCGGCGGGGCGACCGACAAATTCAAGGTCGGCGCCGTGCTCGAGCTGTCCGGCGAATCCGCGACCGGTGGGCAGATCGCCCAGCGCGGGTACCAGCTGTGGGCCGACACGGTGAACAAGGCGGGCGGACTGTCCATCGGCGACAAGAAGTACGAAGTCGACCTGATCGTGCAGGACTGTAAGAGCGATCCCGCCACGGGCGCCGATGCGACATCTCGGCTTGTTTCCGAGGAGGGCGTGAACGCCATATTCGGCGCGTACACCAGCGGCGTGCAGCTCGCGATGGACCCGATCTGCGCCAAGTACCGGGTGCCGTGCATCGCCGGCTCAGCGGAGTCGCCCAACGTCTGGAAAGGCAAGCCCGAGTTCACCTTTGGCGTCATCCCCGCCGTCGACACCACGGCGGCCCGCTCGATCCAGGCGATCGTGGACAACGCCAACCCCAAGCCAGCCACAGCGGCGGTCGTCGGCGCCAACGAGCCGTTCTCCGACAACACCGCCGAGGGCTTCCGTACCGGAGTCCAGGACGCGAAGCTCAACCTCGTGCACTACTCGCTGTTCCCGCCGAACGCCGATCTGGCGCCGGTGGCCGGCGTGGTTGCGGCGCAGAGACCCGACATTGTGGCGGTCGGCGGGCACGACGTTCTGCTGGTCGACTTCGTCAAAGCGATGGCCGCGACCGGCTACACGCCGAAGGCGATCATCGAGCACTACGGCATCACCGATGCCTCCTTCGCGCAGGCGCTCGGCCGCCAGGCCGACGGCGTAATGGGAATCTCGGTGTGGTTGCCGACCGCGTCCTTCAAGGACGACCTGTTCGGCTCGGCCGGCGACTACGCGAAGACATTCGAGGAGCAGCACGGCTCGCCGCCGGATTACACCGCCGCCGGGTGCAGCGCCGCCGGGCAGGTGCTGCAGGCTGCCGTCGAGAAGCTGGGTCAGCCGCCGTCGCTTTCCGAGGAGGCCCGGGTCAAGCTGAACGAGCTGATCGCCGGCACCGACCTGCAGACCTTCTACGGACCGATCAAGTTCGCATCCGAGGGCGACCACTTCCACAACAACACCGCGCTCAGCCCGATGCTGGTCCAGATCCAGGGCGGGCAGGTCAAGGCGATCGCGCCGCCGGACGCGGCAGAGGCAAAGATCATCTATCCGCTTGCCCCGCTGGGCTGAACCAGCTCACGTGCTGTCGGACGCCGGATAGTTCAACGATGCTGACGCGATCCCGTTGTCCCGCGCCCGTGTGTTGTCTCAGCAGACGACGTCGACGAAGACGGTCTTGTCAGTCACCGTGGTGACAAGGTCGTCTTGGGCTCCAGGCACACCAGAGTCGGTGCGCGAGAACGTCTGGCCCGGGCGAACCGCGTTGAGCGTGCACCGGTCCACCCCATCGCTGTCGACCCGGCTCACGAGGACGTTGAAGCCTTTCGCCTGCAGTTGACTGATGGTGTCATCGACCGGCGGTGGGCCGGACGGCGCGGCGGAAGCGGCTCCGGCCAGACCGAGTGTGGCGGATGCCAACGCGCCCGCTGCGAGTGAGGTGAAAATGATCTTCTTCATGGCAGTACCTTCCGGGTGTTCCGTGACGAATGATGGACATTTGCTACGCATCTTCGTCAGTCATTCGTTACAGAGTTTCTGTGATCTCTGCGTCGATCCGCCCATAGGGAGCAATCGTCGCAAATCCTGCGGTTTTAGTTGTCTCCCAATGCAAAACGGTCAAACTGACGGAACCGTCGGCTTCAAATCGGCGATTACATGGTTGACCAGGGCCCCACGCGCCTGCGGCGGTGGATTTGCTGTCAGGCTATCCTGTTGTTGCGCCCGGGTCGGGCGATTCAGTTAGCGGCGTCCCTGTCGAGTTCAACGGTCCGGTATTCGATCCGGTTCAATCATGTTTGGCGCCGCGTCAGTTTTTCTCTGATGCGCCCAAGCTATGCCGTGAACGCCGTGTCGCCATGCGTACCGGACTACTCGAATTCGGCGTCACGGCATGGCAAATACTGAGTAGTGACCCGGGGCAGCGGGTGGCCGCCGCGCGGCTTACCGCGCCAGCGCCTAAAGCTGGCCGTCCCCGCCCACCACCCTCCCCATAGAATCGCGAACAACCGCTGATCCAGAAGGTGTCGATGACCAAGATCTACAACGATCCGGCCGACTTCTCCGGCGAGGCGCTGTCGGGATTCGCCGGCGCATTTCCCAAGTACGTGCAGCAGGTGCCCGGCGGTTTAGTCCGCGCTGGCCCTCCCAGCCCCGGCAAGGTCGCTGTGGTCATCGGCGGCGGTACCGGCCACTATCCCGCCTTCGCCGGCTGGGTCGGTCCCGGCATGGCCGACGGGGCGGTCGTCGGCGACGTCTTCGCCTCCCCCTCTACCCAACAAATCGTCTCGGTCGCCCGCGCCGCCGACGCCGGCGGCGGCATCTTCCTCAGCTACGGCAACTACGCCGGCGATGTGCTCAACTTCGACGCCGCCCGCGACCAACTCATCGCCGCAGGCGTGCCCACTCGATCCGTCGTCGTCACCGACGACCTCGCCTCCGCCCCACCCGAAGACCGGCCGCTAAGACGCGGCACCGCCGGCGACCTCATCGTCATCAAGATCGCCTCGGCCGCCGCTGAATCCGGGTACGACCTCGACGGCGTCGCCGCGGTGGCAGACCGCGTCAACAAACGCACCGCTTCCCTCAGCGTCGCTTTCTCCGGCTGCACACCCCCCGGCTCCGGGGCGCCCCTGTTCACGCTCGCACCCGGCCAGATGGCCGTCGGCCTCGGCCTGCACGGCGAGCCCGGAATCTCCGAGCAGCCCATCCTCAGCGCCGCCGACCTCGCCGAGCTTCTTGTCGAGCGCGTCCTCGTCGAGCGACCCGAAAACGCTACGCAGGCAGCCGTTCTCGTCAACGGCCTTGGCGCCACCCGCTACGAGGAACTCTTTGTGCTCTGGCACGAGATCGCACCCCGGCTCGAAGCCGCCGACGTCGAGGTGATCGACCCGGAAGTCGGCGAACTCGTCACCAGTCTCGACATGGCGGGCGCATCGCTGACCATCGGCTGGCTTGATGACGAAACCTGCGCACTGTGGTCCGCTCCTGCCAACACACCCGCCTACCGCAAAATCACGATGGAGCCGGTCCCGGCGGCCCGACCGATCCAGCCAGCCGTCGCCCGGGCCATTCCGGCAGCGTCCGAGGCATCTCGACTCATCGCCAAAAGCATTGTGGCAGCGCTGGAATCGGCAGCCGAGTCACTCGACCAGCACGAGGCGGACCTCAACCAGCTGGACGCCGTCGCCGGCAACGGCGACCACGGCCGGGTGATGGTCCGCGGTTCGCGCGCCGCAGCCGCCGCCGCTCAACGAGCCGTCGCCGAGGACGCCGGTGCCGCCACCACGCTGCTGCTCGCCGCCGACGCGTGGAGTGACCGCGCCGGTGGGACCTCCGGCGCGCTGTGGGGCGCAGCCTTGCGCGCCGCCGCCCGCGTGATGTCCGACGACACCGTTTCGCCCCACACTGCGACCACCGCCCTTCGCGCCGCCCTCGACGCGATCACCGCCTACGGCAACGCGCGGCTCGGCGACAAGACCCTCGTCGATGCGTTCCTGCCCTTCGTCGAGAGCTTCGAACAAGACATGCAGGCCGGACTACCCCTCGGCGCCGCGTGGGTGAACGCCGCCGACGCCGCCGCCCGCGCCGCCGACGCGACCGCGTCGCTGACCCCTCGACTCGGCCGCGCCCGCCCCCTGGCCGCACGCAGCCTTGGCCATATCGACGCCGGCGCGAGGTCGTTCGCCA